>JBCCXH010000324.1:0-6377 GCA_039192005.1 Bacteroidota bacterium
CCAAAAAAAGGGGGAATATTGGCTTCAAATCCTGGTACTTCCATAGGTGTCTTGTCCTGAAATAGGTTGACACACTTGTGATAAGCCATCATGGATGAAAAAACCGATCAATACCCTCTGTTGATGCCTTTCTCTATGGCGGGTATGCCTCTGTCCATCCATTCCGGCATGGGTTGGCCCATCAGGTAATGATCAAAATACTGCTGCATCCTTACCTGGAAGTCTTTGATGTTTTCACGCTTGGTCGGCCAGTGGGGTTCGTCGTTGTAGTTGAGCATCCAGGCGGTTTTATTGAGCCGTCGCATGGCTACAAAGAGTTCTATGCCCTGGTACCAGGGGACCGCTCCGTCTTTGTCGTTGTGCATGATGAGCAAAGGCGTATTGATCTTATCTACATAGAAGATCGGCGAATTTTCGATGTATCGGAAAGGGTACTCCCAAAGTGTGCCTCCGATCCGGCTCTGGGTATGTTCATATTGGAACATCCGGCTCATCCCGGAACCCCAACGGATGCCTCCATAGGCACTGATCATATTGGCGACGGGAGCTCCGGCTTCGGCACACTTAAATAGGTCCGTCTGGGTAATGAGGTATGCCGCCTGGTAACCGCCCCAGCTGTGACCCTGCACACCGATGCGTGCTTCGTCAATATAGCCTTCATTCACGAGATGTGTCACCCCGGGGATCACCGCATCGTAGCAGCTCTTTCCCGGGTACCCATCCCGATAGACGATGTCGGGAATGAAGACGATGTAACCCCTACTTGCGTAATAAGACGGTCTGATCACTGAGCGATGGGGAAAGGCACCATGGTACACGTGCAACCGATCTGCATTTCGTTCATAGAAATACACGATCATCGGATACTTCTTGTTGGGATCAAAATCCTCCGGCTTGTACAGCAATCCGTCCAGCCTGGTTCCTTGTAGTGACGTCCAGCTCATTAACTCTACCGTGCTCCAGTTGTACTCCGACTGTTGGGGGTTAGCATCGCTGAGTCTTGTGATCTTTTTAAAGGTCAGGTCAGAAGCCTGTAGGTCTGGAAATTCCAGATTTGTGGCGCGCGTAAAAATGACCCGATCGCTGTTCTTTGCTTTTTTTAACTTGTCCAGCTTAAAGTCTCCTTGATAATGCATTTTCACCGGTCTGGCTTCGTTCAGACTTCCAAAGCCGGTCGCTTTCGTTTGTTCGTTGAACGTACTTACGACTGCGTTTTTCAGATCGATGACCGGGTTTTCTTCATCAAGTGTCACCACCCGATATTGAATGTTGGCCGCCCTCCCCTTCGTCAGGTTGACCGGCTTTTCCTTTCCGTCCGGGTCTACTTTCCAGATGTCGTACCGGTCGTAGATGAGGACGTGGGAGTCGTTTGTTGTCCAGCCAGCGACTCCATAAGGCCTTGGAAAATCAGGATGGTCATCCTCTTCATCAAATAAGCGGGTCGGGATGGCCTGAGATAAATCAACCTTCCTTTCCGTTACGATGTTATGGCTGTACCATACGGAGTCTTCCACGTCATACGAAAGCACGTAATTGCCAAAAAGTGACAGCCTTTCTTGTCCCCTCAGGCCTTTTTCTATTTCCTTTTTCTCGCCCGTTTTTACATTGAATACGTATACATCCTTCCGTGGCGGAAAGCCTTCCCACGAGACATTTCGGGCGTAAGGTTTGTCGTTTTTACATAGCATCCAGTGGGCATTGGGGTTGTCGTCATCAATGAAGGATACGTCATCCGTTGTTTCATCAGCGATCTGTACGACCTCATCGGTGGCAGGTAAGAAAGCCGCCAGGTAATTCTTCTTGAGGTCATCTTTTTTATTGTATTCTTGTTGGGTCATCAGACGGCCGTCCTGATAATTCCAAACTTCCACCTGAATGATCTCATCCTCCAGAAGGGTCGTATCCTGAACCAGAGGAACCGGAGCGGTTCCAAAATGAACCTGCTTTCCTGTCTTTGAGAAACGTACCTTTCCATGCTGGCTGACGATCCAGTCATCGGGTAGGCTTACATGGCTGACTTTCTCTTCGGCTGCCCCTAGTGAGCGGTTCCAGTACATGAACTTGTAATCCCTGATTTGTACTTTGGTCGTATCCGTATCAACCAAAAAGGCTACCTGACTGCCGTCTTTGGCGATCGCATGTTGCGCATACGTGTGCTCCCCGGTCATGAGTGACGTGATGTTCTTAGTTAAGAGATCGTAATGATAGACGCCGGCAAGAAAGGTACTGTCTACCCCTTTTGATTCAAACAGAATGGAAGCCTGTTCTTCTGCAAACAGGTAGTTGGTTACGTACTTAAACGTATCTGTAGCCTGACTGATCAGATTGTGGACAACGAGATGAAAACCGTTGTCTTTTCCTACCTTCCTGATGGGAGCTTTACCCTTTTGCTTCAGTGTGTCTGCGTTGTTTTCTTTCGCAGCACTTCTGATTTCGTCTAATCGATACGCAATGAACCCGGACCATTCTTTTGGTACCTTGACGTCTTTGACCGGAGCGATTTTTTGAAGCTGACCAGATCCCGTATGGTAAACGCCTAAGGAATCTTGCGGCATCTTTCCTTTCTTTGTCTTCACTCGCTGAAGGGCTCTTACCGTGTCCCTCGCAGGTACAATTTTGAAGATCACGTGTTTTCCATCCCAGGAAACATTGGCATCTTCACCCCTCTCGTATGTTAGCAATTCATCTCCCTCATCAGAAACGACCTTTAGGGTTTGATCTCCAACTCCCGGAGTCACCTGGTAAGAAATGAGGGACCCATCACCGGACATTTGGACGCCTTTCACCTGTGACCAGGAATCCATTTCATCAGGTGTCAGTACTTTTTTGGTTTGAGCAAAGAGGCCCGTTGAAAGGATCACAGGCAAGAGTGGTAATAAAAACTTCATGTGGTTTTTTTCAAAATCTGGCGCAAGATAGTATAAAATAGAGCAGTAGGTAGTTGATGATACCAAAGGGTGACTTATCCATTCCTTCTAAACCAAAATCAATTTCCATTTATCTGATTCAGCAAATTCTTTAATTATCTCATTGCGCTTGATCAGAAGTCGAGTCATGTACCTTTCTAAAATAAGGACATCAATCAGCTTGCCGAGAATACCAAACGGTGAACGATAGTTAAAGATATCTGTCATTAATACCCCAACCTGAGTAGCTTCAAAATGATGCTCATGTCTAAATCCTTTGAATGCCCCTTTGATCATTTCATCGACAAAGAATTTGGGACGATCCAGTTCCGTGATCCTGGTTGTTAACTTCTGATGTATTCCGAAATGTCTGGCTCTCCATGTGACAAACTCGTTTAGATTGATCAGGCCGGAAGTAACACCGTCAACGGCCTCCTCGTCTGTATGTTTGGTAGAAATCTTATGAAGATCAATACTCCTTGATAAGTCAAAACACCTTTCAATAGGTGCATGAATTATCGTTTGTAAATTAATTTCCGGCATATCTTAACGGGGTTCTGAGAAAGTTTCAGATGAATCTTTTTTCACACAATAAAGTCCATAGCTCCCCCACCTCCAACCCATTGTTTTGAAGTTGACTGACGTTACCATAAACGGCTGACCAAATACTCCAGTATCTGGCACCAAAACCCATAAAATGCCTTGCAGGCTGTAGAGCAGGGCTAAGCAAGGAGATCCACCCATCAATGCTCCCTGATGAAATAACTTTTGAAACCAAACCTTTTGTGTGCGACCACGGCGAGGGTTTCGTACAAATACAATACGTCAACCGAAATCAGCACGGTAATTAATATGAACGTAGCATCGATTTTATAATGGTGCGTCTCATAAAGGAAAAACATGACATAGATGACGACCACGCTTGTAAAGAATTGGATCACTTTGGCGAAAAGATGGTACCAAAGGTGGAACCTCACAAACATGAAAATAAACATCACTACGTGGACATAGCAGATGAAAAAATCCAATAAAACAGACTGTATCCTGGGCATGATGTCAATGTATTGTCGGTTCATGTACATGGTCAGTATGTTGGCGTGAATCGTAAGCCCGTGCATGTCGGGAATACTTTTCCCCAGCACCTCATGATTTAAGGGGGTATACTTGAAATCTTCCAGGTCGGAGGCATCGCCAACAAAATCACCCATGTAGCCCAACAAAACGATTTTTCCATTGATATCTTCGGGATTGAACGCACCAAAGATGACTTGTTCTCCTTCATAGGCCACAAACTGTTGGTAGGTGCCGTAATAATTGATGGTTTCGAATGTGTTGCCCCTTTTAGAGAGGGCTTCGAAAGCGGTCGAGTCGTACATTTCGATGATTCTACTGGTAAATGCTTCGGCCCAGTACCCTTCTTCATTAAAAAATGGCATAATGTACCGAATCGTCGAGTTGAGGGAGTCCGTCGCTACCAGATTGGCATAGGCATAATTCAACTCACCAAAGAAATCATTTGAGTTCAAGACAGTAGGCGGGTCGTCTTCGGTATGCAGGATATTTGTGGCGACTACATTGGGCCGGGACAATTCCTCTCTTAAGAACAGATCCTGTAGGGTGTCTTTCTTTGAGTAAAACATCACGTCTACCCCTATCACCGCCGGACTCGCTTGTTGCAATGCGTACATGATGGCTGCTATTCCTCCCCGGTCCAAATGGCCGATGTTCACCAGCACGATTTCAGAATTGATGGGTTTGTCGTGGTGATCAGCAAATTTTGAATAGTAGATATCCGTGTACTTAAAATCCTTCATTAAGATCTTAATGGGATTGAGAAATTTGATATCTAAAGGAAATATGGAGAAAAGCCAAAGTACAATAAATACCAATATCGTGGCGAATAAGGACTCAAGGAGCAATTTTGCATTCATCATATGCGGTGAAATATTACCTTAATATACTACACCAATTAAAATAATGGGAATTAACGCAGTGCTGCTTTCCGGAAATTCTTAAAGTTAGTGGTTGGGGAAGCGGGGTTGAAGCGTGTTGAGGACACCCGATGTTTTAAAAACATCGGGTGTCCTGCCTTGATTTTCTTGAGCGTCACCACAACGGTGAACAGTCTCGTATCATCAATCGGTGTTTTCTGAAGAGCGGTTGATGGCTTCCTTGCCATTGTAAACGAGCCTTGTTGACCAGGGTATGGGGTTTCTAAGGGCGAAATGCGCCATGCAGCCGTTTTCCGCTTCGTTGAGCAGGTCTTTTATGCTTTCTTCCGGCTCGGGGCTTTCAATGATCACGTGCGTTTCGACTACATCACAACCTCCATCTGTCATGTACCCATGTTCGCGCATGTGGCCCAGGTTCGTTCTAAACACGATGCGTTGTTCCAGCTTCAGGCTGTCTACCTGAATCTTTCGTGCGGTAAGTATGTCCGTCAAATGCGTCATTAGACAAAAGCCAATACCCGCAGAAAAAAAAGCCAATGGTGGTGGTGCCGTATCCTCTCCTACCGGTGGCTGCTCATCACAATAGAGCTTCACCGGACTAAATCCCGGGATATTGACGGAGACAACACCGGTTTTACTTTGCATGTTGCCAGCTTCCGCACTCAGGTTTACTTCGAAACGATAGGGTTCGGGATGACGCGCTTTCGTGAATTTGGTGGATTCATATTGGGTTTTAGCTGGTTGTTCAGAACTAAGTTCACCAACATGATAAAATTTCTCTTCTGACATGTTCTTATTTATTTTTCTTGGGGCAAATATCGATGCTCCTTTAGATAACTGGCGCAACTCAGGATAAGAATTGTCACCTGCCTATCAAACTGCCCTTCTTTATTTCTACTTCACTTTAGAAAATCAATTTCTAACCCTAGCGGTGTGATCCGGGCTAAACTAACGATCCAAATGTGCTTCGGTAACCGTAAAGGTACGGCTGATCACCGCGGACGCTCCGAAGAACCCCAGCCCACCATTATCCACATTGGTGGGTACATTTCCGGGAATGACATAAAAAAGACCGCCTCTAAACTGTGTTTCCGCAAAGACGGCCCGCATGAATGAATAGTGCTGATCGGAAAGCGAAGCCTTGAATTGTCGTATCGAAACACCTGCTTTTACCATTAATACGGACTAGCAATTGATGACGATTACTTATTCATTGCTTCGTTATACTCCTTAATCCATTGTTCGGCTTCTTCTTTAGTGTAAGTACCTTGAATTGCACCTTGTAAATCATAAGGTTCAATTGAACGTATAACCCGGTTGATGTTGTTAAAAATATCAGGCCGATTTTCACCAGGAAGAGCTGCTAATGATAATGAAGATTCCATATATTCCTTCTTCTCTTTTTCTGTCATCAATTCACTTGATAAACCTGAAAGATTGGTTTCTTTTCCGATTTGATTTCTCATTCGATCTTCAAATAACATTTCTCTTTTAGAAGTAGTTACACCGTTTAATTGAC
>JBCCXH010000325.1:0-6349 GCA_039192005.1 Bacteroidota bacterium
ATTTGGTTCAAAAACCATGGGTCGATTTTGGTAAGTTTATGAATGGTTTTAAAATGGATGCCCAATTTAAATGCATCGTAAATATGGAAAAGGCGATTCCAGCTTGGGTGCTCCAGGCTGTACAGAATGGCTTCCTGATCGGTGACCTCTTTTCCGTCTGCTCCTAGTCCATTACGTTTTATTTCGAGAGACTGACAGGCTTTTTGTAGCGCTTCCTGAAAGTTTCTTCCGATTCCCATCGCTTCTCCTACGGATTTCATCTGCAGACCCAGCTTTCGGTCTGACCCTTTGAATTTATCAAAATTCCAACGCGGGACTTTTACAATCACGTAGTCGATGGCCGGCTCGAAAAAGGCAGAAGTTGTTTTGGTAATTTGGTTTTTAAGCTCGTCCAGGTTGTAACCGATGGCCAGCTTTGCCGCAATCTTGGCGATAGGATAACCAGTCGCCTTTGAAGCCAGCGCAGAAGACCTGGAAACCCTTGGGTTGATCTCGATTCCGATGATTTCTTCTGTATCAGGATGCACCGAAAACTGCACGTTACATCCACCCGCAAAATGCCCGATGCCATTCATCATCTTTTTGGCCATATCCCGCATTTTCTGATAGACCGTATCGGAAAGTGTCATTGCAGGAGCCACTGTAATCGAGTCTCCGGTATGCACGCCCATGGGGTCAAAGTTCTCAATGGAGCAAATGATGATGATGTTGCCCAGGTTATCACGAAGTAGCTCCAGTTCGTATTCTTTCCATCCTAAAATGCTTTGTTCCACGAGCACCTCATGGATGGGAGATGCTTGCAACCCGGCATTAAGCGCTTTGTCAAACTCATCGGGTGTATTCACGAATCCACCTCCGTAGCCCCCAAGGGTATAAGAAGGACGTATCACGAGCGGAAACCCAATTTCCTGTGCAATCTCTTTACCTTTCAAAAAAGAGGTGGCCGTTTCTCCCTGGCAAACACCTACTCCAAGTTCTTTCATCTTTAACCGAAACTTCTCCCGGTCTTCGGTGGTCTCGATGGCTTCGATATTGACACCAATCATCCGAACATTGTACTTCTCCCAGATTCCGGCTTTTTCACAATCGATGGCAAGGTTCAAAGCAGTCTGTCCTCCCATGGTAGGAAGTACGGTATCAATCTGCGGATGCGCCTCTAAAATCTCGCGTATCGATTGTTTATTAAGCGGTTTTAAATACACATGATCAGCGGTTACCGGATCTGTCATGATGGTCGCAGGGTTGGAGTTAATCAACGTAACTTCTATTCCCTCTTCACGTAGAGATCTTGACGCTTGAGAACCGGAGTAATCAAACTCGCACGCTTGACCAATGATGATGGGACCACTTCCAATGATAAGGATGGATTTAATGTTAGAATCTTTAGGCATTCGATGATTTTTGAGGCTCCTGATCTTATTCAGGTTAAAACAAATTCTGGCAAAACTAATACGTAGTTATGAGAATGTCCCGAGTAACCATCACAACTTTCTAAACTTAGCAACCTAAATCCGGGTTAGTTACCTACCGAACAAATGAAACGATTAGTTTAGCTTTTAATGAATGTTCAAATACCTGATCACATTGCAGCCTTAAAAAGTTACCAACCGGGGAAAACCATTCCTCAACTACAAGAGGAGTTTGGCTGGAATCGAGTCTCTATTCTTTGGAATAACGAAAACACACTCGGCTATTCCAGGAAATCACAAGAGGCTGTCCTTGAAGCTTATGAGCAAATAAATTACTATCCTGATCCACTCAGTATCGACTTGAGAACCCGTCTGGCGGAACGAGTAGGAAGGGACAAAGACAACATCATGGTTGGCAATGGGTCTGAGTCGGTCCTTATGCACGCCATTCGGGGGCTGTGCTCTGGTGATGACGAGTTTCTCACTTCAGAAGGCGGGTTTGTCATTATCTACAACTGGTCAAAAATCAATAACGTGAGGTGTGTCGCCATGCCCATGAATGAGCAGTACGCTTTTGACCTGGATACCATTAGAAACAGAATCAACCGAACGACTAAAATCATCTATCTGGCCAATGTAAACAACCCAACAGGTACGATGATTACCAAAGACGCGTTTGAATCGTTTATGCAACATGTACCTGACGATGTTCTGGTGATCATGGATGAGGCTTATTTTGAATTCTCCCAGGCAATTGATAACGATTTTCCTGACTCGATTGCGATGGGCTATCCCAACGTACTGACGCTCCGGACATTTAGTAAAGCCTATGGAATTGCCGGAGTAAGGTTAGGGTATGGCGTAGGACATGAGAAAATCATTGAGGCGTTGATGAAAACGAAACTCACATTCGAACCGACGGCCCTCGCACAGGCTGCGGGTATTGGAGCACTGGAAGATCATGAGTTTCTCGAAAAAACAGTTCGTAACAATACAACTCAGCTTCACTACTTCTACCAGGAATTCGACCGGCTGGGCATTAAATATGTGCCTTCTTACGGAAACTTCATCCTGACCATCTGGAAAGATAAAGAGCAGGTCCATCACCTTTTTACGGAACTGATGAAAGAAGGGGTTCTGATACGACCGTTAATGAAACCGCTGGAACATTGCATTCGTGTTTCCATCGGGAGACCTGAAGAAAATGAGCACTTCATAGAAGCGATTGCTAAACTATTGTAAGCTTAAAGCGTATATCAACTCTTATTCTTTCTTCTGACTCCTCTGATGGCTTCTGCCGTCCAGGGATCGTCCGGCCAGTCGTGCTTAGGGTACCTGCGTTTCAGTTCTTTTCGTACCTCGAAGTAGGTTTCGTTCCAAAAGTTGTTCAGATCGGAAGTAACCTGGACCGGCTTAAATCCCGGAGACAAAAGGTGAACCAATAAAGGGTTTGCTCCCTCATTCACGGTGGGGGTTTTAGCCATCCCGAAAAGTTCCTGAATACGAGCTGCCAAAACGGGAGCCTCGCCATTGTCACGGTACATGATCTGTATGCTGGAACCACTCGGTACTTTCATCTTTTCAGGGGCCAGTTCTTTCAGCTTTTGCTGAACGTCCGTATCCAGCGAATAGGTAATGACCTCTGCCAGGTTGATTTTCTTAAGGTCTTGTGGGGTGCGTATGCCAGATAGGTAGGGGGCCAGCCATTCTTCATTCGTTTGGAGTAGGGTGTCTGTGCTGATATCTGGCCAGTTTTCACCCGGCCGCCATTTTCTCAAACTCAATAACCGGTTTTGCAACTGCTCCACGTCCTCGTTCCAGTCCAGCAACTTGCTCCCTTCTTTTTTGATGGCTTCCGAGATGGCTTGTTCTAAATGTGACGGGTCAGGATCTGGAAGTGGTGTCGATTTTAATACGATGCTGCCAATTCTCAGGTCTTTTGAGGCAATCAGGCCGCCCTCTTCCGTATCCCATGCGATCACTTCTTGCTCTTTGACGCGAGAAGCCAAATCTTTGGGGTTTAAAGGTGCCGCCAGAAAGATCTTTCCCATTCCCTGCCGGGCATCCATGTTTGCGACAGCAAGCCAGGATTCGTGAGCCAGGTCGTCTTTATGCCCGGCCATCGCGATTCGTCCATTCGCTAATTTGAACTGTGCATTGTTTCCCGGTCTGGCAAAGGCAATACGCTCGGGAAAGGCATACGTCAGGAGCAGGCCCAACTCGTACGGGTCAAATGGTCCGTTGTCTACTTCAGCATCAAATAGCTGCCGATACGAACCCGCGATCTTCTCAATACGATCAAACCTTCCTCCTTTTCGATCTTCTCTTCGGTGCACTCTGAGTACCTCTATTCTTTTGCTTATGTCAATACCGGCTTCTTTTCCTAATGGGTCTCTTTCTTCTAAAACAGCAGCCAAATCGCTGGCCAGGCCGAGCGCGTCTTCGTCATCTGCCATCAACATCATGTGTGCGAGACGAGGATGACAGGGCAAGCGGTGCATGTTTTTTCCATGCTCGGTAATCTTTCCGTTTTCCAACGCCTCCAATAAGTGCAGGGTATCCATGGAAGCGCGCCAGGCACCTTTGGGTGGAGGGGTTAACCAGGTCAAACTTAAGGGATCGGTAATGCCCCAATTTGCCAGATCAAGGGCCAGGAAAGCCAAATCCGTTTCCATGATTTCCGGGGTCCGGTGTCGTTGCAGCCTTCCATCTGTTGCCTTTGACCACATTCGGTAACCTACTCCGGGGCTCAGCCTTCCCGCTCGTCCGGATCGCTGATCGGCAGAGTCTTTGGAGATTTGCACCGTTTCCAGCCTTGGAAGCCCGGAACCAGGATCCCATTTTTGTGTACGACCGTACCCAGTATCCACGACAATTTTTACGCCTTCGATGGTCAGGCTTGTCTCGGCAATGGAAGTGGCCAGCACCACTTTTCTCTTGTCGGATCGATCGGGCATGATGGCTGCCTGCTGCTTGCCATAAGGAAGCTGTCCAAATAAGGGATGGATGGAAAACCCTTTGAGTTTACGCCTTAACAGTTCTTCGCATTTCAGGATTTCTCCCTGGCCTGGAAAAAAAGCAAGAATGTCTCCTTCATGTTCCTGGGCCGCTTTTACGATGGTATTGGCCGTCATTTCAGGGATCATCAGTTGATCCTGATCTCCTGTATGGAAAATTTCGACCGGGTACTGCCTCCCCTTACTTTCAATCACTTTCGCCTTGAGCGAGGCTGTCAACTGCTTGATGTTTAGCGTGGCGGACATCACCAATATGCGGAGGTCCGTCCTTAACACTTGTTGGGATTCTCTACAAAGGGCCAACGCAACGTCCGAATGGATGCTTCGCTCATGAAATTCATCAAAAACGACCAATCCTACTCCCTCCAGTGCATTGTCGCTATGCAACATACGGGTAAGAATTCCTTCTGTGACCACTTCGATGCGGGTATTGGGGCCAACCTTCGTTTCAAATCGGATGCGGTACCCGATGGTTTCACCCACCTTTTCGCCTAGTAACTCAGCCATTCGGGTGGCGATGGATCTGGCCGCCAGCCTTCTTGGTTCCAGCATGATGATCTTTTTCCCTTCCAGAAAAGGAAGCTGAAGCAATGCGAGGGGGAGTAAGGTACTTTTACCGGCACCGGGAGGCGCATGAACAATCAAGGTGGTAGCGTCTTCCAACTGAAGTTTTACTTCGTCAATGATTTCGACGATGGGAAGGTCAAAAGAGGATGGATCGAATGGCAATTTTTCGCTGTTTAAAAACTGCGAAATTAGCTGAATTATAGGGATTGATTTGCCACCATAGAGGTGATATAGTTTGGGTCAATTGCGCTTGAATATTTCAAACACACTTCACGGTAATCAAATCCAGCACTTATCTAAAGTACCCATGAGGTTTGTCAAAAAAAGGATCAAGTAAGATCCGATGTTTTTGAAACATTGGATGTCTTAATGAAAAGAACCTATCAGATGGTCCCGCTTTTGGGAGAGCTCGTGTGAAGAACCCTAAATTCATTCACTATTTTCACCACTCTTTTCCCTTTCTACTTTGTTAAAATTTAAGGACGTAACGCTGCTATGCCGTGAAATTTTGTCGCGTATAAAGAAAAAATAGCAGCAAAAATTAGTAACTCAATTTAAGATTCTTCACACTAGAAAGCCTTGTAAAAATGTTGATTCATATATGATGATAATAGTATCAACCCGTAAAAGGCATGTTCGATAGTAATAAATAACAAAGATCTGCTTTTGAGATAGCTAAGCGCAAAGATTATCCCTCCTATAAAAGTGATTCCCAAAGCCGCCAAGTTTTCAAAGTATAGATGCGCGAATGAAAATAAAAGCCCGTTTATCAAAACCATGACAGTGGTATTTTTGAAAAGGCTTTGATACCTCCAAAAGAAGAATTTTCTAAAAATGATTTCCTGGGGAAGGCACGAGAATACCGGATAACAAATCACTGCTAAAAGAATCTTTCTGTTTGAGAAGTCGGCTAGTTTGTCTTCTGGTCCGGTTGACCATAAAAAGAGTGCGATAAGTATTGAAAATAAGAGGACTTTGAGCCAATGTTGTGAGCGAATACCCGAAAGTTTGAAGTCACTGACTTTTAGTTTATTATTTATCAACAATAAGCCGAGGCAATAAATAAAGAATGCTGTGATTGGCAAAAATTTCCATAGGCCAGGAATGAGATCAACGAAATAAATCAGTGGCAATAAAATGAAGAGTACCACCAATTCTAAGGTATATCTGAAATGGTTGGAAATCATAGATAAAAACTCAAGGTGAATATTAGTTATCGATGGTAAAACTCGCTCAAAGGTATTTGCTTTTGATCCTTCAAGCGTATCCAACGTTAGGTTTTCATCGTTTCCAACAGAAGAAAACGCTGATGCTATACAAACGTGCAAGTATCATAGGGTGGAAGTGATCCTTAAA
>JBCCXH010000326.1:0-6221 GCA_039192005.1 Bacteroidota bacterium
ATCCAACCGACGATGACCTGAACCTATTAGATCAGATCGTCGGCGGAAGAGCCGTGGCGCGCGACAGCGACGCGGCGCCGTACCTTCAGGATCCGCGTGATACCGTGCAAGGACAGGCAGCAGTCGTGGTGCGTCCCGGCAACACCGAAGAAGTCGCGGCAATCATTCGGCATTGTGCAGAACGGCGGATCGGGGTTGTACCCCATGGCGGGGGCACCGGGCTGGTCGGCGGGCAGACTTTGCCGACGGGCGCGCCCCCGGTTGTGCTGTCCCTGGACCGGATGGCAGCGATCCGGGATGTAATCCCTCAGGAAAATGCCCTGATCGCCGAGGCGGGCGTGATCCTGGCAGATGCACAGGCGGCGGCAGATGCGGCGGGGCGGCTGTTTCCTCTGTCCCTTGCGGCGGAAGGGTCCTGTCGGATTGGTGGTAATCTATCGACCAATGCCGGGGGCGTTCAGGTGCTGCGCTATGGCAATGCACGGGATCTTTGCCTGGGAATCGAGGCTGTTCTGCCGAATGGTGAAATTCTGCGAGGTTTGAAAACCCTGCGCAAAGACAATACCGGCTAGGACCTGCGCCATCTGCTGATCGGCGCTGAAGGGACGCTGGGCGTCATCACGGCGGCGGCATTGAAACTGTTTCCGCAACCCGGTGCTACGGTGACGGCGATGTTGGCAGTGTCGTCCCCGACCGTTGCTGTGGATCTGTTGAGTTTCCTGCGGGATCAGTTGGGAGATGCCATCACAGCGTTCGAGCTGATCCACAACCGTGGCGTCGAATTCGTAAAAGCCCATCACCCAGACGCCGTTGACCCGTTACAGGAGCCACCGGAATGGTGGGAAAAGGGGTATTGCTGGAATGCCTTGAACAGGAATGGATCACGGAGGTGCTGTCTGTATCCAGAAAGGCGCTCGATATGAAACATCCTAAACTCAAAGAGCTCCTTCATAAAGATTTTTCGGAATTCGAATCCGTAAAAGAGACCTTAGCGGGATACGATGCCTGCTATGCCTGCATGGGGGTAAGCGCCGCCGGGATGAAGGAAGCGGACTATACGCGGCTTACCTATGACTTTACGTTGGCACTGGCCTCTGTCCTATTCGACCTGAATCCTGAAATGACCTTCATCTACGTCTCCGGGCTGGGAACAAGATCCGATGGAAAAGGCAGCATGTGGGCGCGAGTGAAAGGCAAAACAGAGAACGACGTATTAGCACTGGGGTTCAAACAAGCCTTTGCTTTCCGACCGGGAGCCATCATTCCGGTCAAAGGAGTGTCCCCGAGTAATACATTCTACCGGGTATTGATCAACAACCTGGCCTGGTTGCTGAAGCTGATCAGGTGGGTGGCCCCAAGGTCCGTGGTGGATTCGGCTCAGATTGGCCAGGCCATGATCAACGCGACTAAAAGTGGATACGATAAGGTCGTCGTAGATCCGGGTGATATCCTTCAACTTGCTGCTCGTAAGGCATGAAACGCATCCTCAACTCGTTTTTCTTTCACCCGGCACGGCCACGTTGTGAGCATCGCTGTACTTCACTATTTTGCAAGGAATAGTCAGGGCAAATGCACAAGCGCTACTACCTGTAAGCGAAACTACTACTGAAGCGAATACTTGAAGTCTAAAATAAAAACATACGACTCCGAAAGTTTTAGGAACGAGTACTTTAATTCCACCCCGGAATTGGACAGACTTTTCAGTAAAAGCATCGAAGACTTTTTCTGTTTGCGTATCGAAGACATCAGTGAACGTGTGCTCAAACCGATATACCCATCCAGAGAGGAAAGCCATACCATCATCTTTCTCCTAAGTGGTTCGTACCAAACCAAGATCGGGTTTAAAGAATATACAGTCATGCCCAATCAACTCGTGGTATTTCAGGCGGGTGCGGTGTTTTCCACGGAGCAGATCGCTACCAACGTCAAAGGCTATGCTTGTCATTTTCACCCGGACATCCTGATTGGTGAATTCGGGAACCGCTCGTTGATTTCAGATTTTGAGTTCTTATATGTTGGGAATGAACCGACTGTAGCTGTCAAACAAGAATCACGACCGGCGCTTCAACACCTCTTTGAAAGGCTGTGGAGTGAATTTAAGTCCGATGGAAAACCCAACCCCATGATCGTACACGCTTATCTGTACGCGCTATTGGCAGAAATGAAGGTCGTATTCGCTGAAAGTAACCGGGGAAGTCAACGTGCTTCTTTTCAGATCACGACTCAATTTAGAAAACTGGCGCATGAACATGTCAAGAAAAACCTGAAAGTGGCTGACTTTGCTGAAATGATGAACATTAGCCCCAATCATTTGAATAAATCCGTCAAACGGATCACGTCAAAGTCTGCCTCTGACATCTATGACGAGATCAAGCTCATTGAAATCAAATTTTTACTTTACCAATCCGGTCTGTCGGTCAGTGAGATCTCCCACGAAATGGGCTATTTGGATGCTTCCTACTTCACCCGGTTTTTCAAAAAACGCACCCGTCTGTCTCCTACCGAGTTTAGAAATCGGATTGAAAAGTCCTAGTCTTGGAGTGATTGGTTCTAACAACCTTTCAGGAATGCACGGACCTTTGCACAGCAAAAAAACGAATCTATGTATTCTACCGTTCTCATCCTCCATTCACTATTCAGGTGGTTGGTCGTCCTCTCTCTTTTTTATGCCATTTTCAGAGCGTACAGAGGGTATATTCGCAAATTTGAATTTTCTTTTCTGGACAATAAAGTCCGGCACTGGACGGCGACCATCGCCCACGTCCAGCTCACTTTAGGCATACTCGTCTACATTAAAAGCCCCATCATTGCTTACTATTTCTCGGATTTCAACAACCTTGTTTCGGATTGGAATTTGACATTTTTTGGTCTTTTTCATTTCATCCTCATGATCGCTGCCATCGTACTCATCACGATCGGTTCTGCAAAAGCCAAACGTAAAAAGACGAGTCGGGAAAAGTTCAGGACCCTATTGGTGACCTATGCCATTGCCCTGGTGATCATATTCATCGCCATTCCCTGGCCTTTTTCACCCTTAGCTAACCGACCCTATATCAGAGCTTTTTATTTACCATAAAGCACATTGAATGAAGCGATTTTTTAATTCGAGCATCGGCAGGTTGCGTTTGTTGGCCTTCCTGGAGGGGCTTTCCTTACTGGTGTTGGTCTTCGTATCCGTACCTCTTAAATACATCTATGGGATTACGGAGTTGTCTTCCGTCTTAGGTCCCATACACGGAGTGCTTTTTTTGCTGTTCGTTTTCAATACGATGAGCGTAGGAACGACGTATGAATGGACCTTCAAACACACCACCTGGAAGGTACTGCTTGCCTGCATGGTTCCATTTGGTACGTTTTACATCGATCGTCACGTACTTAAACCGCTACATCAAAACCCGGATCGATGAAGGCTTACTTCTTCGGGACACCACTTATTGATCAGCAGGGTATTAAATCGCTGATGAATGTACAGGTTAGTCCGCACTGAGTTGATCGGTCGGGTTGAGATGAAAGCTTCTCCTGGACTGGCCCCAGATGATCAGGAAAATCAGAAAGACCAACGCAACGGAAGTAGTGACGATGACCCAAAAAGAAACGTGGGTCCTGTAGGCAAAGTTCTCCAGCCAATGCTGTCCCAGGTAAATGGATGAAGGCACCGCGATCAGAAGGGCCAGGAAAATGGCCGCTGCATATTGTCGCACAAAGAGCCCAACCACATGTGAGAAGTTGGCTCCGAACACCTTTCGAATGGTCATTTCCTTCATCTTCAATTCGACGGTAAAGGAAACCAACGCGATCAACCCGATGATGGAGAGCAGGATCGTCATGGAGCCCGCAATCATCAACATACGGCTTTGACGTTCTTCCTCCTGGTATTGTGCCCAAAAGTCCTGATCTAAAAAGCTGATTTGGTGATTTTTATGTCCCATGACCTCATGAAGGACTTCATCGATCCGTTCGATCGATCGGTTCATCTCTTGTGGACTGATCTTGACCAGGATGGTCGTTGTAATCGGCACAAAATTGACCAGCATCAACGGGTTGATCTCAGACTGTAGGCCGCGAATATGAAAATCTTTGACCACGCCAACGATCGTGGCGTCCGAACCAATGGGAAGCTTCACTCTCTTCCCCAGAGCCTGGTCCACCGTTTCGTTGCCCATGGACCGTGCCAGGGTCTCGTTGATAAGTACTGCTTTACCCCATTGATCGGAATTCAAATCACCTATGTTTCTACCAGCGACCAATTCGAGATCGAGGACATGGACAAAGTGTTCGTCGATGGTGTTGAATTCGGTTTTCAATACCTTAAAGGTGCCATCGCCATGTTCAAAAGGCAACCCGTCTGCATGGATGTCTTCTCCGGGCGACTTCATGGTGGCAGCCACACCTCCAACCGAGGGAAATTTCAATAGCTCTGTTCGGACCGTTTCGTATTTTTGAGGGTCGAGTCGATTGCCCGTCTGAACCTTCATGATCTGCTCCTGTTCAAAACCCAGGTCATAGTGCTTCATGTATTGCAACTGATGGTAGGCGGTGATGCTTAAAGTAATCGCGGTGAGTGCTACGGTAAACTGCAAGGCATTCAGCACTTTACCAACGGGAATGTGACGATTACCCAGGCTTACCCTTTTCCTGAAGATATCGGCCGTAGCAAACCGGGAAAGAAAAAAACCAGGGTAGCTCCCTCCCATTATTCCTACTAACAGGACCACAACAGTGAACGCACCCAGTAGCTTAACATCCAACAGCTGCGCTATTTCGATGGACTTTCCCGATAGTAAATGGAAGTAGGGCAACAACACGACTGCCAGGAATAGCGCGAAAATCAATGAAATAAACGTCAACAACGCCGACTCGGTAAGGTATTGGGTTCGGAGCATTTTTTTATTCGAACCCAACATGGAGCGGATCCCCATTTCCTTGATACGTTTCGTCGCTTTAGAGGTCGCCAGGTTCATGTAATTGATGCTCACCACCAAAAGTAGAAAAACACCTATCGCACCGATGATCCGGACATTTCTGGCCTTACCGTTTGCTTCGATTTCAAAAGAAAGGTCGGAATGCAGGTGAATCGCGGTCAAAGGCTGTAGAAAAAGTCGACCGGTCCCATCGAACGTTTGTTTAAAAGGCTCGCTCAAGTGTCTCTCTGAAAATTGATCCAGCGTTTCCTGAGCTTTCTCTTGTTCCACACCGGTGGCAAGTAGTACGTAGTGGTAAAACAAGAGTTCGGTCCACCCATCGGTTTGGTACCACTTATCGTTTCGGTAAGCTATGATGTCCGGGCGGATGTGCGACGTGCTGACCGGGTCTGAGATGACCCCGGTTATCTTGTAGTTTTCTCGTTGGTAATTTTGAGATTCAATGATTTTTCCAAGTACCTCTGTCGTTCCAAACAACTCCTTTGCCTTGCTAGCGCTGAGCACGACTGATCCGGGAGATTGGAAAACCGAACTGCCGTTTCCTTCCAGAAACTCAAAAGCAAATACGTCAAAGAAACCCTTAGATACGATGAAGGTCTTCTTTTCACGGTGTGTTTCCCCGTTCAGTTTGAATGTGAACCGGTCGGCATGGGTGAAGGTAGTGAATTGCTCCACATCCGCTAGTTCCTCTTTCATGCGCCAACCGGCAGGTAGGCACGAACTGGCGGAGGTGATCTCGCTATCTTGCATCTCTCCTGCCAGCGCCACCCGATAGATTCGGTCGTGGTTCGCAAAGTGCTTATCAAAACGCAACTCCTCCAACACATAGAGCAGCACAAACAATGAGCTAACGAGCCCAACCGTCAAGCCAAAAACGTTGAGCGCGCTATAGGTTTTGTGTTTTTTGAGGTTTCTCCAGCCGACATGACAGTAGTTGCTGATCAACATGAAATTGACATGGGTATGGTAGGCGGCGAGGTTACGCAGCCTGAAAAAGAAAAGTAACCCGACCATGAACCGCGACCGGGCCTTCCATGCCGGCATGACGAGCTTGTCTTCTTCATACACTTCCAAAAGGTCTCCAACGATTTCGTCAAACCGATCGGACCGGCATATCCATTGGAAAAACCGAAGTAAGTACCTGGACGGTGAGGGGTATTGATCGTTCATAATTATACAGATTTTGTTAGTGCGTGCATTTCCTCCCAGAGTTGTTCTCTTACCTCACGAGCGTGCGCAAGTGCTTGCGATCCCTCCGGGGTGATCCTGAACAGTCGCTTCTTTTTACCTCCGCGGACC
>JBCCXH010000327.1:0-6194 GCA_039192005.1 Bacteroidota bacterium
CTTCCATCCTTGATTCAAGGTCTTTACCTGTTCGTAATATCTCACTTTTTATCAATTTTTCATCGGGTCTGAGTGGTGCCTTTAAAGGGGTAAAATCCGAAAGGTTTAATCGCTGCTCACCTTTATTATTCTTCTAAGATCTTCAAGGCCCTTTCGTAATTACTTAAAAGGCTCCTTTCCTGGCTGTAGAGCTCTCCAAAAGCCAGTTGAAACCTCAGCGCAAGTTGCCGGGCATTTTTAGGGTCATAGGAACCGGATTCGGAAAAGAACCCTGCCATTATTTTCCAGGTACTGTTTGGGCCGGTTTCCTGAACCTGATAAAGATTGGAGAGGGTATACAAAACATCGTAGTCAAATGAGTTGACCACTCCGCTTAATACGGCACTATTCCATGCCCCCGACTGAAGGTTGGGGTTGGAAATCCCATCCGGCATCATCAGGCTAATTGCTTCTACCGCGGAGCGATACGATAAGGTGGACCATAGACTATCACTTGATAGGTAAGCACCTATGTTTCGGGCGGTTTGTTGGTGATAGAGCAGTTTGCTTTCCAGGTCTTTCTTATTCGATGTAATCTCACTTACAATGTTTTTCAGGACCTTGTTTTCAATTTTTCTTTCTTTCACGTTGGTACGCCACTCGTTGAGTGCCAACGCCAATGAAACGGTAAATACAATCAATAATGCCTCAATTACCAGGTATCGAATATCTATTTTGTTCTTCTTTCCGGACATTGTTATTGGTTTAGGTAAAGCATCCGATAATAATACACGATTGCTTTTCATTTGCCAAATGATCCGAAAATTCTTACTATGATCATTCGTCAACTCTATACTAAAAGAAAAAGTCAGGTATTAGCGATGTCTTGGGTGGAGCGATCAATTCACAAACGGGATGAGGCACAGTGATGCTTTATCAAACTTCGAAATCGTCTATTTGAAACGGCGTTTTTCCAAAGTCACTTAAAATCTTCTTTTGAGCTACTTTGATGAAATGCCTCTTGCTCATACCCTCATTTTGCACTAAATCCCACGCCTCTTCTACGATCCATTTATTGAGTGTCCTTGCCCTCAATGCAGTAAAACTGTGATCGCCAATTTGTTCTCCAACACCTATGCCTTTGGCTATCCGGTTATAAAATGCTGATAATGCCCCTACCCTGCCCCATTCAGGGATTCTATTCATTACTCCTTTTTTTACTTTCTTTCGATGACTCCTGTTGTAGTAAATCACTACTTTATCGTATTTAACCCCTCCACGTTCCAGCTCTTCTCTATTCATTCCTAAAAACTTGGCAGCCAACACCAAACTTCTCCAATCTCGAACGGCCTCATTGTCCCACCCATCTGCGATATAAGCGAGGAGTGCGCCAGCATCGTGTTGCACCCTTGCATTGATAATCATTCGTTCGTTGATAAGAGCCGGATCGTGATCTTCCGGATTATGAATATGAAAGTACTGTCCTTTTCTAAATGCCGCTTTGTTGAGTTTAAGCCTTGCGTTTTTTTCATGTTCCTCTAACTGCCGATAGGGTATCACAACTCCTGGTTTTGCCAGATCAACTTCATCATCGGACACAAATCGTTTATCGTTTACCAGTTCTTCATCCTCCTGATCGTTGACGATATAGTTAGACGCAACTTCTCCCCCAAGTATCGAATAAATTCTCTTTTCCAGCATTTCGTCAGGCATTTCGTACATATTGGTGAGTATGTCGTATACCCTGCCAAGTTTTTCGTCGTCCCTGGCTTTATCCCTCGCTAGTTGACACACATCGTCAGAGGAGACATTGGTGGACGGCGTGATTTTTTTCTTCTCATGAGACAAGACTGTTGGTAGCGCTCCATTTCTTACTGCATGATGTTCCTTTTCTGGAAAAGGATAGCTATATGTTGCCGTCTTTTTCGATTGATTGAAAATCCCTGTTGCGACTCGTTTTGAAATAGTACCGCTTTCCATGGTTTTCCGCAATTGACGCTGGTAAGTAGTAAAAGGTCGGTTATCTTCAACGATGGAGGTGTTTCCTGATTTATTAACTGCTTCAGAAGGCCTACTTTTTCGTCGGTCGTAGGATGCATATAAGCCGTTTTTCATAAATCATCGTAAATAGGTGTCGCAGAGAAAGAAAGCGTAGCAACTAAAAATTAATTAGTTCTACTTCACGAAAGTAACCGGTAACCAAGTCTAGTACCTGGATTTGATGTTTTTTTGAACCCTCCTTCGCCTCCTTACCTGTACTTCCATAGAATTAGCACTTAAGTTAAATGATACGCAAAGAGAGGATAAAACCCGGTCACGGGAAAAACTTCAACACTTATTTGACAATAATAGGTGTCATCTTTTACCGTGAAATATCCCGTCGCGTTAACTATTAATTTCAGGTTAAGAAATTAACAATTAAATCCTCATTCGCTAACTCAGGCAACATGTTGGGGTTACATAGCCCGTCTAACTTCGACGCATACAACAACTCTTAAACAATCACGATTAACCGATACTATGCGACTAATCTCTACTATTTTCTATGTTTTATTAGCGGCTGCTACGTATGCAGGAAATGAAAAATACCGTCTTACGCTAAGAGACGATCCGGCCACTACGATAGTGATCGGGTGGAACCAAATTTCGGGTACTAATCCCGTGGTTTATTATGGAACAACTGACCAGGGAACGAACTGGTCTTCTTATCCGAACAGCCAGGGTGTGAGTAGATCCATCAACCACAAGGGGATGAACAATACCTTTGCCCGACTGACCGGTCTTACTCCAAACACCAACTATTACTTCGTGATCCGGGACAGCGAGGGAACCAGCCGACGCCTTTGGTTCCGAACGGCTCCCAACAATCCGGACGAACGACTTTCATTTATCGCCGGGGGAGATTCCAGAAACAACCGTACTCCCCGACAGAACGCCAACCGACTGGTAGCTAAGCTAAAACCTCACGCTGTCCTTTTCGGGGGTGACATGACGGATAATGGAACGAATACACAATGGGATGAGTGGTTTGACGACTGGCAGCTGGCTATTTCTCCCGATGGCCGAATGTACCCTTTCATTGCAGCGAGAGGAAATCACGAAGGTTCGAATAGCGACATCTATCACTTATTTGATGTACCGTCTACCAATGTATACTACGGCATCACGTTTGGAAACGGCCTGGTAAGGACGTATACGTTGAACACGGAAATGTCCATTTCAGGAAACCAGACGTCCTGGCTGGCATCGGACCTGGCGGCAAACACCGACGTAACCTGGAAAATCGCTCAGTACCACAAGCCGATGCGACCACATACCTTTTTCAAGCTGGACGGAACCAGTCAATACAACAACTGGGCAGGTTTGTTTTACGATTATCAGGTAAAGCTCGTCATCGAATGTGACGCGCACACGGTAAAGACTACCTGGCCGATTCGTCCATCCAGCGAAAGCGGCTCGGATGAGGGATTTATCCGGGATGATGAGAAAGGAACGGTATACGCCGGGGAAGGCACCTGGGGTGCGCCTTTAAGAGACAACAATGACGGGAAAGCCTGGACCCGAAACAGTGGGGAGTTCAACCAGTTCAAATGGATCTTTGTTGATGAGGGTAAAATGGAAGTGCGTACCGTCCAGGTAGACAATGCTACTTCTGTGGGAGAAGTTCCTAATGACAACCCTTTCAGCATCCCTTCTAACCTTTCCATCTGGAATCCGACCAACGGTAGCGTGGTGCGGATACTCAACAACAATGTGGCACTTCCAACAGTAGCGATCACCTCTCCTGCTGATGGTGCATACTATGCGAGTCCTCAAAACATTACCTTGTCTGCGAACGCCACGGACAGTGATGGTTCCATCGACCGAGTCGAGTTTTACGTCAACGGATCGCTTATCGCTACCGACCGTACGGCTTCTTACCGCACCAACTACCAACTGCCATCGGATGGCAGCTACGAAATATGGGCGACTGCATTTGACAACGATGGCAACAGCGAAACGTCAGCTACGATTACCATCAACGTAGGTACGGCCAGTCAAACGATTGAAAAACGAATTGCTACAGGGACGGATGACGTAGAGGAAGGGTTGTTTGGTAATATTTATGACGACTCCGGCGACCTTGAGTTGGTGGAAGATTTTTGGTACCGACAGAAAGTAGGGCTTCGGTTTACGGGCATAGACATCCCCCGAAACGCCACCATCGAGCGTGCCTACGTACAGTTTACCGTGGATGAGACCAGCTCCAACTCAACGAACCTGACCATCAGAGGGGAAGACACTGACGACGCGGCGCCTTTTACGACTTCAAACCGTAACGTTTCCAGAAGAACGACTACGAGTGCCAGCGTGGCCTGGTCTCCTGCTCCATGGAACAGTGTCAACGCCTCGGGATCTGATCAGCGCACGTCGGACCTGAGCCGTATCGTTCAGGAAATTGTCAACCGAAGTGGGTGGTCTTATGGAAATGACCTGGCATTTATCATTACAGGATCGGGCAGAAGAACGGCCGAATCCTACGAGGGAGAGGCAGATTCTGCTCCTTTGCTACACATCGAGTATACAGTAGGTGGTTCTTCCCGAGTAGCGAGCGCCAGAACAGCTAAAGAAACGACGGAAAAAGTAAAGACATTGCCTGACCAACAGTTCCTGAAGGTATATCCGGTTCCTTTTAAAGACCGACTGTATGTGGATGTGAATCAGGAATGGATCGGCGGTACGATTCAGGTTTACGACCTGAATGGCTCGCTGGTTCTGGAAAAAGTCATTGAGAACTCTGAAAGAATCCAAATTGAAGACCCCATCCTGCAAACGGGTGTTTATTTCCTTAGGGCGACAAATGGAGGAAACCTTAGGTTTGAACAACAAATCATCAAAAAGTAGTTACTGGAAGTAAACCGGAAATGATGTCACGTAAAAGACCGGGCTTTTAAGGTTCGGTCTTTTTGTTTTTACTGTGTTATACTGAAAGATTTGGGACGCTTTTAGAGAAAAGGTGGAACTGGTATTTGACTGTAAATCGCAATGATTATTTCACGTAACACCCTTGGATGAGGCGTGTGCTCTCACTTTATGGATCGCAATAAAGTAGTGAAGTCTGTCGCGGCCGGCAAGGCGGTACTTCTAAAGTTTGTAGAAAGCACTGTGTGATGAAGTGAAAAAAATCCCGCGAGCCCAATTTGACAAACATCTCAAAAATCTCTCGGCGGCAGACTCATGGTGATCTTCAAACCAAAACCAGTAAAGAGGCACTTAGGCGCATTCTTGCTACCGACCGTTAGAGTGTTTTTGTTAATCAAGCTTAAATTTTAGTTCTTTGCGAAAAAAGAAGATTGATGAAATTTCTAATTAAATGTGTTTGTCTTTCTATTGTTCTATTTTCTTGCAATTCAGAGAATAATGAAGTCACTGTTAACGGACTACCTGTTGAAGTAAGTTTCACATTTGATGGCGATATTTCTTATGAGGATGAAACACCGATAGATGGTAGAATTGAAAATGATCTTGGGACTGTTTTTGGAGTCACAATTAATAAATCAATAGACGGGAATGAGTCATTCTATTTGGAAGGGGTATTTAACTCTTTGGATAATATGAAAGTAGACTTATTTTCGGATGAAAGTTATGTTATTTATATCTCAGCATTGCAGAATGGAACTAGCTTAGGGTTAGCTCAATATGAATCTAATGGTGGCATCTATTTTAACAGATTGTTCGGCGAGTCAGATTTGGAGCTAAATAATCAGTTTGTAGACAATGAACAATTTATTAACCTGCCTTCTAATTCGATTGCTAGTTACTACGATGAAAATATAATAGAGGATGCTTTCCTACACGCATTAATAGATCGATTTAACGGAAAATTGGAAGTTATTAGTCCTACTGAAAGTGATAGTGTTATTACAATCGACCTTAAGCGTACTTCTTTTGGGTTAGCAATTAGAGCAGAAAATATCGATGCAAATGATACTCTCACGGTTGACCTTTTTAGTGCAGGTTCTACAATTAGCTATAAATTGTTTAACAATGAGGCTGAAGGTTATCAAATAAGAACTGTAAATGAAGACTTTACAATATCAGATGATCAAACAGCAACATTTCAGAGTGAGTTTAATTTGAAGATTTATGATGAGTCAAATCAGTTTGTTAGAGAAAGATTGCTAAGTACTCAAAGTGTTACCGGAAAGCGAAATATTAAGCGTACATATGTTATA
>JBCCXH010000328.1:0-6168 GCA_039192005.1 Bacteroidota bacterium
ACCCCTCTATGTTTTTCTGCCCTCTGGTTTTCCACACGCCATAGCCGACGATGAAAAACAATGTTCCAAAAAGAACAATGAAATCAAAACTATTCATTTAGTACGTTTGGCTAAACAGGCTAAAAGCAAGAATTAAAAAAAATAGCCAACCGACGATAAACAGGTATAAGTATCTCCATTTCTTGAAAAGGGGTGGCTTTTGTATGTTTTCTTCAGAGATTAATTCGGTCATTTCCCTAGTGATATTAAGTTGACAAACAAACGATACGCTCCCGGAACGCCCGCAGGTAAATTTCTAAACCAGGAATACCCTGAATACACATAGTAGCCTTTTCCATGTTTAGCGATCAGCAGCCCTCCGTTTTTTGGTGACTCACCCGGATCATTGCTGCTTAAAATCGGGGTAAACTCCTCCGACCATTCATTCGGAAAATACAACCCACGCTCTTGTGCCCAATTGTCAAAATCTGCATTCGTTATTTTATTTGGACCCTTAATCACCGCATGTTCCTTCGCCAGTATCTCTACAGGAGCTTCTTCCACCGCTACGCGATCCCTTGATAGCCGAATCGTGTAAGGGGCGATTTTCTTTGTAACCAGCCGGTGACTGGTGTTGTACTGAACAATGACAGTCCCACCATTTTCTGCGTACTTAAACAACTCTTCGTTTTTGTAAGCCAGCCAGTCTACCGTATTGAACGCCCTGACACCGAGAATAAGCGCGTCGTATTTGGAAAGGTTTTCGGCATTGACCTCATCTTTTGTCAACCAGTCCACCTGATAGCCGATCTGAGCGAGGTTATCCGGGATGGCATCTCCTGCCCCATCGATGTAAGCAATCAGGTTTCCTTTCTTATTCAAATCCAGTTTGATCAACCTGATTTCCGAATTAGGGTAAATGGTTTGTCTGGGTATGTGATCATAATTGATCGCCGTTACTCCTTTATTGTATACCTCACCTTCAAAGCTCAGTTCGACCGTCAGCGCGCCTTCCGACCTCTTGGCTGGTGGTGTAACCTCAAACGTATAGATTTTCTCCTGGCCTTTTTGTGACAAATCAAACGGTTGGTTGGATGGAGAGATTTTCCATCCATCGGGCGCATTTAATGTGAGGGTACCTTCTACTCCTTCTTTTTCAGCGATGACCCGTACTTCTACGGTTTTTGAATTTTCATCTCCAAACACCAGAACTTTTCCCGAGATATTGGCCATAACAGGTGGAGAAATCGCAACTGGTTCGTACACCTCCCCCTGAACAGGATCATTCTTTTTAAATACGACGGGTAAGACGTAGTTGATTACTTCCTCACCTATCTCGATTTTCACATCCCCTACGATAGCCGGATCGTTCTCAGGTTTACCACGTTGCTCCTGATCAGGTACGGCATACATGCCCAATGTAGCCTCCTCCCTCAACCAGTACGGTGTGGTATAGTCGATATTCCCGGGAAGAACAAGGTTCATCGTGGTTTCAAATTTCTTGTTATTGATCAGTGGACTTTGTAACTCTATCGGGTTATTCCAAAGGCTCAGCTTTACGGATGTCAGCTTCATTGGTACCGAACCCCTGTTGATGGCTTCCAGAGACAGCTGGATCGAGTCGCCGGGCACGTAGGTGTTTTGAGACGCCGTTAACTCAACGTATAACCCCGATACGGCCTTGATGAGTTGATCTACTTCTTTTTGCTTAATCTCTTTCCAAAATGGATCATCAACCTGAGCGATGGCCTTTCTAAGCATGACGAGTACCTCCAGACTGTTAGCGGGTTGGCTGGGGTCAAACTCTTCTTTAAGCTTTTTGATCAGAAACTGAACCTCCTCGGAGCCCTCCACGCGATTCCAGGTGGTCTCAATGTCATCGAAGGGTTTTTTGGTTTTTTTACCACCCCATTGTATCAGGTATTCAATCGCATCCCCTCTCCTTCCGGTAGATCCGAACCCCTGACTTTTATGCATGCTTCTGCTCAGCGATGAAATTTCCGAATAGGACTTGCCTAGTGCCGGGTTATACTTTCCAACATTGATCGTTGCCAGTCCGGTCGTATCCATTTTTCGACCGGTATTCCGGTAAAACCACCAGCTGGTATTCCAAAAGATCTTGCGGGGTTGCCACACATCTACAAACTCCAGCTGCTCCGGATACGCATTAGGGTCGCCCGCGAGCTTAAATGCCTCTTTTGCTAAAATCGAACTAGCGGTATGATGTCCATGTGTTACTTTAGGAACGGTGGAAAACCGTGTAATCACCAAATCGGGTCTAAACTGCCTAAACACCCAGACAAAGTCTGCCAGTACTTTATCCCTGTCCCATATATTAAAGGTCTCATCAGGATCTTTTGAGTACCCAAAATCATTGGCTCGTGAAAAAAACTGGGTACCTCCATCCGTCTTCCTAGCCGCGAGCAATTCATGTGTACGAATCAGCCCCAATTCTTCTCGTATTTCAGGTCCGATCAGGTTTTGACCTCCATCTCCACGTGTGGCCGAAAGGTAGGCAGTACGCATGTGTTCCTCATTTGCATAATAGGTAATCAGACTCGTGTTTTCATCGTCGGGATGGGCTGCGACATAAAGAACAGTACCCAATACCTCCAGCTTATCAATCATTTGCAGGATTTCTCCAATGTGAGGTTTTTGAGGTGCTTGTGAGGTGGCATCCACTAAAAACAGAGCGGATATAAGGCCACTCAGCAAGTATTTGTAGTTCATAGGTTGGTTTATATTGGAAGTCTTTACGGCGATTACTCAATCAAGGTTATTTAACCCTGCCGAACGACACTAAAAAGCTGCCAAACTACAAAAAATGATTGGAAATGAAAATAGCCTGTTCCAATTCCATAGTGATATGAGTTTTGGCGAACACATCACCCACTTTAACGAAGAATTAGGGGCAAGTTCCAATAAAAATTCCTTAAGCAAATCGATATGTTAGGCTTATTTCAAAACATTGTTATCTTTATTCATTATCAAGTTTTAACCGATCAATATGTATTGTATCCTTTGGAATTACGAAGTAGACTCCGGAAACGCAGCTGCATTTGAACAAGAATGCGGTAGAAATGGTAGCTGGTTCAAATTTTACGAATCATGCGATGATTATTTAGGGCATGATTTGCTTAAAAACACCTCTGGAGGTTCGTATACAATCATTGAACGATGGATCACAAAAGATGCATACGATTCCTTTTTAGGTGGGAATAAGGGAGGATACGACGAGCTGAAGGGCAAAATAGCCGGACTGCAGAAGTCCGAAACCCAGGTTGGTACGTTTGACCTGATCCAGTAATCATCACGTTACAAGTAAGGAAGGCAATAACCGAAGACGTTTATGCGCTTGTTGCCTTACTCGCAGATGACGCGTTAGGAAAGCAAAGAGAAAACCTGCAAGATCCGGTTCCTGACAGTTACCTCCATGCATTCCAACAAATCGATGGAGACGAAAACCAGGAGTTGATGGTATTGGTGGACCAAAACGAAATCGTTGGGACGTTTCAACTCACCTTCATCCCCTACCTGACCTATCAGGGTGGTACCCGTGCACAAATTGAGGGCGTACGAATCAAAAGCAACAGAAGAGGCAAAGGCTTGGGGGAGTACATTTTTCAATGGGCGATTGACCGAGCCAGAGAACGCGGCGCCCACCTGATCCAACTCACTACAGACAAAAAAAGACCGGACGCCTTACGGTTCTATGAAAAGCTGGGCTTTAAAGCTTCTCATGAAGGCATGAAGATGAGTTTGAGGTGAGGTAAAATGCTAACAATGTTAAAAGCGTGTAGCCTACAGCTTTTAATTTTTCAATTTGAATTTCTTACCAGACTTGTATCCTATGGGTAAGTTAGGACTTTTTATACCAAAAGGGCCAGATCCTCTGTTTTTGTAATAAAATTCATTTTCATCTGATGTGTACCTTCCAGCACAAAGAAGTTTGAACGTTGTAGTCTTGACGTTTGCCTTGGACACATTTATATCAATCCAAACAGGAACTTTATCATTTCGGCATAACAAGTCCACAACTTCTTTATCGGATAACCCTAGTTCTATCTTCCCATTATCCTTGGGGTATGTATCAAATTGCTGTAGTGTTGGATCATCTTGCGATGCATTAAGTTCAACATCGTAACGAAATTCATCCTTTAGGTCATCCTTTAAAAACTCTTTGGCCAACTTAAATGATACAAAACTTACTCCAATCAATAAAAACAAGAAATCAGGTTTTTTCATTTAGTATGTTCACTATTTCCTTTTGGATAAAACTCCAATTTATAAAGGTTTCTTACCGTAGACAGTAAGTCATGCAAGATTGTGACGGAAAAATCAGTTCATACCCAAAACACCCATTTTTTATCTTTTGCCCGCACTAGGTTGATGTGACTATTGGATGGCTTCCTTTCATCAGGAAAACATGGTGCTTTATCACCTCAGATATACCGGGATTTTTTTATACAAAGGCCTGGTATTTTTTTGCTTCCACAAATATTTTTCCGTTATCTTTAAAGTGAAACTAATCAAAACCAGGATCTAATGCGGACGGGTGCTACCGTCCGCTAATCCCTTACTCTTACAGATCTTCTAAAGAACGACTAAGCGCAGTTTCTGATGACTATAATTTCTATCAAAGCAATACGCTCCATGATGTCTTTCTGGCAGGTATCCAGGCACTTTTAGCTTCTAACTGGTAATACGATTGGTTCATCTTATGGTGGCCACCTGTGCAACTGCCTGATTAAACAACCTGTAACTAGTTAGCAAAACATAGTTGAGCAACCTGAGGCTACCTATTTTGGAGACGGTACCGATCACTTTTTTGTAGTCCGTCTCTACCTTTTTCGCTCCAATAACGGCTCCGATATCGACACCCAGCGCGATGGATTCATCACTTAAGAGCAAGCGAATCAAATATTCCGGCATCTCCTTGAACGCGATCCCGGCAGTGACTTTTTTGGGGATTTCGATGCAGGTCTTCGTCAACTCTTCACCCTCTGCAGACGGTGCGACCTGGTGACTCAATATTTTCAGGGCCAACCGCCAGCCATCATCAAACGAGTCCGTCAGTAAGTCTTCATCAATACCCAACAGGTAGCCGGCCATCTTCCAGCAATGGACGTAGTCGTCTCTATCTTTCTGCGACATTTTCACCCCCAATTTTTCCAGACCACTGATGATTGAGGGGCCGAAGGCAAGAAGCGTCCCTGCCAGATCCTCCTGATTGATGGGTTCGCCCAGCTCTTCTACGTCCCAGCCCTTCGGGTTATACCGCTCGTTTTTTACACTTGCTCTTACCAATGCATGTATTAAACGCACTTTAAAGAGTGTGGAGACGGTGTTTTCATTACTAATGAATGCTCCGGGAGACATCGTATCCACGACCATCCTGGCCGTATTGTTCAGTCTGTTGTACAGTTTAGCCGAGCCATCACCTCCTGACATTTTTCCGGTCATATACAGTATCTTGGCTCCATTTCTGCATGAATAGCACAGAGGCAGTGATTTATACTGAAGTACCACCAGGATAAGGACTAGGTGCTTTTCAAAGAATTTTTGCCCGTTTTTCATTCGTTCGATGTCCAACCATGCGGGAAAATGCGTTTTTCTGCTCCAATAGCATTCAAGAAGCTGCTCACTTCCACCCACACCTTCCATCGCCTGCTCAAAATCAACACCCTTTTCCATGGATTTAAACAAGCGCCCAATCACCTTCCCTCCCTCTCTGGCAATTAAAGCTCCAAGGAGCTGATCCATCTCCGGATCTGCAATCGTTCTTTTTTTATTTAGGACATCCGCATCAATTTTTTCTAACTCAAAAGGCATTTAGTTAAGCACATTACCATCCAACCATCACTTTCAACACCTTCTAAGATACTAAATATCACGGTGCTTTTGTTGGTATTTCTAGCGATTTATGTGCCTATCTCGTTTGGTTTACAGCAACTGGCGGGCTTTCAGAAACCCAATCACCTTTCTGTTCTTCGGTCGATCGCTAATGGCGCGCTCCACCCCTTTCATTTTCTTCAGGCACGTTCCGATTGTAGTCTTTCGCTACAAACAACTTTAGCGACCTTTAGTCGCGAAACCTCACCTGTAAGCCAAAGGTCTAATTTCGATCCTCCTCCACTTAGTAACCTGAGCTCGATTAAAAATCTCGCCTCAGTTTGAATTGATTTTGAG
>JBCCXH010000329.1:0-6162 GCA_039192005.1 Bacteroidota bacterium
CTACTAGGGCTCGAACCTAGACTCTTCTGAACCAAAATCAGACGTGTTGCCAGTTACACCATAGGCCATTATAAGTGATGCTAAGATTTAATCTTAGACTTTTGATTAACTTTAAGAAAGATTTATACCGTTCCTTCCGTTAAAATCGACGGCAAAATTAGATAATATTCTTTACTAATTTTAATAATTCTCAATTTTTGTTTTGTTGAAAGTGTTGGTCACAATCAACTCCCCTTAGGACGGTCTGCAGTAGCGGTAATTTTGAGTTTTGAAGAAAAATCAATTCTCGGATGCTTTAAAGAAATAAAAATTGATCTTTTAAATTTTAATCGAATATCAGTAAAATCTAATTTTAAAATCAGGCTGCGTACTAAACACTTGATTAATCCGAATACATTGTTTAGATCGCAATAGAACGAAGAAGTATGGAGCTCACAGATCAACAAAAAGAAGTAGTGGAGTCAGATGGTGACCTTGCAGTCAATGCGGTTGCGGGTTCCGGTAAGACGTCCACTCTTGTGAAATACGCTTTAGCCAGACCCGATAAAAGGATTCTCAACCTTGCTTTCAATAAGTCGGTTAGAAACGAAGCAGATCAAAAGTTTTACAGCAATAACATCACCAATACGAAAAACGCGACGGCACATTCGCTTGCGTTACGGTTTCTCAGGGAAAAAGTGAACATAAGACAAAATAGCTACACGGCTTTTGATACAAAAAGGATCTTGAAGTTTCAAAAGAGTGACATCATTACCGACATGAAGTTAGGCAAGCATGTCGTGAATATGGTCTCCTGCTTTTGTAATAGCAGGTTTCGTAAAGTATCAGAAATGGATTATCGCTCTTATTTACACTCCAAAAAAGAAGTTGCGTTCGTAGATAAATACCACGATGAGCTATTGCTGCTTTCAAGACAATTTTTGGGGAAAATGAAAAATGGAGAAATTGAGGTAACGCATGATTTTTACCTGAAACTATTTCAACTCCAATCTCCGAAACTCGATTTTGATGTGATTTTCTTTGATGAAGGGCAGGATGCTTCACCCGTGATGTTGGATGTGTTCATGAACCAACGAGCGACAAAAGTAATCGTCGGGGATGAACATCAGCAGATTTATCGATGGAGGTATGCAGTTAATGCATTGAGCACGATTGACTTTCCTAAAAAATACCTGACGAAGAGTTTTCGCTTTCCCCAAGCCATGGCGGACTTGGCCGTGGAAGTATTGAATACCAAGCATCATCTTTACGAACCCGATAAGATGCCTAACATCCCGGATATTTTAGGAAAAGGCGTGGCCGGAACGATTACTTCGCGAGCAGTATTGGGTAGGTCTAACTCGGCAGTGCTGGTTGAGGCCATCCGTCTGCTGATAGAAGAGCAGGAGATTTCAAAGCTTTATTTCGAGGGAAACTTCCACACCTACACGTATGCAGATGAGGGAGGTTCCATTTACGATGTACTCAACCTTTATTATGAAAACCGTCATAAAATCAGGGATCCTTTAATTAAATCCTTTAAAGATTTTCAAGAGTTGGAAGCATATGCTGACGAAACGGAAGACGCTCCAATGAAAGGCATCATTGGCATTGTCAAAGAATATAAGAAAGAGCTTCCGTCACTGATCAAGACCATCAAAGACCATCATGTAGATGATGGGCAAAAAAATGAAGCTGAGGTGGTTTTTTCTACCGTCCATAAGGCAAAAGGAATGGAGTACGATGAAGTAACCTTGTTGAATGACTTTCTCAGCGAAGAGCGAATGATCTCCCAGATCAGTCAGACAGATGAGCCTAATTGGTCCAGGTTGGAAGAAGACGTAAACATTTTATATGTAGCTGCTACACGGGCAAAGTGTAAGCTGAATATTTGTAAAGAGACCCTTCCGCTATGTTTTCGTGATGAGCATGCGGTCGGAGATGAGATCGAGGTTTACTCGTCCGATGAGGAAGAAGGCGAGGAGGAGGAACTGATGTTTTCTTCTAACACGAATAAACACGATAAGAGCTATTCGGTGGATAAAATAAGAAAAGAACACCAACAGGCCTACGAAAAATGGACGCAGAAGCGGGACGAGGAACTGTTGAAGCTGGTAAACGAAGGATTAACCACCGCTCAGCTAGCGACACATTTTGGAAGGACCAAAGGGGCCATACGGTCTCGCATTAAGAAACTGAGCCTTGATTGATGCTGTCTTTCTTTTATAATGATGATTTGGCTACCCGCTCAGACACCCACTCAAATGCGTTGCTAAATGGCTCCATCCATGGAGAAACTTCAGCATCTTCCAATCCTTCTTTGTGGGGCCAGTTCCAGGGAAACAGCGACCTTTCCAGGTGAGGCATAATGGCCAGATGCCTGCCATCCTTTGAAGCTAAAGCCGCCGCCGCAAAATCACTCCCGTTGGCATTTCCCGGAAATTCGCTATGGCTGTATTTAACAGGAATTTGGAATTGAGATTCCTCACCTTTTAACGTAAACCTGCCTTCGCCATGAGCCAGCCAAATGCCAAGTTTTGATCCGATCATGGATTGGAGCATGATCGAGTTCGTTTCCTTGATGTCTACGTTAATAAATCCACATTCAAATTTTCCTGAGCTATTGTGCAACATTTTTGGATGGTGATCTCCAAGTTCAGGATAAATGAGTCCCAGCTCCATCATCAATTGGCATCCGTTGCAGACGCCCAGGCTCAGCGTATCCTCTCTTTGATAAAAGTGGTCCAGCGAAGCTTTGGCTCGTTCATTGAACAAAAAGGAACCTGCCCATCCTTTGGCCGACCCCATCACATCAGAGTTAGAAAAACCTCCTACGAAAACAATCATATTGACTTCGCTGAGATCTTCGCGACCTTCAATCAGGTCTGTCATGTGGACATCCTTTACGTCAAAGCCGGCTAGCCAAAGTGCATAAGCCATTTCCCGGTCACTGTTTACACCTTGCTCCCGAATGATGGCCGCTTTCACTCCTGATCTGTCTTTTCTTTTAAAGTCAAGTCGCAACGTACTCGCTTTGCCGTCGTACCTTTTAGGAAAGGAGTACGTGAGTGGCTGATTAAATCGGTTTTGCTTTCGCTTTTCAGCAGTGTTAGTTTCAGACTGCTTTAGGTCAAGCAAGTAAGAAGTTTGAAACCACGTTTCTCTAAGTGAATCAATATCAAATGACCCCTTCCACTCCTCGTTTTTGATGGTTAATGACCTGTTTTGGGATACTTTTCCAATCTCATAACATGCAATGCCTGACTGGGCCAAATAGTCAATGGCCTTTTGGTCTGCTACCTGAATGACGACGGCGGGCCGTTCCGAGAACAGTAGCTTGATGGGGTCTTTTTCTTTGAGAGGAGAAAGGTCCAGGTCCAGTCCTCCGACGGTATTGGGAAAGTTCATTTCCAGGAGTGTGGTAATGAGTCCACCCGCAGATACATCATGTCCTGAGATTACCTGTTTCTCGTTGATTAAATGCTGAATGACCTGAAACGATTTGATCGCCGTTTCGGGTTTGACATCCGGGGTTGTATTTCCCACTTTCGTTAATACCTGAGCAAAGGAAGAGCCGCCCAACTCAAACGAATCTCCCGAGAAGTCCACATAAATGATTTTCGAATCCGGTTGGGCATAAGCTAGCGCCGGACTTACGGTTTTGTTAATGTTTTCGACTTCTCCAACCGCACTGATGATGACCGTACCGGGAGCATATACCTTTTCGCCCTCAGGGTACTTTTGTGTCATAGACATGGAGTCTTTTCCAGTCGGGATGTTGATACCCAAAGCTGATGCAAACTCACTCACGGCTTTTACCGCCTGGTAAAGGCGTGCGTTTTCTCCGGGATTTTTAGCTGGCCACATCCAGTTAGCACTCAGTGAGATCCCTGAAAGATCATAAGTCAGAGGAGCGAAAACAACATTGGTTAGCGCTTCTGTAATGGCAAGTCGTGATCCAGCAGCCTCGTTTACCAATGCAGCAACCGGTGCGTGACCAATAGCGGTGGCAATTCCCTTATTGGATGAAAAATCCAGGGCCATAACACCCAGATTATTTAACGGAAGCTGTAGTTCGCCACAGGTCTGCTGAGTAGCCACTTTTCCGCTGACACAACGGTCCACTTTATTGGTCAACCAGTCTTTGCATGCCACGGCTTCCAGTTGCAAAATTTCTTTCAGGTAATCTTCAACCTTTTCAAGGTCATACTGGACGTTTTCAAAGCTACCTTCTGCTGGTGTCTGGTCCTCAAGTATGGTTTTGGGAGAGGAGCCAAACAAGTGGGAGAGTTTTAGGTCAAATGGTGCGGGACTCCCATTATTTCGGAACGATAATTCGTGATTGTCACCAGATTCTCCTACTTCATAATAGGGAGCACGTTCCCTTTCAGCCACTTTTTTAAGGTACTCGGCACCCTCATGCTTGATGACCAGCCCCATTCGTTCCTGAGATTCATTTCCTAGAATCTCTTTATTGGACAGCGTTTCGTCTCCTAAAGGTAGTTTGGAGAGGTCAATGTTCCCACCGGTCTCTTCTACCAACTCCGACAAACAGTTGAGATGCCCTCCGGCTCCATGGTCATGAATCGAGGTGATGGAATTGTCATCCAATTCAACCATTGCACGGATCGCATTGGAGACGCGCTTTTGCATCTCCGGGTTGGACCTTTGAACGGCATTTAGTTCGATGGCCTGGTTAAAAGCGCCCGTATCAACGGAAGAGACGGCACCACCTCCCATCCCAATTCGGTAGTTATCGCCTCCCATGATCACAATTTTCTCGCCTGCTGAAACCGGTTTTTTTTGTGCTTCTTTTTTCTTGCCGTAACCGATCCCTCCTGCAAGCATAATGACCTTGTCGTAGCCGTATTTTTTGTCTTTTTCGTCGTGTTCAAAAGTTAAAACGCTGCCGCAGATCAGCGGTTGCCCAAACTTGTTTCCATAGTCACTTGCACCATTTGATGCTTTTGTTAAAATCTCCTGCGGGGTTTGATAAAGCCATTTTCGAGCGGGCTTTTCCCACTTTCTTTCCTCTGACAGTCGCGAGTAGGAGGTCATGTAAACGGCGGTTCCAGCAAGTGGAATGCTGCCCTGTCCTCCGGCCATTCGATCACGTATTTCGCCTCCTGAGCCTGTTGCGGCACCATTAAAAGGCTCTACCGTGGTTGGGAAATTGTGTGTTTCCGCTTTCAGCGAGATAACCGACTCAAATCGTTTGGTGTCAAACCAGTCGGGCTGGTCTTGCCTGTTAGGAGCAAACTGCTCTACTTCTGGCCCTTGGATAAAGGCGACGTTGTCCGAATAGGCTGAGACCAGAAAGTTCGGGTGGTCCTTGGCTGTTTTTTTAATCCACTGAAAAAGAGAACGTTCCTGTTCTTCTCCATCGATGATGAAGGTTCCATTAAAAATCTTATGTCGGCAGTGTTCAGAATTAATTTGAGAAAAACCAAAGACTTCCGAATCCGTCAATGGGCGACCTATTTCGTTCGAGACACTCACCAAATAGTCAATTTCATCCTCACTGAGTGCTAACCCTTCCTCCTTATTGTATTTGGCAATGTCTTCTACATGTTGAATGGGTTGTATTTCATGATTTAGGGTGAAAATGTCCTGATCCAAATGAGAATAAACCTGTTGAAGCATCGGGTCCAGGGTAGCGGCAGTTTCTTCTGAGATAAAGGTTTCGATCCGATAAACAGTGTGGATGCCGGCATTATGAGTAATGTCTGTCGCATTCGTACTCCAGGGAGAGATCATTTCCTTCCTGGGGCCAATAAATGCACCTGTGATTTTTTCATCGGGTATTAAGTCTGCCCCAGATAGGAGCCACCTGAGTTTTGTGATTTCAGAGGATTCAAGATGTTGAGAAGTTCCAACGGCGACAACGGAGTCAGGAGAGTTTCTGAAGAAATAAATCATGTATAGACCTCATTAAAACCGCAAAAGTAAAATTTTAATGACCCAAAAGGAATTTGTTGTGCAATTTGTTCCTGATGCTCTCTCTAAGCGGTACATCCGATTCAGGAAACTGCACGATGTTTTTGAAGGTCTGCTTTAACTGATTTCAATTTTTAAGTGCACGAAAGGCTTACAAAATAGCAAGTGGGAAGACGGCAGTATCAGTATCTGATTAATCCATAGCTTTTTGACAAAACCACTGCAAGATGTTCTCATTCGGAAAAA
>JBCCXH010000330.1:0-6125 GCA_039192005.1 Bacteroidota bacterium
CCGGGAATCTCGTTATCGTATAGTCGTTTTGCCTGAAGAAAAATCGCCTGTTTCTCAAAGGCTTTACCCAGCTTTGTACGTTTATCGATGGATTTATACTTATGTCCAAAGACCAGGATGGTGCTGGTCAGGGGGTTTTGAAGATAGTTGATCACCAACGCTTGCTGGTCTTCTCTGTTCCACCCCCTTAGTTCCTGTGCTTCTTTCACAATCACGACCTGTCGCTCCCCCATCATCGGATATTTTCTGGCCATGCCAATGATGTCAGTTAGTGTGGTATCTTTCCCGTAAACAACGACCTGATTGAAGCTTTTCTGTGATTCTTCCAGGGCACCGGATTCTATGTTTTCGATGATGTTATCAATAAAGAACGTCTCTTCTCCCTGTAGAAAGTAAACAGGCGCATAGTTGCCGGCCTGAACTTCCCGGACGATTTCTGCATATGAAGCCATATATGTGGGTTGGTATCTTTTCGAAGTAAAATTACAAGCTTCGAGCTACTTTGACAGCTTCCTACTTCTTAAGTCATGGACAACCCCGAAATCAAAGTAAATGAGCAGCTTTAACAGGCTGTCTCTAACCTGTCACCAATATGGAGTAGCAAACAAGAGGTGACCCGTTACTCGATGAAAGACCGTTTTCATTTTACGTCTTCATGAAGAAGCGTATAGAAACAACGAATATAACCAGGTCGGAAGTGGGCCTCATCCCTTATCTATTGCTTTATTGATCAATGAATGAAACGCAATTAGTTAGCATTATAGTAATGTAGCCAATGCCATTAAGACCTCCTATGACTAAAAGTTACGGACTTTTAAAAGGTGTTTTCATTCAAATGATTCATCACGATGGAAAACAATATGAAAACTGCTCTACGTCCAACGAATACCTATTTGATCGACTGTAGTAAGAAGAGATACTTGAAAATTCAACCTGATCCAAAAAAGGTTCGAACCCGTCATTAACCGTTTTTTATGGAGTTATTTTATCGTTTTAACCAAACATTATCATTCTGTTAATCCATCCGGACTGCCTTAAGGTATCATTCACGTAATGGTACTTTTGAGTGTCTTATAGCAATTAGGGATGAGGTTTGTGCTTTTTTTTGTGTTGATCAACTGCTGTTTTTGTCTGGTTGCTCAATACTCCGAAAAACAAAATGGGATCATTGTGGCAAATGGTGAAGAACATCAGGGATTGATTGCACTAAACCTGGAAAGCAACACCGTTTTACTTGATGAAGGAACACAAAACAGGATGTTTCATGAAGGGATTGAAAAAGTTACCATCGACCAATCGCGAGATACTTATGTGATGGCCTCTTTCAACGGTGAAAAGGCACTGTTTAGAATGGTGGTAACCGGCAGCGTCCCACTATTGGAGCGTTTCGATTTATTTTTTAGTTATCTAAACGAAGAGCTGATTCAACTAGGTGACGATGAGAAAGTATTTTTTTCTGTGTTTGGAAGGGCGAAAAAGGACATCAAAGACTACGCGTTTGTACGAAACATTTCCTCTCGTGAACCCGGTGGCATCGCCAACATTTTTGAATACTACAACAAGCAATACGCTAAATAAAGAGCTACGTTACTTCAATTAGTTTTTTAAAGACCGCGTCTCTAAGGGCTCCATTTGAGGTAAGGGCAGTATATTCTACCTCGCACATCAACTTTACACGCACCCAAAGGGTCTTTTTTTCTTCATGTGCTTCTTCGCTAATCGGTTTTTCCTTCGTAACCAGAGGTGTCAGTCGGTGTGTCAGAAAACTCAGTAACTCATCACCAAAACCGGTCCCCACCCTCCCCCGATAGATCAACTCCCCGTTGGCAAACTCTGCCAACTGCAAGGAACCAAAGTAATCAGACCGCTCACCTTCTCCTTTCGTGAACCCAATAATAAAGCAGTCTTTTGTTTCTTTTACCTTTACTTTCAGCCAGTTTTCTGTGCGCTTAGCGTACTGATATTTCGAACCTTTTTTCTTGGCGACGATTCCTTCCACCCCCAGCTTTTTAGCCGCCTCAAAGAGGGCGTTACCATCCGTTACCGTTTCGCTTATTCGGTAGTTGGTGGCTCCAACCCTTAGCGAATCTTCCATCCACCACCTTCTTCGCTCCATGGGATCGTTGATTAGCGACCTTCCATCCAAATACAGGCAATCGAACAAATAGCAATAGGCCGGATTGCGTTTTGACGCATGGCTCACTCCTTTTTTACTCATCAACCTACTGATTACTTTTTTAAAGTCTGCCTTTCCCTGATCATCCAGACAGACAATCTCGCCATCGAATATGGCATTGTTGATTCGGAACGCTTCTTCCGGAACCTCAAGCTCGGGAAACTGAGCGGTGATGTCGTTTTGATTCCTACTGAAAATTTTCAACTCGCCTTCATTAACGTAGATAAGCGCTCGGATCCCATCCCATTTTACCTCGTACTCATAGTCTCCTGAAGGAACCTTTTTGGAGGAGCCTGCCAACATGGGTTGAGCGACCTGATTGAGAAAATCCTGCTGAGGCGTATCGACTCTTTCGAGCAACCATTCTTTGCCTTTCATCCGGTGCATCCGATACTCCGCAGCTATCTGAACTCCTGAAATACGGAAATAAAACCCTTCCTTTTTCTCTTTCGTGATCTCATATTTTCCCGTGGCGTATATCCACATCATGCCCCCTCCATACTCCCCTTTCGGAATCTCCCCTTCAAACGTAAGGTACTTAAGGGGGTGATCTTCTGTCTGAACTGCCAGCCGCTTCACTCCCGGGTGTGGTGGCATCCCTCGGGGGATGGCCCAGGACGTTAACACCCCGTCTTGCTCCAGGCGCAGGTCGTAATGCAAGTGAGAGGCATGGTGCCTTTGTATCACAAATCGGCTTCCTTCAGATTCGTTGACGATAGACATAGGCTCCGGGGTTTTTTCGAAGTCCCTCTTCGCCTCATAGTCCGCAAGTTGTTGCTCATTCTTATGTTTATCATTAGGAGGCAGTTCCTTGCTTTTGTAGGTTCGTTTATCGGTATGAAGCGGAACCGCCCACCCCCTGATCGACTCCCAAGCATCTCCCTGCCCCACTACTTTCTCCAATGTCGTTTTGATGTTCCAATCCGATAACGAACGTAAATCGATCAGCTCTTCCCATGAGATGGGTGTTGAGACCGTGGCCCCCTCCTTGCCTCTCAGGCTATACGGACTGACTATCGTTTGAGAAGGCCGGTTCCGGTAAATATCAATCAGCACGCGTCCTTTCCGGTGTTCTTTCTTGATATGTAGCGTAGTGTCTTCATTTTTGGTGATGAAATCCGTCGCTAGTTTCTTCGCGCACTCAAACGTTTCTTTAAAGGAATACCTCGTCTCAATCGGGGTAATAAGGTGCAACCCTTTACCTCCGGTTGTCTTCACAAACACGTGGTAATTGTAGCGTTCCAGGTGCGCTTTTAAGCGAAAAGCAACCGATTTCAGATCGGCCAGCGCGTACCCTTCTTCTGGTGGGTCCAGGTCGTACACCACGTAGTCCGGTCGGTCACTTTTTTCTGAAAAGCTGTGAATTTGATGAAGCTCCAGACATGCCAGATTCGCCAACCAGACAAGGGTTGCTTCCTCCTTCGCAACCACATACTCTTTGAGCCGCTCCTGCCCCAACCGCTTATAATCAATCCAATCGGGGGTCCAGTCCGGACGGTGTTTTTGAAAAAATTGCTCACCGTAGATGCCGTCCGGGTACCTGACTAACGAGAGGGCCCTTCCTCTTATGTGATTGAGAATGGTGGGTGCAAGCTTTAAGTAATATTCAATGATTTCCGCCTTTACGTATCCATCGTCCGGGTACAAGGGTTTATCCAGATTGGAAAGTTCCAATACGCGCTTTCCTACTTCGACGTGAATTTTTTGTTTGGCCATAATCAAAACTCAAAGGCTTTCACTTACAGGGTGAACCATGAGATACATGGCTCTAAACAAAAATATCAACCCTATTTGATAGTGCGGAGGAAGATTCTGTTAACGCAAGTGATTTACCTATACCACGAGGTGTTTATTGGCACTAATTTCCGAAAACGCAATTGAAATTGCATTGTGGATGCTGAACGATGCGGTAAGCTTGTAACTAAAAGTTTCTTGAGCAAAATATGATATCAACGTGGAAGCCGCTGCAACTATACGCAAGTCCGCTCTTGAACTACTTAACCATCGTATACGGTCTAGAAATGATTGGTTAAGGTTAAGCTGTCGTAAATTACGACTAACCTTTTAACCTGAACTCGATTTTAAAATCGCTATAAAAACCGTCTCAAGCGTCTCTGCGAGTTTTTGTAAGCTACATAAAGCTTACAAAACACGTGGCAGTCCCGATTTACAGCGAGATTGCCGCGACCCTCTCCCTCACACCCTTTTTCGGGCCTCGCAAAGACGGTTTTAACTCGAACTCAGGTTTTTAGCTGCTACAGACGTGTGACTCAGACTGAATCAATGGAATTATCCAGATGACTCAACGTCAGGATCTTCGATGCATTTTGTTAGCGTCAGGTTCAATGCCTCCTAGTCACATTGGCTATGGGAATGGGTTTCTGTTGTCTTGAAATCCTTGACTTTATAAAAAAGGAAACGACGTAAAATGAAAACCATTCATTACTTTTCCGTTATCTATGTAAAACCTGAAGATCCGCATCATGCCACCTGCAATTGCTCCTCCAAAAAACCAACCGAGAAACGCCGATGCCGGTGAAAACACCGCTACGCCGCTTCTGACCCCACAAGAGGAACAAGTAGGAAAAGAGGAAAACCAGCCGGAATCCTTTCAGGAAGCCATGGTGCCCAATACTGAGCGAGCCATTCCCATGAAAGGAAACCCGAACCCTTTTCCTACTATGGTGGGCAACCCAGGTGAGTTTGTACCGATGGTTGGTAACCCAGGAGAGTTTATCCCCATGAAGCCTTCTCCTGAGGCTCCAATCATGATGGCACCTTCACAGGAGGAAGCTCGGGAAACCGGTAAAGAAACAGAAGGAAAGTCTGCCAAAGAATTTCAGGAGAACAGAAAGCAATTGGATAAAGAACAAGCCAAACAAAATGACCCTCTGAAGACCTTTCGGGGATTCCCCGTGATTTCTCAAATCATCGAACCAATTATCGACGGGCCGGAAGGGACAAATAGTGGCTATTATATAAAAGAAACATGGTTTAAGATAAAGCCAGGACTAGGAGGCAGAGTGAAGCAACTGGTTAACTCGCAAGGTGAAGTAGTAAAGATTATCGAAAGTGGGATATTCGGAATTAAAAAACAATCAGGTTTTGAAGATTTGAAAACCAAGAATCCTACCATTTTACAGGAGGTTGTGATAGAGGGGACATTTAAACCTCTGGACATAAAATCTGTCTTTGCTGAAAAAGGGACAGATTTTACTGTCAAAAAACTGGACATGTCAGAGGGTGGAAATATTATAGCAACAAGGCTTTCTAAGAGTGGGAGAAAAATGATGCAAATCGCCGCATTAGCTGCAAATGCATCCGGTATTGGGGCTATCATTGGGTTAGGAACGGAGGTTGCTGTGGCCAGTACACAAGAAAACCCAAGTGACCCTAGTGCAGGATCAAAGTTAAGCGCAGCCTCTACACTCATTGATTTGGCAAATAAGGGTGCGGAAGCCATCAACCCTGTGGACGAGCAGACAAAAAGGTTTGCCGATAGGTTTTTAAGTGTGTTTGGGAAAGCTGCTAACCTTTATCAACTAGTGGAGATCCTTAGCTCAGATACGACAAGGAGAGAGCTTGCGACCCAGATTCTTTTTAATGAACTAAATAATAAAATAGGACAATTCAGTTTTCAAGGACGGGAAGATCATTTTCAATTTAGTGATTCCTTCTCTAAAAAAGGAATCGAAGAAATTACCGGTTTTTTGAATTTGAATATTGCTTTGATCGAAGAACGTTTAATCGAGGTGAAAAATGAAATCAATAAAAGGAAAAGCCATTAAAATGAAGTCAATATTTCTATTCTTAAATATTTTTCTTTGTTGTTCGTCCCAAGAAAATACCAAGCCGCTAATTGTTGGAGATTGGTGGGGTCTGGAGAAGAAAATCGTTTATGAAGTCTATAAAAATGATAGTCTTGCTTTTTATAATGAGAAAATGGCAG
>JBCCXH010000331.1:0-6078 GCA_039192005.1 Bacteroidota bacterium
AAAGATCGGAATTTCTTCTAAAATCATCTGTAGTCCCTCCATCTCCCATGTGCAAATCAGAGAAAATGACCCACTTTTTTCTTTCATTGAGAGATAAAGTAGTTGCCTCTTCAAATAGCTTATCCAGCTTCTTATAAAGGGTTTTGGTATTGATTGCCTTATTGGCCATTTCAATTGATAAACAGGTTAGTGCCCGAATTTATCACTTCTTAATTGTTTAGGTTCATTCAATTTCCAAGAAATTTAAAAACCTGAGCAAATCATCCCTACATGGCCATGGTTGTTTGTTGTTTGCTTACCTGGTTATTCCGCCTGAACCGATGGCCAGTTCGTATCTGCCTTATCCAGGTAATTTTCAGGATCTTTGTTCCATTTATCTTTCAATTTTCCCATCAGCGAGGTCATCCAATCATCATAAAAAAGTAGCAGCCTACCATCCTGAATCTGCCACATGGTCGGGTCAGGTTCCATTTTAGAAGAGGTTTCCGCAATCGCATATGCACACCATCCACCATAGGCAGGAATGTAACTTTCCGGGTTTTCGTCAAAGAGCGATTTATTTTTCGTACTTGTAAAGCGATACGTCAGGCCTTGATATTCGGAGGTGGTTTTCTCAACACCCATGCGTGGCTCTCCTTGCTCAAAGTATGCTACAGGGTCGTATCCGGCCAGTGCGATGCCATCCACCTCAAATGTTTCTCCTTTTGGTCCATCTGACCCTCCACAACCAATCATTAAAACAGCTATACACGATATAAGAATATTTCTCATTTTTATTAGTTGATTAACAGACAAGTAAGTTGAATTAAAAATACAAAAACAAATCTTTTAACTTATGATTCCGTCGCTTCCGTGACGAATATTATTCGCTAATCATCTAAGTTTTTTATTGAGTATGTACGACAACCACACAATAATCTGAAAAACGTTCGTCTTTCGTTGTGGCCCATATTTTCGTCATGCCTTTTCCAATGGGTTGCAACACTCCTTTTTTATCTACTTTCACCACGTTTGTGTTTTCGGATTTCCAGCTTACTTTCTCTTCCTTGTATGTCTCGTTAGTGATCCTGGTCTGAAGCTGGCCGGTGGCATCTAAAGTTTGGAAATCCATGTGATCTTCTATGACATCTACTACCTGAATCTTTTCCCCCTTAGCAATGATCCCTTTGTAAAAACCGGTTCCCTTATTTGCTGCCCATATTTCTCCGGGATGATGAATGTTAAATTTTATATCCTCAATTTTATTTGGTGTAACGAGTCCAGTGTTGCTCTTAGCCCAGGTAAGGCCACGGTCGCGACTCACATAAACTCCCGGATTTTTTTCTAAAAATTCTACGGTAATCACGATGAAGTTACGGTCAAATGGAGAGATATCCACACATACTGCACCCGGCACTTTAAATACCTGTTCCCAGGTTTCTCCAAAATCATCTGTATACCATGCCCCATTACCTTTCCCTCGATAGCCCGTGGTGATGTACATGCGGTTGCTATGATCTAAGGCTATGTAGTTCACCCCTTTTATTTCGGGAGGCGTATTTACTTTTAGCCAACTTGCCCCTCTATCTTTTGAATGATACAGACCACCTTGTGCCTTCGGTGGTTGATGTGAAAAATTGTAGTATTCTGCCGCTGCAAACAATGAAGCCCGATCGTTATCTCTTGGGTCAAACTCAATGTCACTGATCCGCGCTGGACTTGGCAACCCGTTGTTACTCTGCTTAAATGTTTTTCCCTGGTCATCAGACACAAAAAAACCTCCCTGAGTAGACTTGCCCTTGTTTTCTATTCGGGTAATGCCATGATAGAGGTAGTGATTGTTTATTGGATCGACAGACAGGCTGTTGGTGTAAAAATCGTCTTTCCATTTGTTGGTCGCCGGGGTCGCAACGCCCCACTGTTCCCAGCTGTATCCCGCATCGCCACTTCTAAAAATGTACTGTTTTTTCTTTTGTCGACTAGAAGTTGCGTAAACGATCCTACCATCGTAGGGGTCAAAAGCGAGGCTGATTACGGTCTGTGGTACGTCCTCGATGAATTTTAGTGCCTGCCGCTCGTTTGGGCTATCGTCTGTCGGAATCCACACTTTGTGTTCACCTGATCCTAATATCATGTTAGGATTGCGCTTGTCTTGTGCAATCGTTAATCCCGGTAAGTTGCTGTTGCCACGACCGACAATATTGCCTTCTGGCGTATAGTCTTCGTCTACTTGTTGCCAGGTTTGTCCGTGATCTTTACTCAGCATCGTGCTATGGTCTGAGATGATCATAACACTTCCATCTACTCCTACATCAAGGGCACGCATCGAACGCAGCGCATAGTTTTTACCAGACTTCATGTGTGGTGAGCTATGCCCAACTTCCATGTTTCCATTCCATGGGTTTCCCCGCTCTTCCCAGTAGTCTTTATCTCGCTTCCAGTCTTCTTCATACAGACGTGCGGTAGATACCCAGGTTTTTCCGTTATTCTCTGTCGTCCATAATCGACCAGGGACTATGGAGTTTTGTGTCTGAGGGTCCGGCATCCCGACGTATACTGCTCCCGGCCTGCTGGGGTCCGCACTGATCATGTTATAAAACTGTAAGGCTCGGGTTGGCAAATCAGGGTAGGTGGCCTTTGCTTTCTCGGGAGTGATTCCAAACCAAACACCGATGTATTGATAGTAATTATCAGAAGCGCCACCGGTAATGCGGTTGTAGTCCAAATACAGGTTGCCGTTGATGTTTTCCCAGGTTTCTCCGTAATCGACTGACTGGAAAATACCACCTGTACACCTGGTGGTGGTCCCATCTGCTACATACTGTACCTGATCAATTACGTACAACACCAGGTCTTCTTGAACTGCGTCGTAGTAATAGTCCATGTCCATAATGATGTTATTGTCGAGCTTACCTGTTCCGATGTCTTTCCATGAACTTCCGCTGTCATCCGAGCGGTATAGACCGTAATTGGACGCAGCGAATAGTTGTTTTGGGTTTGTGGGGTTGACAACCAAGCGGCCAATTTGTGCCTCCGGGTGGAGTCCTGTATTGATCAGTTTCCAGCTCTTACCGGCATCTTTCGTTCGCCACACTTTTCCTGCATAGTTATTTTTCAAACCGTGTGGTTGTGCTTCTGATATAGTCTTATAGCACGACAACCACTCCTGTCCTCGTACGAAAGAACCTCCTCCTACGTACCAGGTGCTTGCGTCGCTGGGATCAATTGCCAATGCCGAAACTTTTTTCCTCCAGCCATCTCTGTCCTCCCCGTTTGCATCTTGTTTATACCAGGGACACCTCAGCAGCTTCTGCCAGGATCGCCCGGTATCTGCACTTTGAAAAAGTCGTGATGAGCCGATGGCCAAAGCGAATCCAGGATCGCTTACCGAATAGTAGAGGTCACGTAAATGGTAAAAGTCCACCCTGCCATCGCTGTCTGTGATTCCATACCAGGTCTCTCCATTGTTGTCAGATTGATATGCATTCCACATGTCCGGGCAGGTGGCGACTCGTCCGGGGATGGTGGGGTGATAGCGTAAAAGATTGGCAAAGCCGGCATTTCCAGGGCCTACCTGCTCCCAGACTATTTCATTACTTGAGGCTACTCTTTTGGTCTGTAAGTCTTTGTAGAATTTCGTTTGTGCGGCGGTTTGTGCGTTTGCACAAATAGTATTGATAAAAAATAGGGAAAGGATTAATGATTCGTTTTTCATCCAGGTTGACGTTCGTTTGTAATGAAAGATACGTCTCCACAATTATTCCACGTTAAAAGTCATTTGACTTTTTCTTATTTCGATCATCGCCTGTATACTTTTTGAAATAAGATTAAGATATTTCTCTAACCTCTGATTGGTAAGATCGACTCAAATTTAAACCTATCGCAGTGGTAGGAGAGTGGAACTTATTGAAGTGACAAGTTCTGAACAGGTGATTTAGTCACCAACTTGACTGGAGGTGTGCAGATCAACGAGTTTAACCCGGTTTATGCATTAGAGTTCGTGATGAAGGACTAGGCGTCCCCGCATAAAGGACAAAGAAATCAGACACTTAGGTCAGGAGGCGTGGCCGGCTAGGCATAATGTACTATTATGGTGACGAGCCAACATAGTGGTAAGTGTCGCGCGGCGAACCGTCTGATTTTAAAGGCGCCCAGCCCGGGTGATTTATGTTTGTAATAGAAAAACTAATGCGTAATCCGGGTTTAATTAAAACCTAACTAAAGTAGCTATCTACCAATACCAAACGTAAAAACTTGCATATGCTAAAGATCGTCGATAATTTGTCAGTGCATGAAAACCAGTCTACCTAAAAAACATAAGCAACAGCTTGACTTGAAGGACATCAACCGGGTGAATACTGACAGCATTGCCAGGATTGAAGACAACCGTCCCTCCACCCTTTACCAGCGTCAGTTGAAGGAAGCGATGGACATACAGGTTCCATCAGGGGTATTTCCCTTTCAGCGGAAAAAACAAAAGAACGATTCCGTAGAAAATTGTGAGGGTGAAGTGCCCGGACGATTCCACACAGGCTATCTGTTTCAATTCAAAAATGAAAAAGAAGAGAAAAGTGAGCAGGAGGAAAGCAGTGAACAGACGAATGAGGTAGAAAAACCCAACAGGTTGCTTAAATACCTAAAGAAAACCCCAAGTGCTTTGGAACAAGATATCCGCTTCTTAAGTGAGGAATTCGAAGAGTTGGAAAGGCAAAAAAATATAACGGATGAATCGATAATTAGGCGGACCGAAGGATTAAAAAATTTTTCATCCAGTTATTACCGACGTATTGTTTCTAAAAAATCAAAGGAACTTTTAGGTAAGGTAAAGGGAGTGAAAGCCAATTCGGATACTGTTCAGGGTGGAGAAAAGCCTATCGGGGCATATGAACAGATTCGCAATCAGAAAAAGCTTTATCAAGAAGAACTCGCAGAAGAAAAAGTAAAGCAGGTTAATCTTACTAAAGATAGTAAAAATCGAAGAGACTCATTGATTCGAGCAGATTTTACGCTTGATCTCAAAAAGCATAGGCACTTGCTTTCAGATAAAAGATCATCCCGTTTACGCTACTATAGGATTAATACATCCGCACTGGATTTTAACCAGTTTGAAGTTATTTTTAGGGATGCTATGGACAATGAATGGTCCTCCGGGGCCGCACATCGTATTTATAATGCTCAACTGCAAAGCATGGGAGAAGGCGAACATGATGCAACAATAGTGATCAAGGGCATCTATAATAACTCCAAAAGGAATCACTTGCATTTAAAGATATTTGAAAACGGCCGGGTTATTTTTGGATTAGAGGGTGGATGATTCCATTTGCTCTTACCCCGCTTTATTCATCAGAAAAACACTCGGATTGGCATAATTGATCGGCGGCCGACGTGGAGTGGAATGACTTTTTATTATATCCAAAAATCAATCACCAGCTCCACTGCGGCTCATATTCATCGAGTTACCTACCTACGGCAAAGGCAAGCCTGCCTTCGCCGGCAGGCATATTCTCAGGAAGGTCTGCCTCAATAAATAACTCCTGAATTTTAACGTTACTTCAGCCCAGCGCAAAGTCTTATAATTCGGGTTAGGCAGTGGCCCGGGCATTCGTTTCCATTGCAGCATATTTTATCACTGCCAATATGTCTACCTTGGTGGTTTATGAAAATTAGTATGTCTAACGTTCGTAAATACAACCCGTCTCTTAAGAAAACCAGGTCACGCGGTCAGAACGAAACCATTTCGATTGTAGACAACCGTCCCTCCACCCTCCACCAGCGTCAGCTTCAGAAAACGATGGATGCACAAAGTACCCTTCTGCCAGATAGCAAAAAGACGTCGGGGCTACCTTTTGAGCTTTCTTCGCCACCCCTTTTTCAAAGGGCGAAGACCGGCAAAGACACAGAGGGTGATAAAGAAAAGCTCGGTAGGGTCTATGACCTGCTCGTTTGGAAACCATAGCCGTCAGTTTAAGCATAAGATTAGAGCAAGTCTAGCATTTCATTTGACGAAAAATCGCAATCCAACCTGAAAGAAACCCTTCTCGAGTGCTTAAATGAACACCTACTAGATGAAGTTGCAAACGCGACAGGTTTTTGTAAGCG
>JBCCXH010000332.1:0-6058 GCA_039192005.1 Bacteroidota bacterium
ATTTGTTTCCTTTACGGATTTAAGTAGAAATCCACTAAGTCATCAATGGTCGATACCTGGTGAGGGTGCAGCATTCTTTTTGGACGGAGAAATCAATAGGACTGATACCTTGTATACACCTTTTATTGTGAATCCTGGTGATACCCTTACCACAGCGGCATCAGCTCACGTGCTATTTACACAACCCGGTCTTCAAACGGTTACCTTGAGGAATGTTTTTGCTGATTCAGTTGCCTACATTGGTCCAGATACTGTTTCCGCAGAAAGGCAGGCGAATGGTACTTTCCTATACGAAGAGGACTTTGTTGTTGATGTATACGATAGCATAAGGGCTAATTTTCGTTTGATCCTACCTGATGATTCAGAGTTGACGTTTAGTACAGATACGTTTTTTGTTGAGGCTGGAACGAATTTGAGATTGGAAGACCAGTCTACAGGAAGGCCTAATGAATGGACATGGTTGATGGAACCTATTGACGGGACCGGTTCGGAAATAAGTATATCCGGGGCGGACGCAATGAATACCACTTTAGCTATTTCTGGTGAAGTAGAGGCATATAGGTTAAGGCTTACGGCAAGGCGAACCGGGGAAAATATTCCAGGTGGTTCGAACACATTTACCATGCCTAATCCATTAAAAATTACACCTTCTGCGCCAAAACTAACCGGGTCCATCTCAGAGTTGGAAAATCAGACGATTCAAATACCTTTCTCTGTACCGATCGCAGCGTTTTCAGGTAAAGAGTCGTCCTTTAGTGTAACGCTTAATGGAGCCTCTACTACAGTGGTTTCGGCTTCTGTGAACTCATCCAATAATACGAGAATAGATATCACCTTAGGTGAAACTATTTATTCGGATGACGTAATTACGATGACATTGGGAGCGGGAAGTGGAATTGTATCTGTTGATGGTTTAGATGTTGTAACGTTTACTGATCAGCCGGTGACTATGTTTCTTCTTGACTTAATACAAGAAGCGGGTATTGACGGGCTATTCGTAGACGGTCTTAGAGGGTTTGAAGTAGATAACTTACGTCCTCAGAGTGGTACATTAGCAGAAAAAGTTGGAAATTCTTCCGTTGAATTTGTTGCCGATGGAGGTACAGATGGAGGAGGAGTGATGAAGATCAATCTGGATAATACAGGTGCCACCGCTGATAGTGTTAGTTTTCAGTTGAGAACAGAAACTGCTAATCCACTCACTTTTGAATCAGGGAAGCAATATGCCATCAACTTTGATTACCGTACAGAAGGATTGGTAGATCAATTTACGTTCCGCATGTTCACAGCAGGGATATTTTCAAATAGTCAGAGCCTGTTCACCAAGGCTACCGCTACATCATGGACAAACGTCAATAAGGTATTGTCAGGCCCATCTACACAAGACGATGACGGTACGGTAGTTGTGATATATGTAATAGGAAACTCCGGTGCTGACGGTACCCTGTTTTTAGATAATCTACAAATATTTGAGTCGGATAGTCGACCTTAACTATTTGGTTGAGATAATGATAAAAAAGCCGATAGAATTGTTATTCTGTCGGTTTTTTTATTTAAATAAACCTTGTCGGTTTGTGAGTGATCAAACCACGTTTCAACCTAAAAATGTACTAATTCAATGACCATATTGAGATTTAAATTTCTATCTGTCTTTTGCTTTACGTTAATCAGCCTGTTTGCATAACCTATTCTTCCTTATCAGTAAGTAGCGGAAAAAGATAATCTGAAATTCACCTTACTTTATCTTTGATTTTTCATAAAAAATATTATTTTTGTAATAGTATCATTGTTTACCACCATAATTAATGAAACCAATAGACTTAAAGAATTATCTTTTTCTTTTCTTTTTATTGTTACAAAATCTTGATTTATCTGGAGCAGGTAGATCCCTTGTAGCCTTCACAGGAATTACCGAAAAGGGTCACACTGAAAAAGAATTGGGTAAGATCGGTTCCTTTCGGTCTTTTAAGTCGTTGGAATACCTGACGGCTGCCACCTCACTGATAGAAACGGATGTACTTACACCAGAGGCTTACATGGATACGACGATTACGGCTACGATTGCGAAGCAACGCGCCCGTGCGCAGGCAGTTTTTGATGAGGTACGTGAAGCCGGTCGTTACGTGGATGTTTTGGACGAAACCAGTTTCTTGGAACTTCCAGTAGGAATAAGAAAAACGACGGGTAACATCGAATACACGATCCTGATCGATAGTATCACGTTGAAGCCAGACGGCGCTTATCTGACCACTTTCATGGCATTCACGTTACCGGGTTCGGGCAAAACGATCAAATTCCGAGGCTCAGGCATTAAATTTTCAAAAAATGGAGGGATCCAGCCGGAAGATGGTAAGATGGAATTGTTGGGAGATTATGCCATTCCTTTCAATGACAAGACATTACTCATTCTGAAAGGAGATGGTGAGACTTCAGTAAGCTTTGATTGTGATGGATTCCAGAACATGAACCTATCGGCAGAAATTCTGTTTTCCAGAGACTTTATGGTGCCGGACTTACCTGATGGAACAAAAGGTTCGGGACGGGTCACTACGAGTTTTAAAACATCTCTTACTGATTGGAATGATTTTTTGGTAGAAGTTTCCATTCCCGATTTTCAGGTGGTCGGTGTGGATGGTATGGGATTTACGGTGAGCAATGCGGTATTTGATTATTCCGATTACCGGAACTCCACCTCAGTCGTTTTTCCTGAAAACTACCTTTCTGAAGTTGGACTGACGGAAAATATCGAGACGTGGAGAGGATTTTACATCCGGGACCTTGGTGTTAGGATGCCCAATCATTTCAAAAAAGCAGAATCAAATGAACGTACGCGCTTTTCCGGGAAAAATATGATCATCGACAGAAGTGGGTTTACCGGATTTTTAGAAGGCGAAAATCTAATTAATAGAGGTGAGGGCGATTTAAATGGGTGGGCTTACTCATTAGAATATATCTTCCTTGATTTCCAATCTAGTCAACTTTTATCAGGGGGATTTGAAGGGGATTTGGTTATACCCATAACGGATGAAAACAAGTCTTTTGAATACACCGCACTTATTAGCCCCGATAATGAATACGAATTTTCAGTGGTGATGAACGACACGCTAAATTTTCCGATGTTCAAAACCAGCAAAGTGGAGTTACTCCCCAACTCTTCAGTGGAAGTGATAATCAAGGATGATAAATTTCTTCCAAAAGCCAACTTGTACGGTTCGATGGATATTAAAACAGGTGAGAAAGGTGTAAGCCTGGCAGCTATTCAATTTGAAAACCTTCAGGTACAAACCGTAGGTCCGCACCTTAAAGCAGATTATTTCTCTTTTGGATCAGAGACCACCACACAGCTCTTGTCGGATTTCCCGGTTCAGATAAAGAATGTTGGTTTTAGGAATATTTCAGAAAGTGAGTCTGCACTTGATTTTGATTTGTTTGTGAATGTGACCGAGCATTTTTCAGGAGATGCAGGCGTATCCCTTGTTGGGAAGCGGATCAAGGAGCGTCGAACCAAATGGAAATTTCACAAGTTTGAGGTACATGAAATAGGACTGGAGATCAAGACCGGGGCGTTTGATATCGAAGGCAGGCTGCGGTTTTATAAAAATGATGCGGTTTACGGAAATGGATTCAATGGCCAGATTAAGACGACGATTCACTCTTTGAGCCTGGAAGTCAATTCGACGGCTATCTTCGGAAATGTAGACGGTTTCAGGTATTGGTATTTTGATGCGGGCGTTAAGCTACCAGTAGGAATTACTGTGGTTACCGGGTTAGACATAACAGGATTTGCAGGCGGAGCTTATCAACGTATGGGTATCGATATGCAGGGAGGAAGCGAACTGGGAGAAACAAGGTCAGGGCTTATTTATGCTCCTAAATCCAATTATGGTTTGGGTTTGAAAGCATCCATCTCATTTGCTTCCACAGGTCTTAAAACTAACTACAATGGCGAGGCTGGTTTTGAAATCGCCTTTTTTAAGGGAGGCGGTATACGGTACATCGCTTTTAAGGGGAATATTTATTTCATGACGTCACCTCTTGAAGAAGATTTAAATGCAATCAGAGATAAAGCGAAAAAGCTTGGCAATGCGGTAGCTAAACTTGAGAAAGCAGGGGGTGGTACCCCAGATGGAGGGATGATAGCGAAAAACAAAGAAGAAGATCAAACACTGACGAAAATATATGGACCAGTCGGAGCATCATCTGGGGACAAAGGCCCCATTTCTGCGCATGCCTTTGTTGAGATGGATTTTGAAAACAATTCGCTTTATGGCCTTTTTGAAGCATACGTGAATGTGGCAGGAGGTGTTATTAAAGGTGTTGGTCCCGACGGCCGTGCGGGATGGATCGAGTTTTATTTCGGACGAGATGATTGGTACATTTATGTCGGAACACCTACGGATCGGGTAGGATTATCTGCAGGCATAGGTCCGATCCGGGCATCACTTAACTCTTACTTTATGATGGGGACCACTATCCCCGGAAGTCCGCCTCCACCGGATGAAGTTTCGGAAATACTTGGGGGGATTGATTTGGATTACATGGATGATTTGAATGCCTTAGGTAGTGGAGCGGGTATTGGTTTTGGTTCTGCTTTTTCTATCGATACCGGTGATTTGACCTTTCTGATGTTCTATGCACGATTCAAGGCAGGATCAGGTTTTGACGTGATGTTGAAGGACTACGGAAATGCACAGTGTATAGGTAGAGGACCCTTAGGAATAAATGGGTGGTATGCCAATGGGCAGGCTTATGCCTATTTTGACGGAGCAATCGGGATCAGTGTAAAAGTATTTGGGAAGCGAAAAAAGGTAGAAATACTAAGTATTGGTGCGGCTGCAATTTTGCAAGCCAAGTTGCCCAATCCTTTTTGGATGCGAGGTGCTGTAGGAGGGCGTTTTAGCGTTTTAGGAGGCTTGGTAAAGGGAAGTTGTAGTTTTGAAATCACGCTAGGAGAGGAATGTCGAATTCAACAAGAAGGAAGCATCGTAGAGACCATAGAAGTGATTGCCGATGTGAGTCCCGTCGATGGTGAACCAGATGTGAGTGTTTTTTCTACCCCCCAGGCAGTTTTTAATTTATCTGTGAACGAGGTGTTCACCATGGTAGATTACGATGAAAAACTTAAGAGGTTTCGGATAAAACTTGATTACTTCAGAGTTAAAGATGGGTCAAAGACCATACCTGGTGTCATCGACTTAAATGTAGACAAAAATGTAGCTGCCTTTGATGCACACGATGTATTTCCCCCGAAACGTAAGCTGCTGGCAGAAGCACAGGTCAGTTTTGAAGAATTCAGGAATGGCAGATGGCAGGCAGTGATTGTAGAAGGGAAGAAATATACCGAATACATGGCGACGAGTTTTAAAAGTGGCGAGGCCCCTGATCACATCCCACTGGAGAATGTGGCCTACAGCTATCCCATCATTAACCAACTCAACTTTTATAAAGACGAATATTTGAGTGGGTACATTGTCCTGAAAAAAGGGCAGCCTTATCTATTTGAAGCAGGTCCTGAATGGAAGCAGCGAGGCCGCTTTATAGAATTGAAATCAGGGCAATCTAAATACTTTGACTACAGGTATTCCAGGGGCAATAAAGAAGTGGCGTTCAACCTTCCCCGAGGAATGGTACCTGATGAGATCTATAAATTTGAATTAGTGAACTTACCCGCCCAGGCAGCAGGAGCAATCGACAGAAACATCAGAACGGAGACAAAAGCGATAGGAGATGGAGGTACGCAGGTAACAGCCAGACGTGCGGAAGGCTCAATCCAACAACTTCAGGCCAAAGCGATTTTTGAGACCCATTTTCGAACGAGTAAGTTTGCAACGTTCCGGTCTAAAATCACCTCACAAACCATCACACGTACCAGTAGGGAAATCGCCTTTTTATGGGAGGGACTTTATTTAAACAACGACGTACGTACCAGTGAACTCTATTCAGGGGAGGAACTTACCGGAAACGAGTACACATCCTATAAGCCGATGGTGCAGTTGACTGCAGACTTAAAAGGGAATGCTTATTTTGAAAGGAATATCAACCCACTGATTTACTCCGG
>JBCCXH010000333.1:0-6032 GCA_039192005.1 Bacteroidota bacterium
ATCCAGCACGGTGTTACCATATAAATCAATCACGCGCAGCCTTCCCGATGAAGGCAAATTGGAAGTGATATTTAGTCGTTCGGTTGTCGGATTGGGATGGACGGTTATTTGCAAGGTCTCTCCTTCCACAATCACAAATACGATATCGGTATATTCAAATGCTCCATCAAAGTCTACTTGTTTGATTCGGTAATAATTCACCTTCGTAAATGGGTTACCGTCGAGGTAGTCGTACGAGTTGATTGCATCCGAGACATTCCTCGCTTCTAATTGGCCGATAGACTGGAAATCGATTCCGTTTTGACTGCGTTCTATTTCAAAATGGCTGACACCTATTTCATTTGTCGTTTTCCAGTTTAACTGAACCAACCCGCTTTCTTCTCTCCCTGCAAAGGACAAAAAGTCCAGTGGCAATGGTGAATCCGTATCGTCTATTGATGCAACAGTGAAAAAGCTTCCATCTGGAAAACTTGACAAATCAACACCAGAGAACGTGTAGTTATCCCCGACTTGTAAAACGGTGGGATTTAATACTGTTGCATTGCTAAAATCTCCGTCACTATCTACGAGTATTCTTAAATCAGAAGCTTCACTAATGGTCAGTGTAGACAAGTCAAAAGTAAAGTCAGCCCCACCGCTTGGATTGTTTACTGTTTTCACTTTCCATTCCCGATCCAATCGACTTTCTATTCCAGAAGGAAAGTCTGTGGCACTGGAAGAAGAAATGGCATCCCCGCTATGTCCCCAGGTGAAGAATTGATTATCAGAATTAAAATTGGCATTTTTTGATATGGTCAAAACGGAGGTGCCATTGACGGAACTAGAAGTTAATTGATTAAACCCTGAGTTATCATCCCTCCCAATGGTCGCAACATCGTTTCTAAATCCGTTAAACTCTGTATCTGTATTTCCAGGATAATAAACGGAACCTGCCGAACTGGTATAATCGAAATCCCCTCCATTCATGGTGATTCCATAGCTGGAAGCCAGATAGGACTCAACCCGAACCAGTTCATCTGCAGTCAGGATATCATTGTAAACGATTACATCTCCATACTGCGTATTGCCCGTATAGAAACGATTATTAAAATATCCTCCAAGGTAAAAATCGCCGGTAACAGCACTACCTCTTTCTACCACGCCAACGTGAAAGGTTCCAACATCTGTAATGTTAGTCGTTGTATTAGATACCCCATTGTAATAGAAATTTCCTGCATTGGACCAATCGTCTGTGTTTCCGGGATTTCTGAACTCCGCAACGCCATTTAGGTCCTGCCTTATTCCTTGATCTCCATCAAACCCCAGGTATCCGCTAAAACTCCCATTACCTGTCGCACTGGCATGACCGGCATAGATGATGGTTTGTCCTGTAATGGAACCAGTGGTAAAGGTACGATTCAGGTTATCGGCATCGATCACGTTTCTTCCATTTACCGTGCTGACTCCGGTTGTGGTGTTTCCACCACTTTGAATGGCATGGTTTCCGTTCCCACTTTGATCATCCCAGGTAATGTTACCTGCAACATCTACTACGCCTTCATCTCCTCTTAACCACAGTTGGATACCAGAAGTTACTCCTCCCGGGCCGCTTGGTGATAGGGAGGTGGCTAACGTGAAAATATCTCCATCCTCAAAATCGACTTCGAAGGTGACCACTTCACTTGCTGCGTCATAAGAAACGGGGGAAAAGCTTCGGGTAATCCCATTGCTAAAGTCTCCTCCATCGTCAATTAAAAGCATAAAACCAGCCGCTGTTCTTCCTGTAAAATCAGCTTCCGCCCCATCAGGGTCTACTCCACTGATGTCGATGGTCAACGTCACGTTACCTACTGTTCCTTTTTCCTGCACCCGCCACTCTCTATCTAAGCGGAGCAGTACATTGGATGGAATGTCTGTATTTACGTCTTCTATGGTGCCATTATCATCGTTATCATTTCCCCAGGCCATGAAAGAAAGGTTAGCGGTAAATGCATTGGGACTTGCAAACGTACCTCCATTATCAGTAAGTGCCATCGTCACTACCGCATCCGTATTCACACTCTGTGAACTCCTTTGATCTAAATCACTAATATCATCTCTTCCGATACCGGCAATGTCGTTGTTGTAGTCGTTGGGAACGACGACCGTTTCGTAAATAAAATCTCCGTCAGAAGCTAAGTAGTCCGCCTCAGTTCCATCCAAGGTTAGGCCGTACTTAATTGCCAGGTAAGATTCAGCTCTGTTTCTATCAAAGTCGGATAAACTCGAATTAAACATTACTATTTCGCCGATTTCACCGGTCAAAATAAAGCCTGTGCCGTTCGTTCTGGCTCCAACAAGTAAATCTGTATTTTCATTTGCTGCGGTTCCGGGAGTTCCAGGATCATCCAGCGCGCTTCCCACGTAAGAGTTTAGTGCGGAAGTGCTAAGTGTCGCACTGCCCAAGGTCCAGTTGCCTGTAGCTGGTGCCGTCCCATCGTCGTTGAGATTCCCACCAATTATTTGTCCGAAAACACCTCCGTTAACAAAGTATTGGTATTGACGGGCTCCTGTCCCGCCAGATGCTCTTGAAAGAATGGTTCCGAAGTCTCCGACATCCACATTGAAGGTTGACATAAAGGTCCACTCGTCAACTCCGGGATCCAGATTCAAATTGTTTCCCGCATTCATAAAATCTCCCCCATCAAAAGCAAGAGACGGGTTGAAGTTCACATCATCATTCTGAAGGACAGGTCTGTTTACTCCTGAAGAGACCGCATTCAATCCACTTGAACTCTGATCTGCCCAATCGATAACAAAACCGCCTGTACTTGAAATCCCCGCATTGGCTTTCAACCAGAGTATATTGCCTACTACTCCTCCCGGAGAATCCGGAACAGAAGCAATGGTCAGGACTTCGTCATCATTTAAGCTTACACTTTGAAAAGTAGCGGTAGCCCCGTCCCAGGAGCTTGCAGCCATGGTTCGTAAGAACCCGTTACTAAAATCCCCATCGTCATCGATTACCAATGTGAGGTTATCCGTTGTAGTTGGTGTATTCGTTGTCCCGCTGAGATCAAAAACAAGGTCAATTGGGTCTGGTGAATTAGCAACTGCTATTCGCCACTCTCTTTGAATACGATTTAAAATTCCTGCACTAATCTCTGTGGTATTAAAAATGGTACCTCCATCGTTATTTCCCCAGACGACATATTGTCTATCTGTACTGAATCCGGCCGCTAAACTTCCGGTCATGATCGCATCCGCGTTAATACTCTTCGACCTCAGTTGCTGTAATTGCGTCCCGTCGTCTCTCCCTATACCAGCAATGTCGTGATCATAAGTAGCATAGTTGGCTGCATCTGATGCAACAGGATACACCGCCTCCCCGATCGAGTTTAGGTAGTCCTGATTGGTGTTCTGATCCATGGTGATTCCGTATTTAATGGATAAATACGAACTTACCCGCTGGTGTTCATTGGCAGACAATACTCGGCTGAAATAGATGACGTCTCCAATTTGCCCCTGAAGCTCTCGGTTTCCATCAAAAGAAGGGGTAGTAAATGCATCCAGGTCTTGCCCGACAACAAAAGTTCCACTGGCGTCGAACGTACCGGCACTTAATGCAGTGTTTGAAGCTGTGCCATTGTTCGTGTAAATGTTTACATCCGTATTATCGTGATCTGTTGCGATGATACGGGTCACTTCATCTCTTATATCGCCTGACCTGTTGACCGGATTGTCCAATATACTTTGTTGGATTCCATCCGAACCACTGTCATTGCTAATTCCCAAATCCAGCTCGTCTGTCTGACTATCGTTCGGCAAATAAGAAAATACGGTTTGGTCGTTTGGCGATGCAGATGGGAAGTTTACCACCGCATAGATGGTAAATTCATTGATATTGATATTGGTAAAGTTTTCAAATGCCAGGTAATCATCCGTATCTGCTCCTTCATTAAAAGAAATGGATGGGTTGAAGTTAAAACCGGGGTTGGAACTGGACTCAATGCCTGTAAATGAACCTGGGATGTAATCGGGGGTTGTTCCGGTTAGTCCGGTTACTCCAGTATTGGTCAGGTCAAAGTTACTGGCACTTAGATCATTCCAGGCACTTACCTGCTGTGTGCCATTGTAAGTCACATCGGTTCTCGGCTCCAACCATAGGATGGAACTGGTCACTCCTCCAGGAGCTGGTGCCGGAAGGGTAATTAACGGGCAATCTAAATTCGATGCCGGCGGGGTGGTTAAAAGTGAGACTGCCCCGTTCCCACCTGTTGAACCATCGTCCGGGGTCCCTTGTGTGGCCCCTGACGCCCCTCCTGAAACATCGATTGTAGGTAATGCTGAAAAAGCGGCTCCACGACGTACTAACATGACGTTCCCACCGGAACCACCGCCGCCACCTCCGTCTGGAGAATTGAAAACCTGTACACCGGTTAATCCAGAGCCATCTCCTCCAGTAGCACTTACCGTCGCCCCGGAAATGTTTTCTGAACTTGTCAGTAAAATAACCGTGCCTCCTGCCCCGCCACCACCGGCTGAGCCATCTTGATCCTGATCTGTTGTATTCGTTGCGGCAAATGTATTTCCACTGCTTCCATTTGTAGTAATCACACCTGTCGAACCCGTGCTTTCGAGGGTATCGGCACGAATCAGGATCGCCCCCCCTCCAGGCCTTCCACTATTGACATCTTCGGGAAATCCATCATTTTCGGCATCCGATTGCCCTCCGGATCCTCCTCCACCGCCAAGAACAAACCGGCTACCGTTATCAATGTCTATGGATGCACCGCCACCGGAACTAATGGTCCCCTCGTTGGCGCCATTCCCTCCACGGCTTCCGTTACTTCCGCCGCCACCACCATTATTGAGCAGCCCGCCGCCGCCAGCATTTCCCGGAGCACCTTGTCCTCGGTCTGCTGTCCAGACGATGTTGCGGTTATTAGCAAGTATACCATTAAAATCTATATCACAATCTATGGCTTGAGTGCCACCTGGATAGCCTTGTGTGAGGCCAACTGAACCAGAGATGCTTGTAAAGTCGTCATTAAACCCAAAGACTTGCTGTGGTGTCCCGGCAATCCCTTCTCCTCTTACTCCGTTGTCCGGGTCATTGTTGTCTCCACCCGACAGGTTCAAATGTCCCCCTCTGAATCCCGCAAAATCTGCGTCTACTCTTCCGTTCAGGTTAAACCTGCCTAAAACGTCCAGAGTAATCACGCCTCCTGTACTACCGTTCCAGGGGACCGTCGTAATTTCTCCTCCTGCGTCTACTGTCAAATGGCGATAGTTTCCTACTTTAATCACTTGAAATGTCCTTTTACCGATGGTCGCTGTGGGAGTGCTGTTAGCGATGTAGGAATTCATCAACCCTTCTTTAATGGTAAGTGTACCTCCGGTGCCTCCTACAGAATTGGTGGCTACAACAAATTCATATTGACCGGCAATGTAGTTTCCGTTGTTCAGAAAGCCTTCGTGATCTAACCCTCCGGGCCCATCTCCATAATCTGACGTAGTATAATCATCGGCACCGGGCTCAAATGTTACGGTAATATCTGAGATGGTGGGATTGATCTCTGCGCCTTGCATTTGGATGATCATTAATAAATCTCCGGCGGAAATGGTCCCTCCTAAATCAGTAAATGCACCAGGGATGGTTCGCTTCGCTCCGATGGAAATCGAAGTACTTCCAGTGAGCGCGTCACTGGCACCAGCATGGTAGACATTTACTACAGCAGTTTGTCCGCTTGTAATCGTCAGGTCCGTTAGGGATTCAACACAATTACATTCCTGAGCAAAAGAACGTGTAATTAATAACGTAAAGGTTAGCAGCGCTAACAAATTCACTTTTTTCATAGGGGCAGTTTAAAATTTTTTGGGTGGTAAACGAATGCTTCCAGTGGTGTAGAAGAATTCGATGTTCTCACTATGACCTCAAAATAATTCAAAAATAAATTATCAAAAGACAATTTTTCGGCGAAACGCCTTCTTCACCGGATGAATATTGGCATGTTTGGTCATTCGGAGTATTTTTCTATGAAATGATAGGGTTTTGCAGATCAGTTAGACTG
>JBCCXH010000334.1:0-6004 GCA_039192005.1 Bacteroidota bacterium
ACTTGACGATCACGCATTTGAAGATGTTGCTATTTTAACGGCGCCTAATGAACGAGAAGAAGCAGCCAGTATTGCAGCAGCATTGCGCCAGGCCATTGCGTATTGACTACCGCCATTGAATCATCTGCCTTACCCATTTTAGCCGTCCCTACCGGGTGGTAAATGGACTCCGCACCGTTTCTTATGTGGTTTTCTATTTCGTCATCAGATGCACCTGCCTTTAACGTCATGGTCTCACCGTCTGTAAAGGGTTTTAATGAGGGGGCCTGGAAAAACTTTAGGGCCGTCTTCACTCCTTTGATGTAGGTTTTCAAGTCTCGCTCGTCACCCAGATAATTTGGGTTGACCAATATCGTCTCCTGAGGCTCAGCAGAAGCCAACCGGATGTTTCCTTTGCTTTTAGGCTGTACCAACCCTACGTCTATGTGGTAACCGGCATTTTTTGGAGGGGGTGCACCCCACGCGATGGGCGCATTGATGTTAAACATCAGCTCCATATCTGCGACCGGCACTTCCGGGGACGATTTAAAAAAGGCTGCACTCGTATTTTCTGCTACCGCCAATGGTCCATAGCCCGTCCTTCGCCACTCCTGTAGCTGATCGGGGTTCTGTGCATCGGCACGAAGCGAAGTACCTACTCCATCGGGAGCCGTTACGCCGACGTCCGTCCTCAAGTGATCTGACAGGTTTTCACCCACTCCGGGAAGGTCTTTGATGACTTCAATTCCCAGGTTTTTCAAATAGGTCGCGGGACCAATACCGGATAGCATCAAAATTTTCGGTGTGGCGTAGGTTCCGGTACATAGAATAATTTCTTTATTGGCTCTGACGGTCTTCATCTCACCACCTTGATAATAGTCAATACCTACCGCTTTACCATTTTCTATTACCACTTTTGAAACGAATGCTTCTGTCCATATGGTAAGGTTTGGACGCAACCGTGCACCATCCAGGTAGTTGTTAATGGTATTGTGCCTCCGGCCATTTCGGAAAATGCTTTGCCAGACGTCGAAGCCTTCATTATGCTCTGCATTCAGGTCACTGGTCGCCCCAAGCCCTACCTCCATACATGCTTGCCTGAATACCTGCGTCATAAACGTACCCTCAGGTGTAGTCTCCAGTTTCATCGGACCTCCTACTCCCCGGTACTCGTTGGCTCCACGATCGCTGTCTTCTATTTTAAGGTACCATTTCAGAACGGTCTCCCAATCCCATCCGTCAAGCCCCCAGCTGTTGTAATTTACAGCGGTACCACGCGACCAGGAACCGATATTAATAGCTGCCGAGCCTCCCATCACCTTGCCCCGAGGCTGCATGATTTCTCGGCCATTTAGCCCTTCCTGGGGCGTCGAATTATAGCCCCAATTGGTATCGGGCGCCCACATCTGTCCCGCCCCATTTGCAAAACCAATGCCTTCTTTGGTGTTTTCTTTTCCTGCTTCCAATAGCAGAACGGAACGGCCAGGGTCTTCGGTCAGCCGAGTGGCAAGGACCGGACCTGCTGTACCTCCTCCGACTACGATGTAGTCAAATGTCTGATCATCCATGTTTATTCTTTTTTTTTAAAAATGGGTTAGCGCCTTGTGAACCAAGGGCCACCAAACCCAGAGTATTAAATAAGAGACAAAAAACACCCCACTACCCTCTTGTCTTTTGCCTCTTTTAGTAGAAGAAATAGAACTAGAACTTACCGTTGGTATTTTTCCAGTCTGACTTTGGTGGAATAGGCGAAATCACATCCCAGTGCTCTACAATTTGCCCATTTTCCAATCTGAATAAGTCATAGAAAGCGGTAAGTTCTCCTTTACCAAACTTCCCTTCACTCAAAGTGAGCACAAAATTGCCCTGCCCCAGCACCTTATGAAGTTGCGTGTATTCCATCACTAATCCATTTTCAGCAAAGTATTTCATGGCTGCTCCAAAGCCTTCCAGCCCATCCGCTACGGCGGGGTTATGCTGGATGTATTTTGTTGGATTGATGTAAGTGGCGACCTTATCCATTTCTCCATTTAAAAGCACCTTTTCAACAAATGCCCTTATTGTTTCTTTATTGGCTTCTGTTTTGTCCAGATCGCTTAGCTCTGTTGCCCCGTCAAACTGCGTCCTGCCGCTCGGGTTCGGTTTTTGCACCTCCAACAGGTTGTCCCAATGTTCTACGATTTTACCATCCTCAAAACGGAATACATCAAAACCCGCTTTGGGTCCAAAGAAATCATACTCGGTATGTGTAAACACGTAGTCTCCATCCTGAAATGCTCTTATCACGTTGGCTTTAAAGCCTTGTGGTGGCGCATGCTTCATCATTTCTCCAAACCCTTCCATTCCATCGGGTGCAGATAAGTTATGCTGGATGTACTTATTGGGATTGACATAGCTCATAGGCTCCTGATCTCCGGTATTAAAGCTATTTAACAAAGCGACCGCTTTGTCTTTGTTTGTAAGAGACAGGCTACCAAGTGAGGTCAGTGTTTGGTACCGACCCAATCGAATGGAGGGTTGATCCATCATCCCCATAAATTCCTGAGCAATCGAAGTCTCCATAAAAGGTTGTAGTGCAGCATCTGAATTGGCTTTGTTGTCCCAATAGACGGCAACTACCTGAGCACCGTCTGATCCCGCTCCGGTGATTCTTTGCAAGAATCCTTTTTGCTTACCTGTAAAATCCGTTTCTACTTTGTTATTGGTTTTGTCGAAGGCTTGCATATCGGTACCCTCCAGCGTCCCAAATGACATCACTTCGATGAAGTCGCTACTACCTGCGTTGAACTTTTCGGTAATGGTGTATCGGGCCATCTTCATAGTGGCCCCCTCAATCATGCCGGCATAATCTGCAACGGATGCATCTCCCATAAACTTTTGCATGGACGCGTCAGCATCTTCCGTAGTGTTCCAATAGACTAAAACGACGTACTCTCCCTGCTCATTCACGCCACTTTGTCGCCTGATGAATCCTGGCTGCTTACTTGTAAATTTGGCTTCTACTTCAGCATCTAGTTGATTAAATACAGAAACATTTGTCGTTGACTTTGGCTTAAACGTAGTTACCTCCAGTACGACCTGTTTACCCCCTGTACAACTGCTAAGTAGCGATAAAGCTACCATACCCAATAGGACTAATTTGAATTTCATTGTGTTCGTATTTCTAAATTGATAATTCCAGTTTTGAAAGTGAGTATCGTTCCGGCGCGATATGCTATTTGGCTAAGGCATGTCATTTGCTAGTCATAAATGGACAACACTAGTCATGACAACCTTAGCCAAATGGCATTCTTAAAGATTTACTATTGCTATGTTTAATGGCGGTTCCAGGGTACTGGCTCCAAAAACGGCTCCCATCTGTGACTCTAGTATGAAAACGTATTCCTCTCCATTGTTATTCAAATACCATACCCCGGAGGTATCGTCAAGACCCGAGGCAAGGACGCTACCGGTTGCGGTGACATTGTCACTGAATGTTACCTGATAAACCGTACCATCATCTTCCGGGTTAAATGCATCATTGGTTGCATAATACAACGTGTTGTTACCATCCCAGGTGATCCCGTCCGCGTCGATTACGTCAATTCCCGTGACAGTTACCTCCGCCAATGTTCCGGGCTGACCGTTACTGATCGGTAAATACCAAAGTTTATTGCCTTGAGAAATGTAAAATGCTCCTGATCCATTATAGATCACACCACCAAGACCACTGATGGTAGGGTCCCATTCTGAGCTTGTAAACCAGTTTTCGTTAATAGCACCTGTAGCTGGGTCTATTTCAATTATTCTGGGAGTTGGAGCCCATTCGCACACGTAATATTTGCCGTCTACAATGGGAACAGAATTACTAATGCTTGAAGATGGTAAGGCCCACTCATCGGTCTTTGCTCCGCTAGCCAGGTCATATGCTACCAATTTACTTGGACCATTTGCCGAGAGGTCTTCAAAATTAGGGTTGTTCAATATGTTTAATAAAACCGTCCCGTCACTAGCTAACCCCCAACTTTGAGCAAAGCCCTCCTCCGCATCAGCAAAAGGTTGCGCGGTGGGATTAGCTACAGTCAGGTCAATGGATTTAATGGTGCCATCACCTAGACCACTTACATAAACCGTATTATTTACGATGACAATATCTTCTGAGAAGAAATCATTGTCACTGATGGTTAGCTCATCCGGCACTTCTATGGTAACGGGTGACCCATTGTCGTCATCGCCACATGAAGCAACAATTAACCCAATAGCTAGTGTAAAGATCATTGCCTTCATGGCACTTTTTTTCGTTTTCATCTTAATTTTGTAATGGTTTTAATATGTAAGAACAAAATTGTTCAAACCACCTAGTTTTCTGATTATCAAACTGACACGATGAATGGTGAAAGTGTAACCAAATCAATGTTACTTACCGAAATGAGAGTAAAGGGTCCTTTCTCTTTTACTTCATACATGTGCTACTTCACTGATCCGTTCGCTATGCGTTACTTACACTTGGTAATTGTTATAGAAAAGTCCGAGCGAACTCGAAAAAATTTCACAAAAAGACAGCTTATTCTTTTAAGAATTACCTCTTGATACTGTTCCATAATCTTTTGATAAGCTATTGACAGTCAGGCAAAAAAACCTATAAACACCTGAAAACATGATAGTTATGACACTTTTTTTAGAAGTAACCGTGTATTTCAATTTCGCTACACGATGAGCCGAAACAAGTCACGTCTGTAGTCGGAAACATAAAGACAAAAGCACAACACATCGCTTGAGTGCGGCATTGTAAGCATTACCCTTTCAGATGGAGCTTAAAAGATCTTTTATAAAAGAGCCCTTCTCATGTCCCCATGCTTTTGATGGACCGTAAGCACTTAACAATGGTAATTAACTAACCGGGTTCATTCCAGGAAAATCCATTACTTAATGCGCTTACCCATCTTCGTAATCTTATGCAGAGGGTAGTTTCCAGTTAATCAAATCAAGCCAAACCTGTCACTGATCATATTTTGAAATGCATCTCATGGTAGGTATCACTTTGGGGCTCTTGCGCTACCTGATGGTCAAGTGCATTTTGAAGGTTGTTGCCTGCCACATCTTCTAAACGGACATCAACAATAAGTTTATACCTCCCTTTTTTCCATTTTTCTTCCGGGATAAACCGAGCCTCCTGCTCCTTGTCCGACATTTTCCAACTTCCATGAATCGGATATCCTCTGCTATCTTTCAATTGAATGGTCGATTGGATTAAGGCGTGATCCATTAGCCGATCAAAACGAATAGCTAACTCTTCATAACTGCCTGCTTTTGGTGTATTCAAGGTCCACTTATCAACTTGTATTTTATCACGATACGCCATCAAAACACGTATTTCTTTTCTAATGCGTTCTGATAATGGCTGCCCGTACACATCTTCCCAATCGCCTGATATACTTAAATGGTATTGCCTACCTTCCTGTAAAGCCGACCCTCTAAGTCTATTGGTAGCAACCCCTCTTTTGATGCGGCCGGGATCAAATAATACCGTCAACCGCTTGTCATCACCGCTCCAGAGCTCTTGCTTAAACTCCATAAAAGCATGATTGTCAACATTTCCTGCGTCATCTATTAATTGTATGTGTTTCAATGCCTGTCCTTTTTTCATAGGTGTATTGAAATAAATATAAAATCGCAGCAGGTTTTCAGGTAGTCGGGTAGCGGATGGATAAATGTTCACTATCCTGGCTTCGGAAATGGATTCCTTTTCTCCTATTCGAAAAGGATGAAATGTATACGCATCGGAATCAGCATTTCTTATTCCCGCTACATATGTTATCCCCTTCTCAAAAGGAAAGTAAGGAGTAAATATTAACTGATCACCTTCGTTTGTGTACCGTCCCTGAATGGCATTTTCAAGAGCATATTCCCTCTTTGTATTCGTCACAAAAACTATCAGGAGTTCTTTAGGTAATGCTTCTTTCTCTTCGTAAGAAATGAAGGAAAGATCCAGTTTTACAACATCTCCTATACCTGTAGGAAAAATCAACTCAGGAGTAGGTTGTGA
>JBCCXH010000335.1:0-5984 GCA_039192005.1 Bacteroidota bacterium
AACTAAAACTACTTCGGGAAAGATTTACTGTCTGACATGCCCTACGCATACTCACTTCGAAATGAAGGAGCATATGATGAACCAACACCTTCTTCTTGTCGACAGTTATAACTTTTTTTCTACTGCATCTTTGAAGGCTTCATGTGTCAAACTTAAATCTGCAAACATGCGTTTCAGTCTGCTATTTTCAGCTTCCAGCTCTTTTAATCGCTTGAGTTGACTGGTATCCATGCCTCCATATTTGGCTTTCCAATTGTAAAAGGTAGCTTCACTAATTCCGTACTTTCTAGCTACTTGTGAAGTCTTCATGCCAGCTTCATTCTCCTTAATCGCTGAAATAATTTGTTGTTCGCTAAATCGACTTTTCTTCATTGTATCTCATTTAAAGTTAAACATCGCTGAGCTTTTTGAGCTCAGCTAACTCCAATTTTAAATGGACAACTTTTTGGGAAGCTTACAATTCGAGTAAAAAAAGCATGCTGTTTGAAAATTATCTTTTTGAGTGGACTACATCAAAACTGAGATCTTATGATGGTAATGGTTTTCTTTGGCGACAATACTTGCACTTATCACTACTAAATTAATAGCGGATCTGGACCAAAAAACCGTTTTGATTTCTTTACAAAGTCAACCTACTGCTTATTGAACGTTCCAGGGTCTTTACCATTGAAATAAATGACATATTTACCTTGCCCCAGGAGTGTGACATCTACCACATTTCCCTGACCCTGTAAGGCCAACTCACCTTTCGCGTCGTAAATTTCGTATGACGTTGCCCTGGAAAGGAAAAGTTTGGTACTGGCAGACCGAGGCTTGAACTCGACAGGCTCGGGATAGTAATCAAAATCCATCTCCATGGAGTATAAGTAACTTTTCCTACTGCCAGATGGGTAGTTGTACCGCACACGGTACTTGTTGTGTCCGTCATCCATCTGAGGAAAAAAAGAGTATCCGGCTCCTTCATAAGTTCCCTTTGCATCCATTTTTTGTAGCTTTTTCCAGAAGCCCTCTTCCAGCTTTTCTACTTCGAAACTACCGATGCCTCGCTCGCCTTTGGTAGACCACGTAAGTGCACTATCCGTCAGGTTGATTTCTGAAAACCTGAAGATGGTATGAAAAAGAACGGCCTCCGAATTGATAATGACGGGCTGGCAAACTGTGTCTGCGTGATATACCGTAATATTGACCGGTGAGTACAATTCATATTTATCAAAATCTAACTTAATGGCGCTCAAACGATAATTCATCGTTAGCCTTTGATTGTTGATAGCAACTGCGACGACACAGTAATCTCCGGTTTGAGGGTTATATGGATTCTGGATAAAAAGTGTTTTACCTTGATATACCCCAGCTAAATTGGTCGTATGAAGACCATCCAATCCGTCAAGTAACCCGATAGAGGTTTGCGCACTTAAGGCGAAAACGAAGGTAAAAGAAGCCAAATACAAAAACAGAACAATCCGAGTCATCTAATCAAAATTATTAAAATCAGTGGTGATGTTACAAATTCCATGCTGAGACGACTAGTTCATCTTTCTTAATGATCTTAATATAACACTAATGTAAGCGTACGTACATTAAAAACGAAAATAACGTATGCAAATTGGGTCACATTTCATCGCTGTTTTCCATAATCAACTAATTTAGTGAGTTCATGAAGTTTCAACTGCTGGTTATTTGTGTTTTGTTCGCTTCATGTACACCCAGGGTAGTACATTTTCTGAATAGTAACGTATCCTATCAGGATTTGAACACCTACCGTTTGGTCAACGTAAAAGTCAACAAGCGAAATTTATCCAGAGAAGCCGCTCAGTTATTGGACCTCATCGAATCAAGCATCCAATTTCAAATGAGCGACAAACGCATGTATGAGGTATCTAACGTTAGCCCTGACCTGATCCTCAGGTATGAATTCATCTCCAACACCAATTCCCAGGTCACACAAAATACGGGCTTTTTCCAGTTCCCGTCCACAAACATTCAGACGGTCTACGAATCTGTCATCCTTCTGGAACTACTGCATGATAAAAAACTGGTTTGGCAAGGCAGCTATGACATGAGGCAGTCGAGAAGAACAGAAAAAAGCTCGAAAAACATCAAAGAAGCGATTGAATTGATCTTTACTACTTACCCATACCGGGCAGGCAGCCCGGAAGCAGACCCCACGCTTACTTCAACTAAAAAGAAATGACAGATTTTGGATTTTGGTCTCTTATTCCTCCATTATTGGCAATAGGCCTTGCCATTCGTACCAAACAAGTGGTATTTTCACTAAGCTTTGGAATATTTATTGGCTACCTTATCATCAATAAGGCAAACCCTGTCACCGGGTTTCTTTCTACCATAGAGGCTTTCACCAACGTTTTTCAAAGCAAGGGAAATACACGAACCGTCATCCTTACGCTGGTGATCGGCGCCATGATCCAGCTGATCAAGTATTCCGGAGGGATAGAAGGGTTCATTCAATGGGTGCAACGAAAACTAGGCGATGGCAATCATTTTAAAGAAAAGCTGCAGGCTACCACCGCACTGACCGGTTTTTTGATCTTTGTCGAGTCAAATATTTCTATTTTGACGGTAGGAACCATCTTTCGCCCGCTATTTGACCGGCACCAAATCCCCAGAGAAAAATTGGCTTACCTGGCAGATTCCAGTTCGGCACCCTCCTGCATCCTTTTCCCTCTAAATGCATGGGGGGCTTACATTATGGGATTGCTCATGATATACGACCAAATTGACCCGTTCCAAACCTTGATTTATGCCATACCTTTCAACTTTTACGCAGTTATTACTCTTGGAATGGTTTTTTGGATATCCCTTAGCGGAAAGGATTATGGCCCCATGAAGTCGCTACAGAGCGCAAGTAATCCACCACAGTCGTCTTCGTCTGTTGATGAGAAAAAAAAGAAATCAGGTCCTTTTAACATGATCGTACCGATCTTGATCATGGTGCTGAGTATGCCTGTCTTTTTGATTTACTCCGGTTGGGAAAGTCATGCGACCCTTTCTTTTTCAGAAAAAGTCTGGAATAGCATTAGTAACGGTTCAGGCTCGGAGGCCGTACTCAATGCGTGTTTTACCGCCTTTCTGGTCGCCACTGTTCTTTATTTTTTACAAGGGAAACTTACAATCAAAAGCTTCATCGAAGAGTCATTTAGCGGCATGAAAGAAATGTTGGTCATGGCAATACTGATGGTTCTGGCCTTTGCCATCGGAAACCTCTGCAACGAACTCGGCACGGGTATTTATGTCTCGCGCGTGACGCAGTCCTGGCTCATTCCTGAGATTGCACCGGCCATTGTCTTCGCTATCAGTGCGTTTATCGCATTCTCAACGGGCACTTCATGGGGTACGTTTGCCATTATGATGGCAATTGCCATGCCTCTCAACTTTGCCATTGACGCCAACGTTTACTTGATGGTCGCTGCTGTATTGGGCGGAGGAGTATTTGGAGATCATTGTTCCCCTATTTCCGATACCACGTTGATAGCTTCGCTGGCGGCGGGGTGTGACCACATTGACCATGTAAGAACGCAGCTACCTTATGCACTTGTTACGGGTGGGTTAGCCTTTATCTTGTATGTTGTAGCAGGTTTTGTTTTCTAGTTATTCATCAGGTCATTTTGAAACAACCTGATGAATAATCTAATCTCCTTTACCCGCTTGATTCCTGACGCAGTCAGGCTGCAAACAAAAAAAAGTGTAGGAAGAACTTAAATCCAAAGAATTCCTAAAAAAGCAACGTTTTCCAGAGTGATAGCATGAGATAAACGCTCAATTTGATATAAGCCTGTCTGCCGGCACATTCTCAGGAAGGCCTGCCTCAGTGGAACTGCCACAGGGATGCCTGCCACAGGGATGCCTGCCACAATAAATAATGCCTGGATTTTTCAGGTTAAGAGCAGTAATCTCTGACCGCGTTATTTGCACCGTCAGCTCTTAAACTTTTTGCTTTTTTGAAATCTTCACAGGCAGAACCGCTACGTTGCTGACCTACTTTCAATGCTCCCCTGTATAGATACGCTTCTCCAAAATCATTATTGATAGAAATGGCATTGTCATAATGCTCCATCGCCTGATCTGCATACCCTAGTTGGTGTGCAGCCCTTGCCGACAGAAAATGTGCCTGTGCCGAGTTTTCATTGAATTTTACCGCAGAACCTGCATATACCAATGCCTTATTGTAGTTTTCCTGCTGGTAAGACACTTTAGATAGGCTTAAAAAAGCGCTTGCATTTTTCGGGTTGATTTCAATGATCTGTTCAAAGTCTGCCGTTGCTTCCTCAAACCTTCCCAGTTCTTCAAAGGATCGTCCTCGGTTGTACAAATAACTCTCGTTTTCCGGATTCGTGGAAAGCAAGTCTGTGTATGCTTCTACGGCTTTCTCATAGTTTCCACTTTCGAAAAAAGCATCTCCTTCGTTTAGTTCACCGACACTGCAACCCAGCGAAACGAACAGCAAAATCGCAAATTGATATTTCATAGCTAAAATTAGAGCGCAAAACTAGTGAAACTAACGGGCTGTTCAGTCAAAGTCGATCCCACTTTTCACGTTTTTGTAAGAAGTAAGCTCGCAATAGGCCGTCCCAAAAAACATACTCGCTTCTACCTTTAAAGGTAATCGGTTAGCATCCGCTGAAATCCAGAAAGTCACCGGATTATCTCCTCTAAATAATTTGTTATCCGGCATGACAGGAACGAGCTTGATGCAATTGATCCGACCCGGTTTGGTTCTGACACTTTCTACCCCATGGTACACCATGGCAAAATCATAAAATGTTTTATCAAAATAGGCATCCATCCGGATCGTATCTCCCGCTTTCATGTTTCTGTAGTCCAGGCTTCGCGCGTACATCAACCCACCGATCATATCAAAAGTGTTGCCTTTCTCTATTTCGAAGAACTCTGTAGGCCTGGGACGATCGGCTTTCACGTCGTAATCCTCTACCCTTATCCGCATGGAGTCGTATTCAAAATACGCTTTCTCATCTTTGCGATAATTTCCTTCTTCCAGATCTCGGTACGAATAGTAAGGGAGAAAATCGTCCTTTCTGACAATCGCTCCCCACTTATCGTTTACTTTGGAAAAAGCTCCAACCAGTCCCGCGGTTTTTCCAGTGATGTCTACCTTGTAACATTCTTCCCCTTCGTAAGAGGAGAAGTTTCGGTCGGTTTCCATAGAAGCTCTCCCTATGGTAAACCATCCGTAACTCAACTTAAATTCTAACAACTCACCTTTGGTGATTGGCCTGCTTCGGACCATGTTATATTGAGCGGAAGACAACAGCGTGAAAAAAAGCAAAACAAGTGTTTTCATGGCTTTAATAATTGGTATTAAGTCCATAACTACAAGTAAAATGCCAAGATTAGACCGAAACGTTGTTTTCCCGCAATGCGTCGTTTAGTGACGTTTTTTTATCGGTACTCTCCTTTCTTTTTCCGATGATCAGGGCACAGGGTACCTGAAACTCACCCGCAGGAAATTGTTTAGGAAGCGTGCCTGGAATGACCACCGATCGCTCAGGAACATATCCTTTATGCTCTACGGGTTCATTTCCTGTCACGTCAATTATTTTAGAGCTGCTGGTAAGCACCACATTGGCTCCGAGTACCGCTTCTTTTCCGATTCGTATTCCTTCAACAACGATACACCTTGACCCTAAGAAAGCATTATCCTCCACAATAACGGGAGCCGCCTGAACAGGCTCCAACACCCCACCTATTCCTACTCCTCCACTTAAGTGAACATTTTTACCTATTTGTGCACAACTTCCAACCGTCGCCCATGTGTCTACCATCGTTCCTTCATCTACAAAAGCACCAATGTTTACATAGCTGGGCATAAGAATCGTGTTCCTGCTAATGTGTGCTCCGTATCTTGCGATTGCATGCGGAACGACTCGCACTCCCAACTGATCGTAACCAGATTTTAACTTGATTTTATCGTGAAACTGAAAAGGTCCCACTTCGATCAATTGCATCTT
>JBCCXH010000336.1:0-5962 GCA_039192005.1 Bacteroidota bacterium
ATCCGTTTGTCGATGGACTCTTTTTCCAGTTTCTTTTTCGTGCGGTGCCGTTGGTACCGGCTGACAGAAAAAGTCAGGCCTAAGAGAACAAGTAAGCTACCTGAAATGACGATGGAGTACGTTCGGACGTTGGCTTCACGTTCTTCCTGCTCGATGTTGGCGTAGTAGTCTTCGACCACCTTGCCCAGGTTATAGCGTCGGTGATTGTTGGTGTATTTATCCAGTGCATCCAAGTATTTTTGGTGATAGGTATCGGCCAGTTTCATATTAGTGGGACGATGTAAATTAGATAGCTGTTGGAAAATTTCGAAAAACTCTCTTTGGTTCTCCGGATTATCTTCAACGTAGTTCTCTGCCTTGGTAAAATAATCGATGGCCTCCTTCACACCCCCTCTTTGCTTAAACAAAACTCCCAATTCATACAAACAATAAAAATATCCATTGAAAGATGTATTTGGATCCATCGTTATGGCGCGCTTCAAAACTTCCTCTGCCAGATTTGAATCTCCTTGTTTTGAATAAGCCTTTGAAAGGTAATAGTAAGCATGTAAAGCAACTTTAGTATTCCAATTAATACTATCAGTAACCAACTGAGATAATATCTTAATACCTTTTTTGAACTCTCCGATTTTAATATGATATTCACCTAACGACATGTATAATTCGGGAAAAGCTATATTGGACTCTTTTGAAAGTTTAATTGCTTCATTGACCACCCCTATTGCCTTTGAAAAGTCGTTAAGTTCTCCCAATGTTACTGATAAATTGTAGGTACTTTTTAATCTTCTAATCGTGTCATTCGTTGTTTTTGCTATTGCTAGAGATTCCCTGTAAAACCTTTCTGCTAACCTATTATAATCGTTAGCTCTTAATACATTTCCGCAGTTATAAAGAATGTACACAAGGTTTCTGTCCGAATTAACATATCGTTTCCGCCTAGCAAATTTCATAGCTTCTAAATAATAAAATACAGCTGAATCGTGGACATTCCTGTAATTGAATGTAAGTCCGATAATAAAATTGGCTTTTATATGTATGTAATCATCATCTTTATCTGCCAGGGATAATAATTTCCTTGCGATTAATAAAGCAGAGTCCGGACAATCTCGACCATAACCAAACATCTTAACCACTTCTTCATAAAGTGGCGAGTCTTCCGGTTTTTGTCTTTGTGCAAAAGACGACAAAGAGAAGAAAATAACTAACAGGATGGTGAATCGAAACTTCATGTTAATAAAAGATAGTTGGACATGTAAAATTAACCCATCCAAAAGTCTTGTGGAACCTTACACAGATCAGTAGCATGTACATTTATCGCTGAACTAAATACATCACACCAACTCCCCCGAAAATCGTAACACCACTTCCGTTCCTTTGCCCGGCTCGCTGTGAATCGATAAGACAGACTCCTCTCCGGCCGAGGCTTTCAATAACTCCAGACGCTCCCGAACCAGGCCTACACCCTTAGATGTGTGGTTCGCATTTTCTTCTTCGGAATCAAACCCGACGCCGTTGTCCTGAACCCGAACGACGATGAAGTCTCCCTCTTCTTCAAAAGAAAGCGTGATCTTTCCCGGATGATCCAGTGGAGAGACGCCGTGCCAGATCGCATTTTCGATAAATGGCTGGATGACCATGGAGGGAACCTGCACCAGATACGGATCGAGATCATCGGATAGTTTTACCTCATACTCAAAGCCTTGCTTTACCCGAAGTTGCTCCAACTCCACGTACAGGTGCAACGCTTCCAGTTCTTCCTGCAAAGGGACCGTGAGTTCGTTGGAGTGGTCCAGGATTTTGCGCATGAGCTTCCCGTACTTCACCAGGTAGCCTTCCGCCACGTTTTTCTCATCGGAAAGAATGTACGACTGGATGGAGTTGAGCGCGTTGAACAAAAAGTGCGGGTTGATCTGTGCTTTGAGCGCTTTCAGTTCTGCCATCCGTTTGTCGATGGACTCTTTTTCCAGTTTCTTTTTCGTGCGGTGCCGTTGGTACTGGCTGACAGAAAAAGTCAGGCCTAAGAGAACAAGTAAGCTACTTGAAATGACGACGGAGTACGTTCGGACGCTGGCTTCGCGTGCCTCCTGCTCAATGTTGGCGTAGTAGTCTTCGACCACCTTGCCCAGGTTATAGCGTCGGTGATTGTTGGTGTATTTATCCAGTGCATCCAAATATTTTTGGTGATAGGTATCGGCCAACTCCTTATTGGTGAGATTATGCAGGTTGGATAGCACCTGAAATACTTCGAAAAATTCCCTTTCATTATCGGGGTTATCGTCTACATAAGCTTCAGACCGGGTCAAATACTCGATGGCTTCATCCGTATTCCCTTGTTGTTTGAGTAAAACGCCTAACTCATATAAACAATAAAAATACCCATTCTTGGACTTACCCGGATCGGTCAAAATGGCTCGTCTCAAAACCTCCTCCGCTCGCTTCACGTCTCCCTGGTCTGAATACGTTTTGGAAAGGTAATAGCTCGTATGCATGCCTGACTTGGTGTTTAAGGCAGCGCTGTCCTGAATGAGCGTGGTCAAGACGTCTGTCGCTTTGGCGAAGTCCTTATTTTTCCGGCAATAATTCCCTAGTGACACGTAAGCAATGGGGTAATCTTTACCCGAAAGTTTTGAAAGCCGAATTGCCTCACTAACGAACGCTATCGCTTTTGGATAATCGGCTAACTCTTCGTAGGTGATCGACAAACCATGATTAAACTTGATCATTCTAACCGTATCACCCATCGACACCGCTATCGAAAGGGCGTCTTCAAGAAACTGTTCGGACAGTTCAAAGGAACCCGTCCTTTTCAACTCAACCCCACAGTTGTAAAGCAAATCCATGTGGCCATACTCCGAATTGGAAAAGCTTTTCTTTTTTGCAAATTGCATGGCTTCCAAAAAGTAGTAGAGTGCCGAATCGTAAAAATGCTGATGGTAAAGCGCGACTCCAAGTCCATGATTGGCACAGGTAAGGGCATAGTCATCGTCTTTATCTGATTTGCTGAGTATATCGCGTGCCAGGTACTGCATGGAATCCATATTGACTCGATGATAGCTGTACATCTTGGTGATCGCTTTATCGTGAGGCGAATCTTCTGGTTTTTTCCGTTGTGCATGAGCGGAGAGGGAAAGAAAAACGCTTAGCACGATGATTACTCGAAACTTCATTACATCAAAAACATGGATAGAAAGTAAAATTAACGCATCCAAAAATCTTGTGGAACCTCACATTCGCCATCCGTGTTACCTTTACGATTTTAAAAAAACTAACCCATGGATAATAGAAAGTTTTTACCATTCATCGTCATTGGCCTTATCGCCCTGATTGTACTCTTCTCAGCATTTAACCGTATTTTCTACCGAATTGAAGCTTCGGAGCGTGCTGTTTTATTCAAAACCCTCAGTGGTACACTGGAAAAGGAAAGCATCATCGGGCCGGGATGGCACATCAAAGCTCCCTGGAATGAAATCTATCGCTACGAGGTTTCAGAAAACAAAGTAGAGGAAACGATGGACGTGCTGGATAAAAACGGGCTCAACATCAGCGTGGACGTCACCGTCCGGTTTCATCCGAAATACGACAAAATCGGGATCATACAGGAAAAGTTCAGAGGGGACTACATCCAGCGACTGGTCATCCCGGAGGCACGGTCTACCGTCCGGCAGGTAATGGGCCGCTACACCGCGGAAGAGATCTACTCAACGAAACGCCCGGAGGTGGAGGCCTCCATCAAAGAAGAAACCCGTGAGATACTGGGAGCGGCCGGAAACGAAGTGGAAATGCGAAGCCTGCTCATCCGATCTATCAAACTGCCGGACCAAATCAAGAACGCGATTGAAAATAAATTGAAGCAGGAACAGGAGGCGCTGGCCTACCAATTTCGACTGGATAAGGAAAAAAGTGAGGCCGAAAGAAAAAGAATTGCGGCAGAAGGTGAGGCAAGAGCAAACAAAATCATCAATAGTAGCTTAACTAGAGAGTTGTTAAAGATGCGTGGCATAGAAGCAACGCAGGAGTTGGCGAGTTCTCCAAATGCTAAAGTGATTGTGGTCGGTAGTGGAGAGGATGGACTGCCTTTAATTTTAGGTGGCAACTAAGCAAACATATTATCTTCGAGAAAATTATTAATAATCCAACATCATAATACATAATGTCAGAGACTGCTCAAGTTATAATAGACGGATCTACTTACGAACTTCCGGTGATTGAAGGAAGTGAAGGTGAAAAGGCCGTCGACATCAGCTCCCTGAGGGGAAAATCGGGTACGATTACCATCGACAGGGGATTCAAGAATACAGGATCATGCGAGAGCGCCATTACTTTTTTGGATGGCGAAAAAGGAATTTTAAGGTACAGGGGGTATCCCATTGAGCAGTTGGCTGATCACTCTTCGTTTCTTGAAGTATCGTATTTATTGATCAATGGCGAACTCCCTGATAGGTCCACGCTGGATGCATTTGCACAGGAGATCACGCATCATACGTTGGTCAATGAAGACATTAAAAAGATATTGGATGGTTTTCCTTCTGCGGCTCACCCGATGGGGGTACTTTCATCGCTCGTTACCGCGCAGACGGCGTACTATCCGCAAAGTTTGTTGCCTAACCGGGGCGAAGATGAAACGAACCTGAGCATCATCCGCCTACTGGCGAAGATGCCAACGTTTGCCGCATGGGCCTATAAAAAGAAGGTCGGCCACCCGGTTGTTTATCCCAATAACAAACTGGACTATTGTAGTAATTTTCTACACATGATGTTTTCGCTGCCGTCCATCGCCGGTCACGACATCGACCCGGTCGTGGCAGCTGCATTAGATAAACTATTGATATTACACGCAGACCACGAACAAAACTGCTCTACGTCTACGGTACGGGTAGTAGGTTCCAGCCAGGCAAGCTTGTGGGCTTCTATCTCAGCTGGCATCAATGCGCTTTGGGGTCCGTTGCATGGCGGGGCCAATCAGGCAGTGATCGAAATGCTGGAAGGCATCAAGGAAGACGGCGGAGACACGAAAAAGTGGATGGCGAAGGCGAAGGATAAAAACGATCCGTTCCGTTTGATGGGCTTTGGTCACCGCGTGTACAAAAACTTTGATCCACGTGCGAAGATCATCAAAAAAGCTGCGGATGACGTCCTGAACCAACTGGGTGTGGTGGATCCGGTACTGGACATCGCGAAAGGACTGGAAGAGGAGGCGCTCAGCGATCCTTATTTCGTCGAAAGAAAGCTGTATCCGAACGTTGACTTCTACTCAGGGATCATCTATCGGGCTTTGGGCATCCCTACGGAGATGTTTACGGTGATGTTTGCTTTAGGTAGACTCCCGGGATGGATCGCGCAGTGGAAAGAAATGAGAGAAAAGGGAGAGCCGATTGGCAGACCAAGACAAATCTATACGGGCGCCAATGAAAGAGACTACGTGGAGGTAGCTAAAAGGTAATCACGCGAAATTCACCAGGTTGCTTTTAAGTGGCCTGGTGATCTCGTTACGAGGTTGTCGCAGCCCATTCCGAAGTTATTCCAGCCCATTACGTGGTTGTTCCATCTCATTACGACGTTATCCCAGTTCATTATGGGGTTGTTCTATCCTGTTAAAGACTTTTTTTTAGCCTACTCCGCCTTCCTGCCGTCACTTCTCCATTTTAACAATTGAGAAAATGCATTAGATTCACCATATGGAATGTCCAAATTGTGATCACCCACTTGATGGAAATTATTGTGCAAAGTGTGGACGGCCGGCGCAGTTACCAAGAATTGACGGCAGGTTCATCATCGATGAAATAGGAAGTGTCCTTAGTTTTAAAAAAGGCATTCTTTTTACGATCCGGGAGTTGCTCATCCGACCGGGACGAAACATCCGATCGTTTATTCTTGAGGATCGGCACCGGCTCGTCAAACCGGCAATTTTCGTCATCTTCTGCTCTTTTATTTATACGATACTTCAGCGGCTATTGGAATTTGA
>JBCCXH010000337.1:0-5957 GCA_039192005.1 Bacteroidota bacterium
GAAGCCGAAAGGCGCGCCCACATTCTGGAAGGATACCTCATCGCTTTGGACAACTTGGACGAAGTGATCGAGTTGATCAGGTCTTCCAGAGATCCAGACGAAGCAAAATCAGGACTAATAGAACGGTTCGGATTATCAGAAATACAGGCGAAGGCCATTCTGGAGATGCGACTTCAGCGCCTCACCGGCCTTGAGCGTGATAAGATCGTAAAAGAATACGAAGAAATTAAGGAGTTAATCGTTCGTCTCAAAGAAATTTTGGCAGACGAAGGGTTACGAATGCAGATCATCAAGGACGAACTCACTGAAATGAAAGAGCGGTATGGGGACGAAAGGCGTTCCCTAATCGAGCATAGCGCAGACGAGTTTACCGCGGAAGACATGATTCCTGACGAAGACATGGTCCTCACCATTTCTCATCAAGGATACATTAAAAGAACACCGCTTACCGATTATCGAACCCAGGGACGGGGTGGGGTAGGCAGTAGGGCCGCGACCTCCAAGAACGATGATTTTACCGAACACCTTTTCATTGCTTCGGCTCACAACTACCTTTTGATTTTTACTGAATTTGGAAAAGTCTTTTGGCGAAAAGTTTGGGAAATACCAGAGGGAAGCAAAACAGCGAAAGGGCGACCGATACAGAACCTTATTAACATCGAAAGTGATGACAAGGTGCGATCTGTTATTAATGTAAAAACACTGGAAGACCCGGATTACATCAATAACTACTTTTTGGTCATGTGTACCAAGAGGGGCACCATAAAGAAAACCTCACTGGAGGCGTACAGCAGACCGAGAAGCAACGGCATTAATGCCATTACCATCAATGAGGGAGATAAACTACTCAACGTGCGACTTACCAATGGAGACAGCCAGGTAGTTATTGCTTGTAACACGGGTAGAGCCATTAACTTTCATGAATCTGACGTACGGGCGATGGGAAGAATGGCCGCAGGAGTCAGAGGAATGTCCATTACAGAAGAAGAGTTTGTCGTAGGCATGGTTTGTGTAGATCACAATAATCCACCTAACTTATTGGTTGTATCAGAGCAAGGGTATGGAAAACGAAGTGAGTTGGAAGACTACCGAGTAACCAAACGAGGCGGAAAAGGAGTGAAGACGCTAAACGTAACGGAGAAAACGGGGGCACTGGTCGCAATCAAAGACGTGGTAGACGGTGATGAATTAATGATCATCAATAAATCCGGGATTGCCATAAGAATGCCCGTAGGTGATCTGAGGGTGATGGGTCGAGCCACGCAAGGCGTGAAGCTCATCAAACTAAATGATAAAGATGAAATATCTGCGGTAGAGAAAATTTCAAATATTGAGACTGAAGAAGAATCAGAAGAAAAGAACGATAATGAATAACCTAAATCTAATGAAAATGAGATCTATTCTTGCGATAGTTGTTATGCTCGTGGGTGGCGCAACTTTTGCACAAAAGCCAAATATTAATAAAGCGAAAGCAGCGTTCGACAAAGGAGAACTAGGCGAAGCAAAAACAATCATTGATCAGGCGATTGAATACGAAAAAACAAAATATAAGGCGAAGACCTGGTATTACAGAGGCATGATTTACGCTGCTCTGGATACCGCCAATAATGAGCCAAATGCGATGAAAGTCTCGTTGGAGTCTTTTGCAAAAGCGTTGAAAAAAGATCCTGAACAAAAAACGTTGACTGAGCTTACGGCATCAGGCATCGTAAACATAGATTCCAAATTACAGGGATACTATGCATACTATTACAACGCAGCTATCGAAGATTATCAGGCGGAAGAATTCAACAAAGCAGCTACCAACTTTGAAAAAGCTTTCATGATTCTACCAAGTGATACCAACTCCATTGTGAATGCAGCCTATGCCGCTACCTCTGCCGAAGACAATGCGAAAGCAGAAGCTAACTTCAATAAGGCTCTGAAAGCCGGCGCAAAAGAAAAAGGTATTTTCCTTCGACTATACAACTTTGCACTTCAAAAAGAAGACCTGGATCAGGCACTCGAAGTCATTACCAAAGGAAAAGCGGCGTATCCGAATGATGTTGATTTTCAGAAATTTGAGATCAACATTCTTATTCAGCAAGATAAAATTGATGAAGCAAAAAGCGGCATAGAAAAAGCCATCGCAAGTGAACCGAATAACCCTGACCTTTACTTTAGCCTGGGGGTGATCAAAGAAGAATTAGACGATATAGAAGGTGCGATGTCCAGTTATGAAAAAGCAATTGAGGCGGATCCTAATCACTTTAATTCAAACTTCAATATTGGAGTAATGGTATTTAACGAATGCAACGAATTAATCAAAAAACGAAACTCGTTAAGCTATAAAGAAGAAAAGAAGTATGACGAATTGACTGTGAAAATCAACGATCAGTTGAATGCAGCACTTCCATACTGGGAAAAGTTATATGACCTGAATAGTACAGACGAGACCGTGTTAGAGACCTTGTCTTATATCTATACAAACTTGAAAATGAACGATAAAGCGGAGAAACTAGCCGATGAGTTAGATGCAGTAAGAGGTTAAAGAAATACACAGATCAAACAGAACGAGAAGGGATGTATTAGCTACGTCCCTTTTTTATTAGACTTGATCGTAATTTGTTTCGATTCTCGCATCTTCAGTATCAGTTTTTTTTTCAGCTAAACCTTTATTAATATATTTATGTGATATACAATGTGTTGATTTTTTTTGATTAGTAATTAAGACCTATGTTATATGTGTCCCCAGCTTGGAAAAGAAGAACTAGCAACTTCCCCGCAAATCGAAGAAAAGCTCACAGAAGCAATTAGAAATGGCACATACCGTCCTTCTCAGAGGATTCCCGAAGAGGAAGAATTATCCCGGTTATATCATGTTAGCAAAGACACCATTAGGGAGGCCATTCATAAGCTGGATGAAAAAGGGGTTTTAACCATAAAAAAGGGGAAAGGGGTATACGTATCTGAAATAAGTATACGGCATACATCCGAGATGCTCAATAACTTTTTCTTACTTTCCTCGGATTCGGACATCATGTTCCAAACGATCCACACCCGCTTAATGGTAGAACCGACCATCGCTTCTCAGGCAGCTCTGAATAGAAATAAGGAACACGTAGACATGCTTAAAGAAAACCTGCATCAGTTAAGACAATGCGATCTGGAAAACTTGAAATTGGAAATTGAGCTGGATAATACGTTTCACCGAACCATTCTATCTATCGCTAATAACAGCATTCTTGAATTGTTGTTTAGTCCGATCTTTCATTTGACACCAAAATTTAAAACGGAGCTTTTTGCTAAGGTAGACGTAGACCTCTTGGTTGTCAAAAACCTAATGTTAGAACAGCATCAAAACATTCTGGATGCCATCGAGAAGAAAAATGCAGAAGCCGCGTCTTCCCTGATGAAAATCCACATCTTCGAAACCATGAACAATTACCTGAAAAACAAAGACGGTCATTAGCCTCTTTACGGTATTTTGAGTTTTGCCTGATCAGAAAACAACGCGATTCTCACATGTAGCAGTGTTCAACTAACTTCTTTGGACAGAGAGATAGGATGCTACTACTTCTTTTTCAAAATCCCTTACTTTAAAAAGGCTGTTTCTTTTAAAAAATATTTGTAACCCATTGAAAACCAACGCTTACAATAGTTGAATCGCAACAAATCAAGTTTATGATTGATCTTTTAGTAGAATTAATTTTCTTTGAAGACTTTTAGCAGAGTGATGAGTGAACTGAAAGACTCAGTCATTTTGATTTTATCATACAAACCCAAACGATGAAAATTACATTCCTTTTGTTTTTTACCCTAAGCGTTACTACTTGTTTTTGCCAGCAGGCTTCTCTTGGGAAGAAGTGGCAAAATTTATTGGATAAGGACCTGACCAAATGGGAGGTCTTTGTTGGTGTGCCTCATACTTCCGTAGACCTGGAGGGCGTAGAAAAAAGCGACAATGTGCATAAAGGTACTCCGTTAGGATTAGGAAATGATCCCAAGAAGGTCATGTCAACAATTGAGGAAGAGGGTGAAGTACTGTTGAAAGTCACCGGTGAGATCTATGCTGGCCTTACCAGTCTTGAAGAATATGAAAACTACCATCTTAAAGCAGAATTTAAATGGGGCGAGAAGAAATGGGCACCACGTCTGAAGGCCAAAAGAGATAACGGCATTTTGTACCATTGTCACGGGAAGCACGGAGCGTTCTGGAACGTCTGGATGTCCAGTCTGGAATGTCAGATACAGGAAGGGGACATGGGTGACTTTGTGGCACTGGTAAAAGCGAGAGCGGATGTTTTCTCTACCAAAACCGGAGAACGTCGCTACCAGGTGACCGGAGAGGAAGATACCATGATCACCTATGGGGCAGGAGGGGGCAACCCGGCCTATTGCCACATTAAAGAACCGAACGAAAAACCCAATGGGGAGTGGAATACGGTAGAGGTCATTTGTGTGGGGAACAAAAGCATGCACGTGGTAAATGGCAAAGTGGTGATGGTGGTGCACAACCACCGAAAGGTGGTGAAGGGGGCAGAAGAACCGCTCACGAAAGGAAAGATACAACTTCAGTCGGAAGGGGCTGAGGCGTACTACAAAAACGTACAAATCAAGGCAGCTACGAAGTTTCCCAAGGCTTATCTGAAACAAGCAGAAATGAATTTCATGAATAAAGCCAACTAAACCATTATGAAGATAAGGTTAAACGTCGTGTTGTTCTTTTTTATGTTGGTTTCTTTCGTAGAAAGCACACACGCTCAGGAACTGTCGAAAGATGGATTGCCATCGCTGAAAGGCAAAAAAGTACTTGTGGTCTATGGAGGCTGGAAAAGGCACTATCCTCTGGAATTCATGCAAAAGGTTACCCCCTGGTTGGAAGCACAGGGTGCGCAGGTGATTGTTTCCGATTCTCTGGGGATCTATGCACAAGAGGAGATCATGAAGGACATTGACCTGATCCTTCAGTCATGGACCATGGGCACCATCTCCAAAGCTCAAATTAATGGCCTGACCAAGGCAGTAAAAAGAGGAGTGGGCCTCGCCGGGTGTCACGGAGGGATTGGCGATTCCTTTCGCAATAACCAAAAGTTTCAGTACATGGTGGGAGGGCAATGGGTCGCTCACCCGGGAAATAAGTTGACGTATCAGGTGGATATTATTGATACAGAGGACCCCATTACGAAAGGTATCGATGATTTCTCTGTGGAGAGTGAGCAGTATTACCTTTTGGTGGATCCTAATTCCCAAGTGCTGGCGACTACTACGTATACCGGTGAGTACGACTATTGGGTGGATGGTGCGGTCATGCCTGTGATGTGGAAGCGACACTATGGCAAAGGAAGGATTTTCTACTTATCGGTCGGCCATTCTCCCGAGGATTGGGAACACCCGGACGTGTGGACGTTGCTTACCAGGGGATTTCGCTGGGCATCTGGTGGAAAGTCCCAACCTTTGGAGGATACGATGAGTCCGGTGTATCCGGGTAAATGAGTTTCAGTATTGAGTAGTGGGTTTTTGCTAGATTGAACCACTTCCCCGCATAATCGGACTGCCTTTTACAACAGGAGCTTCTTATCCTTCTTCCGCTATCATTGGACAAGGTCAAAGATTCAAGAAGAACGAAACTTTTGTCGCTAGCAGAAGCAGTGGTGCTTTTGGTGGTAGCGTTCCCTCCATTTTCACTACTGTCACCGCCTGCTCCACCATATGGATTGGGTTACGAACCGTAACAAAAGAGAGCGTTACCATTCGAGTGTATCGATTGGGTCAAAGTTTTCATAAAGGATTTTAAGGCTGTCTGTTCTGAGACTGTCATACAAGTAGTGTATTCCGTTTCCAATGCTTTCTGACATAATAAAGGGGTTGCCATTTGAATAATAGCTTTCATATTTACCAAATGGTTTACCTTCTTTCATTCTTCCCTTTGTTTCTAAATCTCCGTTTTCATAATATGAAATTAGGTTTCCATCCAA
>JBCCXH010000338.1:0-5937 GCA_039192005.1 Bacteroidota bacterium
ATTCTCTGTACCTGAAGATTTCTTTAACGGTAGGACGGGTCAGGAGTCCTCTGTTGGCTCGCTGCCATCTTTCGCCCGCCGCCACATAGTAACTATTAAACAAATAGTTGTATCTGGGATGGAAAGGCGTATAGTTCTTGAGGTATGGAACAAGGATAAAGTTTTCAAAAAACCAGGTAGTATGTCCCAAATGCCACTTTAACGGACTAACGTCAACGATGGGCTGAACGACAAAGTCTTCTATCTCTAACGTTTCACAAAGATAGGCAGTTAGGCTCCTTGTTTGTTTGAAACGCTCAATTAGGTTTGTTTCTGTGATTACGGGCAATTCTAATTTATTAAGAATTTTATTTCAAGATATACATCTTAACGAACCTATTTAAAAAATTTGAATTTTAATTTAAAAAAAATCCCGCTCCCAGGTAGGGAACGGGACACCAACTAACCAAAACTCAAACAACCTATACCTATAACACGATAAGGTTAAAATCAAATTCCTTGCCAAAAAAAATTATAGCAAAGTCCATACGTAACATTTAACATTTTTAAACAAATTCAAAATCCAGAAGATGGTAGTGGATGTAACTACACTTAATCTTGGATATTGCCATTAGGGTCAACATATAGCTGTTCTACCTCTTGATTATCACTTGCATAAGCGAAGCACACTTTATTTTTTGGAGCAAAAAGGGATGGGATATACTAAGAGGTTGCTGGGCCGAAAGAGGTCGATCAGGACTTATAAAACCCATGAAGGTCCAGCTTTTTAAAGCTTTCACCGGATAAATGTTAAAGAACGATTGTCGTTAATTACAGACAGGTCATTATGAACAAGCCTTAATTCGGAACTTTAGTTCTAGAGAGGGATGTATCGATTTTTCCATATCATAGAACTTCATCTTGTTCAACCTATTTTCCATCTCTATTTCTGAAAATTTCTACCAGTTCCATCTATTTGTCAATAATGAATTACAATGAAAAAAGGGCAGTCACCTTCATTTGGATGCAATCCGTCCAAGATTAGACTCCCCCTTTCTTATATCTAATGAGCGTTATGAATCAGGCCATCAATTTTTTATACTTAATTCGTTTTGGTTCTTCGTCTCCTAATCGTTTTTTCCTGTTTGCCTCGTAATCTGAGAAATTCCCTTCAAACCAGTATACCTGGGAGTCACCCTCAAAAGCAAGGATATGCGTTGCAATGCGATCTAAGAACCACCGATCGTGAGAAATCACCACCGCGCAGCCACCGAAGTTATCCAATGCTTCTTCCAGTGCCCGAAGCGTATTCACGTCCAGGTCGTTTGTCGGCTCATCTAACAAAATCAGGTTTGCGCCTCTTTTTAATGTAAGTGCTAAATGCACCCGGTTGCGCTCGCCCCCTGAAAGGTTGCCAATTTTCTTCGCTTGATCCGGTCCTGTGAAATTGAACTTACTCACGTAAGCACGTGCATTCATTTCTTTGCCTCCTAAATCGATGATTTCGTTGCCCTCTGAAATCGTTTCAAACACTGTCTTCGCTTCGTCCAACTGATCGTGTTCCTGATCCACATAGCTCATCACCACTGTATCACCAATTTCGAAACTCCCTGCATCAGGTGCTTCTTTTCCGGTAATGACTTTAAACAAGGTGGACTTACCTGCTCCATTCGGACCAATCACTCCAACAATACCTCCTTGTGGCAGATTAAAGGTGAGGTCTTCGTAAAGTAATTTATCTCCAAAAGCTTTAGCTACACCATTGAGTTCAATCACCTTGGCTCCTAACCGCGGACCTGGCGGAATGTATAACTCTAAGTCTTTCTCTTTTTCCTTTGCTTCCTGGCTTAATAGCTTGTCGTACGCGCTTAATCGTGCTTTTGCTTTTGCCTGACGTCCTTTGGGACTCATGCGAACCCAATCAAGTTCTCGTTCCAGTGTCTTCTGACGCTTTGACTCCTGCTTCTCCTCCTGTTGTAATCGTTTTTGTTTTTGCTCCAGCCAACTGGAGTAATTCCCCTTCCATGGGATGCCTTCCCCTCTGTCCAATTCCAAAATCCATCCAGCTACGTTATCAAGAAAATACCTGTCGTGAGTTACTGCAATGACCGTTCCTTCATACTGCTGCAAATGGTGTTCCAACCAAAGGACAGACTCAGCATCGAGGTGGTTAGTCGGCTCATCTAAAAGCAGGACATCCGGTTGTTCCAACAAGAGTCGACAGAGCGCTACTCTTCTTTTTTCTCCCCCCGAGAGGTTTTTGATTAAGGCATCTTCAGGAGGAGTGCGTAAGGCATCCATCGCCCGCTCCAGCTTATGATCGATTTCCCAGGCACCAGTAGCATCCAGTTTTTCCTGCACTTCACCCTGTCTCTCGATAAGTTTATTCATCTTCTCCGGATCATCCAGCACTTCAGGCTCTGCAAACGAAGCGTTGATCTCCTCATACTCCTTTAGTAGATCATTTATTTCTTTCACCCCTTCTCGCACTACCTCTATTACTGTTTTCTCGGCGTCTAGTTCTGGCTCCTGTTCCAGCATTCCCACCGAAAACCCTGGTGAAAAAACGACTTCGCCCTGAAATTCTTTATCAATTCCAGCAATAATTTTTAATAGAGAAGATTTTCCAGCGCCATTCAGCCCAAGAACCCCTATTTTAGCTCCATAGAAAAATGACAAATAAATATTCTTAAGTACTTGTTTTTGTGGAGGGTATATTTTGCTTACCCCCGACATAGAGAAGATGATCTTTTCGTCTGACATGCTTAAGTTTGATTAGAAATCGAATATACCACCCATTTAGAAATTACTAGTCACTCTTGGAAAATACGGATATACCTTTCGGACACGCAAAAAACGGAAAACTCTTCCTAAACGGTTGGGGCGGCTTTTCCGACAGAGAAATTGGTGAGGTACGAAATGACGACCTTGAAACCTCTGTTGCTTTTTTTTTACAGCGCTACAGCGACCTCCAAACAAAAATTGATGAGGTAACAAAAAAAATTGACGAAACCGAGAATAAAGGATCGTTTTTAATGAAGCTTTTACATCTGAAAGAACAACTTCCTCATCATGATGGCTTAGGGGACTACCCCACCTTATTGGAAAAGCTGGACAGGTATGAGTCCTTAGTAAAAGACATTATCCAAAAAAACAGGGCCAGAAATACGGAAATAAAAACGGCGCTGATAGCAGAAACAAAAGAGGCAATTCAATCCATCAATTGGAAAGAAGGAACGGAGCAGCTAAACGACATCAAAGCCCGGTGGATCAAAACAGGCAATGCAGAACAGGGAAAAAATGAGGAGTTGGACGAGGAGTTTTGGACGTTAACAAAGTCATTCTTTGATCGCAAGAAAAATTTCTTTGAAGACAAACAACGTCTTACCCAAATGAGGCAAAAACAATATGAAAGCCTGGTTTCAGAATCGGAAACAATCAATCAATTATTTGGTAAGGCGAGGTTTGACCGAATCAAAGCATTACGAGAAGAATGGAAAAATGTAGGTGGGGTCCCAAGTGAGATCTTCAAGCCGCTTATTGAGCAGTTCAACAACAACCTGAAACCTAAACACGCTTCTTCGCCGAAAACAGACTACTCTACCATCTTAACCTCATTGAGAGCGCTCAAAACTTCCAAAGATCCTATCAATAAAAAAGAACTGGAACTTATCCGAAAGAATGCCTTTAGTGATAAATCCCGAAACCCCGCAAAGAGGGAAGTGCTTGAATGGGTACAGCTTTTAATGGAGAAAGACTTTATCAATAACCTTGCTGCGCGACGTTTCAAAGACTTTCACAAACTGGACGGAGAAAAAAAGAAAAGCATTCGTATAGGTATTGTAAAAGACCTCATTACCAGGGATAAAGAGGACCTTAAGACCTATGAAGAAAATTCTGCTAATTTCTCCTCTCATGATGGGAAGTTCAATAAAATGGTCGTGAACAAACTAAAAAACCAACAACGTAAGATTAATATTAAGGAAAAGCTATTGGAGTGGATTATGGATGATGCTTTTTAAATATATTTTTAATTGGAACGTTCAAACTATTTATGAAGAAAATCAGTATTTTAATACTGGTATATATCAATTTGATATTTAGATAATAAATTTATATTTGCGCGCATTACACGCGGCTCCGTATTAAAAGAGAGTAGAATATGTATTGGACACTAGAACTTGCATCTTATTTAGAAGACGCTCCATGGCCAGCAACAAAAGACGAATTGATAGATTATTCTATCAGATCTGGGGCTCCCCTAGAAGTAGTTGAAAACCTTCAGGAACTTGAGGATGATGGTCAACCTTTTGAGAATATTGAGGAAATCTGGCCGGATTACCCAACAAAAGAAGACTTTTTCTTTAACGAGGACGAGTATTAGGCTTTCAGGTCTTCGGGAGTTGTGATCTTTATGTTTGCATAGCTACCCGTCACCATAGCTACCTTATAGCCTGCACCCTCGTACACAGATGCATCGTCTGTATGCGATGCATGATCTCCTACTTTACGGTAGGCATCTTTAATTTTGGATACAATAAATGTCTGGGGAGTCTGAACCAGAACAAAATCATTTCTATTTCTTGAAACGGATGTATCGCCACCAGTAAGCTCTCTTATGGAATCTTTTAAGGGAATGCATACCACACCGCTCCCATGTATCTCGGCAGATTCGAATGAATTCAATATGATTTTAGGTGAAACGTATGGCCGAACGGCATCATGAATGGCAACTACACCATCGTCCGTGATTTGTTGTAGTCCGGATAGCACCGAACTTGTCCTTGTTTCGCCTCCTACAGCATCGATGACTTTCACCTTCGCCAAGTGGCGTTCTTTGATGAGATTCCAATCACCAATACTCTCTTTTGGTATAACAATGATCGGTGTAATTCCTGAATCCGCTTTGAGAAAAACCCTAATGGTCCGTACAATAATCGGCTCACCATCAATCAACAGAAATTGTTTCGGCACATCGCTATTCATTCTGGTGCCTTTGCCACCGGCAACTATGATGGCATACCTTCGCATATCGGTTAGATGATTAGCATCGCGTCACCATAACTAAAGAATCTGTACTTTTCTTTTATGGCTACATCGTAAGCTTCCCTAACTACCTCATATCCTCCAAACGCCGAGGCCATCATTAAAAGAGTAGATTCAGGCAGGTGGAAATTAGTTATCAGAGCGTTGCAAATTTTAAAATCATATGGAGGGAAGATAAATTTATCTGTCCATCCTGAATTATCTTTCAGGTAACCTGTAGCCGAAACTGAAGACTCCAGTGTCTTCATGACAGTGGTGCCAACCGCGCAAATCCTTGTTTTCTGATCTAGTGCTTGATTGACTCTGTCCGCCGTTGGTTTTTCGACCCAGTAATTTTCTGAGTCCATTTTATGTTTAGTAAGATCTTCTACATCGACAGGACGGAAGGTTCCAAGGCCAACATGCAACGTTATATTAGCTACGTCTACACCAACCAATTCCAGTCTTTTCATTAACTGAGGGGTAAAATGAAGACCTGCTGTTGGGGCTGCTACGGCACCGATTTTGTCAGCATAAATTGTTTGAAATCTTTCGCGGTCTTCAGGTTCTGCGCCTCGTTTTATTTCCTTAGGGAGCGGAGTTTCTCCCATGGAGTCGATCATTTTATAAAATTGTTCACGATCGCCATCAAAGAGAAACCGAATGGTTCTTCCTCTACTCGTGGTATTATCAATTACTTCGGCTACCAACTCACCATCTCCAAAATAAAGTTTATTACCAACTCTGATTTTTCTGGCAGGATCTACTAAAACGTCCCACAACTTCATTTCTCTATTCAGCTCCCGAAGCAAAAAAACTTCAATTTTCGCACCCGTTTTTTCTCATTGCGCACGGCAAGTACACAGTCGGGATAGCCCGCTCCATAGATATCGGTGCCGTCACCCAGGATATTGCCGTTGGTAGAGGTCTTGG
>JBCCXH010000339.1:0-5907 GCA_039192005.1 Bacteroidota bacterium
AGGTATGGCTGTTTAGATTTTCGATTTACCTTGTCATTTGAAGATGATTAAATAACTTAACCAAATATTTTAACCCCAAAAATCAACACTTAACCATGAAGCTATTTATAATCTCCCTGCTTATTTCACCCTTAAGCTATGCTTTCTCACAACCTACAACCGTATCAGGTAAAATAACTGCTTTCAACGCTTTTCCGGTCAAAAAGGCGGTGGTTTGGTCAAAGCAGGGAAAAGATGAGGTGATGACTGACTCTTTGGGAAATTTCACATTGAAAATAAAGGGAAATGACCTGGTCCGTGTAAAAGCCACGGGTTTTGAGAGGGGCATGAGAGCGTATGCCGGGCAGGATCAACTGGTCATCAATATCATCTACAGAGATGACGATTGGGCGTATAGCAAGGTGATCGAAAAAGGGCACATGTCTAAGGAAGACCTGGATTATTGCATTGAAAACTTGGGCGACGAAAACAACAATTTTGAAACGATGCAGGACATCTTTCAGGTGATCCAATCTGTTTTTCCTCAGGCTAAAATCGTAGATACCAATGGGGCAAGGTCTGTCGTATTGAGTTCAAGAGGGGCATCCACGTTTATTGGTGACCCAAGTGCACTGTTCGTTGTGGATGGGATGATCAGGCAAAGGATCGAAGGCATTCAACCCCGGCAGGTAAAAGAGGTAAAAGTATTGAGGGGCAACGATGCATCACACTATGGCATCAGGGGTGCGAATGGGGTCGTAGAGATCACATTAAAATCTAAGTGATCATCCTCCAAAGGATCCGACTTTCCATAGGTTCCGGTCAATTCAATTCCATCATGAAGGTGATCAGGTGAGTTGAAAATGCTTTTCAAAAATCACTTACACGTCGTTTAGGTAACGATTTAATCCATTCAATTAGTTAATAAAACTTATAAAATCCAGTCTTCAGTGAACGCTCTAAAGTACTTATCCTTCTTTTTTCTACTTTTTTCATGTTTTGCAGGTTTTGGGCAGGCACCGGCACACCCGTGGTATGACGAGGCCCTTTCGTTTGAGGAGCGTGCAAAACTGCTTATTCAGGCCATGACACTGGAAGAAAAGATTTCTCAGACCATGGATCAGAGCCCGGCCATCCCACGGTTGGGGGTGCCGGAGTACAATTGGTGGAACGAAGCCCTTCATGGGGTGGCGAGAAATGGGCGCGCGACGGTTTTCCCACAAGCCATCGGGATGGCGGCGACGTTTGACGCGGCGATGATGAAAAAGGTGGGTGACGTTATTTCCACGGAGGCCAGAGCAAAATTTAACGCTTCCCAGGCAATAGGCAACAGAGGAAAATATGCCGGACTGACTTTTTGGTCTCCTAACGTGAACATCTTTCGGGATCCCCGGTGGGGCAGGGGACAGGAGACCTATGGGGAAGACCCCTTTCTTTCAGGAAAAATGGGCGTGGCATTCGTCGAGGGCATCCAGGGCAGTGATCCCAAATACCTGAAGGCGGCCGCATGTGCCAAACACTACCTGGTTCATTCGGGTCCTGAAGAACTAAGGCATGAGTTTGATGCCATTAGTACGCCTAAAGACTTGCAGGAAACGTACCTTCCGGCTTTTGAGGCGCTGGTCAAAGAAGGGAACGTGGAAGGGGTGATGGGGGCATACAATCGTGTCAACGGTGAGCCGGCAAGTGGGAGTCCACGGTTTTTACAGCAGCTGTTAAGAGAAGAATGGGGATTTGATGGGTACGTGGTCTCGGACTGTGGAGCGATTTCGGATTTTCACCGCTTTCACAAAGTAACGGACAGCCCGGAAGCGTCTGCTGCCCTGGCGATTAACAGCGGGTTGAACCTCAATTGTGGCAACGTCTTTCGGTACATAGGCAAAGCCATAGAAAACGGCTTTTTGGACGAATCGAAATTGGATGAGTCGCTGGTGCAACTCTACTTAACACGCTTCCGTCTGGGCTTTTTTGATCGTGAAACTTCCAACCCTTATGCCGGCATTTCTTCTGAAGTGGTGGATGCCGAACCTCACCGAAAGGTAGCGTACGAGGCGGCTGTGAAGTCATTGGTACTGCTGAAAAATGAAGGCAACCTATTGCCTTTGAAGAAAGACATTGCGTCCCTTTATATCGTCGGACCGCACGCATCCAGCGAAGAGGTTTTACTGGGCAATTACTACGGGCTTTCCGGGAATACGGTGTCCATTTTGGACGGAATTGTTTCACACGTAAGCTTAGGGACCAGTATCAATTACAAAATGGGCGTTTTGCCTTATCGTGCCAATGTCAACCCGATCGATTGGTCTACCGGGGAGGCCAAGCGATCTGACGTAATGATTGCGGTGATGGGAATCTCCGGGTTACTGGAAGGAGAGGAGGGCGAATCATTGGCCTCTGATGAGAAAGGAGACCGTACAGGCATACGACTGCCGCAACATCAGATTGACTACCTGAAGAAACTAAAAGGCAAGTCTGAAACGCCGCTTGTGCTCATTGTCACCGGAGGCAGCCCAATCGCGATGCCGGAAGTGGCAGACATTGCGGATGCCATCTTGTTTGCGTGGTATCCCGGAGAGGAGGGGGGCAATGCCATCTCGGATGTGTTGTTTGGTGAGGTAAGCCCGTCGGGAAAGCTGCCGGTCACCTTTCCGTATGGCGTGGACGAACTTCCGGCTTTTGAGGACTATACCATGAAGAATCGTACGTACAAGTACATGACGACAACGCCTCAATACCCATTTGGCTATGGGCTGTCGTATACCACCTTTGCGTATTCAGATCTCAATATCGAAGTAAAAAAGAAAACATGTCGGGTACAGGTTACCTTGAAAAACGAGGGGTCGATGGCTGCGGATGAAGTGGTGCAGCTGTACATAAGTTCTCCTTTAGCGAAGACCACGGACCCCATTTCTTCCTTGAGAGGGTTCCAACGGGTAGCGTTAAAAGCGGGTACATCGAAGGTAGTTTCGTTTGAGCTTCAACCGTCGGATTTTGAGCAATTCAACGAAGACGGGGAGCCCGTCTTACGAAAGGGGCTTTACACCATTCATGTAGGAAATGCCTCTCCCGGATCACGATCTAAAGAGCTTGGTGGGCAATGGTTGATCGCCACCGTGGATTCAAAGCAGTTGGATTAGCTGGAAGAAATGGGGTGTTATTAGCTACTGGTTTCTGTTCAAATTATTTTTTGTTAAGAAACCCTCGCTTAAATGATTCAAAGCACGATTTTTAGCTTTGATTGAAAGTTCTTGTTCAAAATCAGAAGACGGAAAACTTTTTAAGGTCACCAGTGACAGGCTGTGACCAGAAGGGTAATTACCTTTATTGTTGCTTTTTTCTCAACAAACTCAAAAAAATCCTTACATATTGTTTTGTATCTCTAAGATTTAAATTGGGTCTCCAACAAAAACTCGTTCACTTATGGGCTTACAATACATTACAGATGATAAAGGACGGACCACCGGGGTATTTATTCCGATTCAGGAATGGAACAGCATCAAGTCCAGGTACAAGGACATAGATCAGGATATCCCTGACTGGCACAAAGAGATTATCGATCAACGCATGGAAAGCTACAAACAAAATCCTGACCAGGCAGTGGACTTTGATCTGGCAATGGATGAGATCGAGAAGGATCTTTGATGTATAAATCTACTATCCTTCCTCTGGCTAAACGGGATATTAAAGACGCTGCTAAATGGTACAATGATCGCAAGCAAGGACTAGGCAAACGCTTCACACAGCAAGTTTGACACAAAGTAAAATTCATCAAGCAACCCCCAAAAGCCGTAGCTGTCCAATATAAAGATACTCGTACTGCTTGCTCTCTTGGACACTTTTCCTTACGTGGTCCACTTTACCGTAGATGATGATAAAAAACAGGTCATAGTCTCCGCAGTACTCAGCACGCATCGTGATCCGGATATCTGGACAGAGAGAGAATGAAAAGCCCCTCGCATTCCTAGGGCTCCAATTCCATGCTATTTCTCCTAAAACATCCGGGGGTAAAGCGTCTTCTTAACTCCTGTATTTTCAAACTTCACCACCTTGCCTAGCTCATAGGTCAATAAGCTGGATGCTTTCAAAATTTGGTCGTCTTTTAATTCATATATTGACTTAGAAGAAAATGGGTTCAAGGAATCTGGAATGAATCCTCCAATCTTAACTTGCTTTTCGTCCTAACTTAGATTTCCTAATGACAATTCTGGGTTTAATATTTTCATATTGTGTTGGTTAGCAATACCAATTTAGGTGAAAGCACAATGGCCGTAAATAGCTACTCTATAGAGAATTACTGCCTGTTTTCTATGTGACATGCGGATTTAAGGACAAGCGAGTGCCAGCGGGATTATATGTTTTTTTACTTCATACTCCTCTTAACGTCTCTCCTCACTTCGATCAAGGTGAAAATAATTTCTTGTAGTGGCGTGGAAACGTATTCTTTTATCGGATCCATTCTCTTATCCCAGTTTTGATGCAGTTTCTTTATTTCCCCTTTTTCGTTTTTTAAACTTCCCTCGTGATAGGTAAAGGATACGGGAATGTGAAATCTGGACTTAACCTTTCTTTCACCATATTCAGCAGAAATCCACAGGTTTGGGACTTTCTTTAAGCCTTCAATTGCTGATTTTTTTGTGTTTAAACCGAGGTTGTTAATAATGAATGTGTTAGTTACTTTTCCCAAGGTATCCACCTCAAACATTAAATGTAACGTACCTTCAACGCCCATCCTGATCAAATCTCTTGGAAAGAGGATACTGTAGTGCAATATTGCATGAAATTCATCATAGCTACCCAAATACCTGGGATAATGTTCGAGTTGCTTATACGTCCACTCTCCATCAACGAATACCGCATACGAGGTAGTGTCTTCTTTGAGAAACTCAATCGCAGAGTTGTCGTAGTTTACAGATAGTGTCTTCTCTCCGTTGTCGTAATAGTGCCAAAGACCCCTCTTATACCCATTCAATAACTGTCCCTGTTCATGCTTATTTGAGACCAACTCCATACCTGCTGGTTTGAGTTCAATCATGAAATAGGAGGTGGTGGGTACGACTATCTGTCGAGCCTGATAGGATTCACTTTTATCATAAATTGTCAAAGTATCTCCTTTCTCACAGGGAATTTGGAAGTAGCCTCTCTTGTTTGTCCATGCGGTTGTATCATACCTGGCGCTGGCTACTTCTATTTCGCTTAGCGCCTGACCGGTAGTTATGTCCACTATTTTACCCGTTACAATGGTCTGTGCATGGGTCAGAGAAACAGCCAACAGTATAAACGTTGATACTAAAAAAAGTGTCTTATTTGAAGTCATTAACATGTCAATGGAAAATAGTTACGGCAGTTTGGTGAACTGAATTAAATTTTCTTCTGCAAAGAAAGTCGGGAATTGGGGAAGATCAAAATGGAGAGGGGATAAATTAGTTTTTATGAACGTCAGTAATAAGAGTGGAAGTTGTCCAGAAGCTTTCTGTTTCTTTCTTCTCAGGCACTTGTTATAAACGAGCACCATGAGAAGGCGTTTCATCGGTATTTTGATGAATGTCTGAGCTAATACCCAATTCTTCAGGAGTGAACAGGTACTTTAATTGATCAGATGATTGAATAATTCCCTTTTCAGAAGCGTTCACATATTTCACTTCAAAGGTTGTATAGTCACTTTTATTCTTGAGTGAACGAGTAACAGCGTGTAAAATGTCTTTACTAATCGAAGCTAGTTCGTTCGATGCCGTTGGTAAATCGCTGCAATTGATGAGCGATACGCTTAAAACATGCTGTTCATTGCCGTTAATAATGCTTACACCCCAACTAATTTTAACTTCTTGGGCATTTTGTATGGACTTAACATCACTTTCTATGGCATTAATTTCTTTTTCGAATACCGCTTCTCTTAAACTTGGGAGAGCGCACTTTGAAAAGAAAAATAAG
>JBCCXH010000340.1:0-5899 GCA_039192005.1 Bacteroidota bacterium
AATTATTTAGGTTAAAGCTTATTTTAAGATATTTTTGAGTAAGCCCCTCTTCCAGATGGAATTGGGGCTTTTAACTACCTACTCAACAGGGATAAGAAAATTCTTATAACCTCACTTTGGAAATGGAATGTATCGGTATGGTCAAGCCACCCTTCAGAATAACATTTTTTTCAGTTACCGACCAGACCGTAGCCTCTGTTTCCATCGGCTCGCTACGTGAGTTTTGAAACTGAAGGCGAACGGTCTCCTTAAAAAGGTTTCCTAACAGCATGGCTCTGTTTAAATCATCCAGCCTCCTTTGGATGTCGTCCTTATCAACGAGTATCTCTCTCGTCTTAAAAGGCATGTTTCTTAATGTTGATTTATCAATTCTATTTATTGTAGTTTGCATAATTGTGATTGTTAAAATGAATGAAAAAATTGCGAGGGTCATTTCATTCTTCAATCACAATGTTTTAGTGAACCATATAAGATAAAGAGCCTGGATCGTTTAAAGGCCGAAGAGACGAATGAATAAATATTGGAACTTTGCCTCTGATCTCCTGGCAGCACTTCCAAATCCTTTTCTGTACCAGAAACACGATTCAGTTCGCTTTTACGCCCCTTGTTAACGAATAAGCAACGTTCTTCTGAAACGTCTTCTTCTACTGTTATCTCAGCAAAAGCTACCGAAGGGCATGCAAAGACAAACGACAAAAATCCAGAAAAAACCACTACGAGAAAACGTCTTCTCAAGAGATGGCTTTTTTCATTAAAGGATGTTAAATATGTCATTAATCTTCTCACTCAACAGACTTATTGTGAAGGTAATAACGAAAAGTATTACAATAGGTTATGAAAGTATTACTATTAAATCAAAATTTTTTCCGGTACTTCTTACTTACGTTGCCAGAAATACCCTTTATTCTCCGACCCAAAAATCACTACCTTCACCAGATGTATGCTCTTTTCCTGTACATCAGACTTACATTTTTGATTCTTCTTTCGGTGGGTTTCTCAGTACATGAAAAAGTCAAATTACCCATTCAAATTGGGGATAGAGATTCGGTACAAAACCTGCATCTAACGGAGATAGGCAAATTTGGAATCACCCGAAAAGCCCGACCGGGCATCCCTAAGCACCTGCACACAGGCATAGACATCAAGCGTCCGCATCCGGTTTATGATCAACCTCAATACCTTTTCCCTATTGCAAAAGGCACCGTGATTAGTAAAAGGGAAGACGGACCGTTTGCCCAATTGATCATTGCCCACAAAAGCGAGGAATCGACGTTCTGGACAGTTTATGAACACATTGCCGAAATAAAAGTAGCACTATTCCAACCTGTTGACCCGGACCAGCCTCTGGCCCGGTTTTTCAATAAAAGCGAGTTAGATGCTTATGGGTGGCAGTTTGATCATTTTCACTTTGAAATCTTAAAAGAACGCCCCTACCCGATCGCTCCTTCCTCAAAAAACCCCGAACGACGTCATGCTTCGTATACGCTTGTTTGCTACGATCAGCAAACACTGGAAAAGTACTTTTATCATCCGTTGGAGTTCTTGCAGGATAGATTATAAACATATCCGCGCACCATTAAATACGTCTAAATACGTCAGCACTGTAACCAACTAACATACCTTGCCGTATTAGGTATCATACCTAACAGTATTAAGTAAATGATTTCAAAAGAAATGACAGGTGCATCCACCATCCCTATTATCCTCTCTATTTTGTCAGAAGGAGCGGATTATGGCTACGAGATCATCAAAAAAGTAAAGAAGTACTCTGAAGGAGATCTTGAATGGAGCGAACCCATGCTGTATCCGGTTTTGCATCGATTGGAAAGGAACGGACAAATAAAGTCCACCTGGAAAGTCCTGGAAAACGGCAGGAAAAGAAAGTATTATTCGCTCACTCCTGAAGGCCGGAAATTACTGGAAACTAAAAAAACGGAGTGGACAAAAATGATTGCCATGCTTTCAAAGATGTGGAACCTCAACATACAATTACAATGAAGTTTGATTTGGAAAAAGAGATTCGTCAGTGGAAAAGAAGCTTACGAAAGCATCAGGGATTTGAAGATGCGGATATTGAGGAACTGGAAGATCATTTCAGGAGTAAAGTAAAAGATAAAATTGATGGTGGAATGGATGCCAAAGCTGCCTTTGAAACCTTGCTTGCCACTGATTTTAACGACTTACCAGCCATTTCTTCTCAATATACTGTTCAGCGTTCAAAGCCTTCTCTTCTTCCCGACCTGCTTTCCAACTACATGAAAGTAGGATTCAGGACGTTTGTGCGATCGAAAAACTACGTGGTCATTAACCTGTTAGGACTCATTATTGGTTTTAGCAGCATTCTTTATATCGCTTTTCACATCAGTCATGAACTTGGATACGATGGCTTTCACCAACAAGCCGATCATCTGTATCGAGTCAATACACTTATTGAAAGGGCAAGCGGTCAAATCAACTACCCTATCATCCCTCCGGCTTTTGGCCCTGCGGCTAAAGCTGCACTTTCTGACGTAGAGGATATGGCGCGCCTACGTTACGCATATAATGTTTTGATGAGGCACGAAACACGTTCTTTCTTCGAGGATAAGGTCTTTTTTGCTGAGTCGTCTTTTATTCAAATGTTCTCTTTTGACTGGATGTTAGGCCATCATAAACGTGCACTCGATGAATTAAATACAGTGGTACTCACGGAGAGTATGGCAGAAAAATACTTTGGCAAAGCCAATCCTTTAGGCAAAATCATCTCGTACAATAACGAAATCGATCTTACTGTCACCGGAGTGATTAAGGATGTGCCTACTCAGTCGCACTTCTCCTTTGATTTTTTAATTTCCTTTGATTCTTTCCAGCCTGGTCCTGGTTCATTGGAACCGCTAACCAGCTGGAAATGGCTGGGTTTCCTCACCTATGTGCAACTGAAACCGACGGCTGATGTAGCAGTGGTCCGGGAAGAAATGACCGGGTTGTTTCTTGAAAACAATCAATCCCCTAACAACCTTAGCTTTAATATAGAACTGCAGCCATTAAAAGACATCTACCTCTCCTCCACTCATCTAAGCAACCCGCAGGGTGGGTTATTCAAGGTGAATAAAATGAGTAACTTAAAAAATCTGGCTGCCATTGCCTCGCTGATTCTGATTGTCTCATTTTTCAACTACTTCAACATCACGAGCGCACTGATGCAGACCAGGACAAAGGAGATGGGCATCCGAAAAGTATTTGGAACAGACAAGCGAAAGATTTTCTTACAGATGGGTTCTGAGACTTTCATGACCGTGTCTCTGGCCTTGTTTTTTAGCTGGATGATCCTTTTCTTTCTCAATGGCTACTCCTTACTGCAATGGGAAAAAAGAAGTTTACTAACGGCCCTGTTCCTATCAATGGTATGCATCGTGACGTTTAGCATCATCGGAGGCGTCACCTTTGGTGTCACTTTTTCCGGCCAGCATGCCATGAACCTATTGAAAAGCAGATGGACTATAAGGAGTAACAAGCCTGTCTCTTTTGCCCGCGTCTTTTTGATGGCGCAATTCGGTATTTCGGCCTCACTCATCTTTATAAGTTTAATCGTCATTAACCAAATCAATTTCTTTTCATCAAAGGACCTGGGGTATGCCAAAGATGGGGTGTTAATGGTCAATTTCAGAAGTCAGGAAATGAATGAGAAAAGGCAAGCATTAAAAAACACATTCAACGGAATGCCAGAGGTGAAAGGTGTAAGTTTTGGTCCCTCTCTCGATGGAAGCACCAGCGGAGGCCCAATCAGACTCAAAGAATGGCCCGAAGACGAGGCCATACAGATTGCTTATTTTGGTATTGATTTTGAGTTCGAAAAGTCATTGGGCATAAAGACCCTGAGGGGGCGATCTTTTTCGAAGCAGTTTTCAAAAGATTCCATAGAAGCCATCATGATCAACGAAAAGCTGGCAGAGATGATCGGACTGGAAAACCCAATCGGAAAGCGTGTGGCTTTTACCAATAGCGAATATGAGATCATTGGTATCTTCAAAAACTTTCATTTCAAAAGCCTCCACCATGAAATTGGTCCACTGGCTTTGAAAATCTGGCTGGGACCACCCCGAAACCTGATGATCAGGTACCAAACTCAAAACATTGGTCAAACCTTACGTGACTTTTCGATTGCCTGGCAGGAGGTTTTTACAGAAGAGGCTTTTCCTTTTGACTATCGTTTTCTTGATGAGCAACTACAAGCTATGTATGAAAAGGAAGCTGAGTTTGCTAAGCTGCTGAAAGTTTTCACTGCCCTTGCCATCTTTCTTGCGCTGCTGGGACTATTCGGCGTATCGTCGATTAACATCCAGCAAAAAATCAAGCAAATAGGAATCAGAAGGGTGCTGGGTGCCGAATTCCGGCAGATTGCCTCCCTCATTTGCAAACGTTACCTGATTACCGCCATTTTAGGGGTTCTGTTTTTTACTCCCATTGCTTATTTGCTTATGAACAAATGGCTTGAAAACTACGCGTATCGAATCGACCTCCATGTCATCTATCCGATCATGACATTGGTATTGGTCGCAATGATTACGCTGATCACGTTAGGGTATCAGGTCTTTCGAATCATGACGGTAGATCCGGCTTCTATCCTCCGGGATGAATAGGAGCATCATCAAACAGGTTGGATGAACCTCTATTCCAGTATTTTTCGGATCTCCCTTCCTTTTTTCAAAAACTCCTGAATTCCTTTTTCATCTTCCACACTTAGTAACTCTTTAAATGTGGTGACTTGTTCAATATAAGAAGTGAGGGCCTCAACCATGGCATTTTTATTTTTCATGAAAATAGGGGTCCACATCTCGGGAGAACTTTTTGCCAGACGTACCGTCGATTCAAAACCGGACCCGGCGAGATCCAGAATGTCACGCTCCGACTCTTCTTTCTCCAACACCGTTCGACTAAGGCCAAAGGAAATGACGTGGCTTAAGTGTGAAACGTACGCTAAGTGAACGTCATGATCGCTGGAAGACATATAGGAAGTGGACATGCCCAACATCTTACATTGCTTTCTGAATCGTTCTATGAACCGCTTTTCAGTCATTTCCTGATCGCAGACAATCATTACTTTATCATCGAAAAGCTCCGCGAACGCCGCTCCCGGACCTGAATATTCCGTACCCGCAATCGGATGGGCAGCAATAAACTGAGCACGTTTAGGGTGTCCCTGCAGGACCTCACAGATGGTAGATTTGGTAGACCCAAAGTCAATAACGAGTTGCTCATCCGTGAGCCGGTCCATCATTGCAGCAATATTTTTTTCGATCGCATCTACGGGAATGGCCACAAATATCCAATCGGATCTATCAATTGCTTCTTCCAGTGTACTGCACTGTTCATCAATGATGCCCTTTTCCAGTGCTTGCACGACATGTTCTTTGTTCAGGTCCCACCCACAGATGGTCAAGCCTTCCAACCGTTTCTTAAGCGCCAACGCGTAGGACCCTCCTATGAGTCCTAATCCTATAATAGAAATTTTCACGGGGCAAAATTGATCAAATTATTCATTGATTGAGCTACCGCTCGCCAGGAGTTATTTTATTCATTTGCCTTCGTAGTTTTAAAATTGCTTCCTATCATCTGGTTGATGGATGATTTGCCTGTTCGCAGCGTGTTTCTAACTCAACGAATAGCCTCATAAGCTTCTTTTCAACCCCATTTCAGAATTTGGACAAACGCCACCGGAAAGCTTACCAATGCACTCCTTCCTCTTAAAGCATACATTCATCAACACAAATCATTGCTTCTGTAGGATCAGGAAAAGTAGCTGATGGTCGTTTTCGCAAAATGATCCGATTTCCCACGTCGCATTAAGGTTTAAAGAGATTGACGATAGAAAACCTTTGATTGCACTTAAAAGCGACTATTTGACGATTATTTATGGAAA
>JBCCXH010000341.1:0-5897 GCA_039192005.1 Bacteroidota bacterium
ACGGAGTCTTCCTTAACAATTCGTGCCTTCCCTTTTATTTGAAATCCTTTTTGCACGAAAATATCGATAAAGCTAATGCAGACATTTGCATTGCTTAGGATGTTCTTAACCGTATTAGGTGAAGCAATGTTAGCAACAATGATATGGTGATCTCCATAAGGAGAAAACACCTCCTTAGGCGAAACGTTTGGCTCACCGCTAGGAGTAGATGTCGCTAACCAACATAAGACACTTTCTTCAATGGATTTTTTTACTTCTGGATTCATGCTCAATGGCTGTAATAACGAAGGGATCGTCTTTCAAAAGAAATCTCAAACTACAACTAAAGTATTGGAAAACGTCAGTCCTTGCAAACCAGTAAGCCGTTCGACCGGTAGGTTAGCCTGGTCTATTGCCAATGGCTATTTTGCGGACCTTATTTTTCCCGCCAATCCAATGGTTTGGTTCGAATAACGATACTTCCTGGTTCCTTGTAGACGTATTTTATTTGTCCTACAAAGGTTCCTTCAGCATATTTAGAGAAAAGAACCCGGAGCGTTCGGTCTTGAATTTTCCCATCTCACCCTATACCCTACAGCTTCAACACGATCTTCCCAAAATGATCCGGTTCTTTGAAGCGATCAAAGGCTTTTAGGTACTCGGTTAGTGGAAAAACACGATCTATGGTCGGACGAATTTGATGTTGGCTAACGAACGCCAGCATCTCTTCAAACTCGGCATCGTTGCCCATGGTAGCGCCCATGATTTGTGCCTGTGACCAGAACAGCCGAAATACGTCCAGCTTTTCCGGGTACCCGGTGGTGCTTCCATACATGACGATCCGCCCACCGGGATGAATGATTTTCAGGTAGTTGTTTACCTCGTTTCCTCCTGCTCCATCAATAATCACATCAAAGCCTATCCTGGCCGCTTCTTTCGACCAATTTTCATCGGAATAGTTAAATCCATGTTCGGCTCCAAGCTTCAGGCATTTGGCGATCTTTTCCTGGCTGCTGCTTGTCACATAGGTTTCCGCGCCTGATGCCACTGAAAATGCCAGCGCAAATTGAGATACGCCTCCACCTGCGCCAGTGATCAGGACGTTTTTCCCTTCTGAGGCCAGCCCTTTCTTCATCGTGGCCCGAAAGGCTGTCAACCCTCCGAGTGGTAGCGCGGCTGCCTCTTCCGTACTTAGATGAGTCGGTTTTAAATGAATGCGATCGGTAGGAACAACAATGTATTCCCCCAACGTACCCGGAGTTGGCATGCCAAGGACCGAGTAGTTCCTGGATTGCACATCCGGATTATTTCCCCAGTCTACGTTTGGATTGAGGACCACTTCTTTTCCCAGCCATTCTTCAGGGCCTTCTTCTACGATCCCACACCCATCTGATCCTAAAACGGTGTTAAACTGAATGTTGGGATACTTCCCCTCTCTGATCCATTGATCCCTTCTGTTAAGTGCAGCCGCACGGAGTTTAACTAAACACGTTTCTGGTTTTAGTTCGGGCTTTTCCAACGTTACCAGTTGAAGCGGCTCTGCACTTTGAGTGATGGTTATTCCCTTCATGGGTTAAAATGGCTGATCGTCCTGATTTTGCGTATCGTTGGCTTTACTTGGCAGAATAATCGTTGCTTCCGAATTGGTATTTCCCGAGGTAGGAAAAGCCCCGAAGCCATCTCCTCCACTGTCTCCGTCCCAGTCCATAAACTTCGTGTACTTCCCGATAAACTTCAGATTTACCGTATCCGTTCGCCCGTTTCTGTGCTTGGCGATAATTACTTCACCGAGCCCTTGTAGCGGCATCCCGGATTCATCCGTATCCAACCCGTAGTATTCCGGACGATAGAGGAACATCACCATATCCGCATCCTGCTCAATGGAACCCGACTCCCTCAAATCCGAAAGTTGAGGCCGCTTGTCTCCTCCCCTGGTCTCTACCGCCCTACTTAACTGTGATAGTGCCAGTACCGGAACGTTCAGTTCTTTGGCGATTCCTTTTAGCGCCCTTGATATCTGTGCAATCTCCTGTTCCCTGTTCCCTCCAGACTTTCCTGAGGAGTCACCCGACATCAACTGCAAGTAATCAATGATCACCAGTTTGACGCCATGTTGTGCAACCAATCGCCTACACTTAGCACGCAGCTCCAGGATGCTCAACCCTGGGGTATCGTCAATAAAAATAGGCGCCTGGGAAAGTTTGTCTGTCTTGTGAATGATTTGTTCCCACTCATAGTCGGCCAGGTCCCCCCGTTTGATTTTCTCACTTTCCAGTTCTGCTTCTGCGGATATCAATCGATTGACCAACTGGATAGACGACATTTCCAATGAAAAAATCGCGGCCGGCGAATCGTGGTCGATCGCGGCATTTCTCAGGGCGGAGACAACAAACGCGGTGTTATGCGTCACGGTCATGTCTTCTAGCAAAAACCGACGGTTACCGTCAATCTCAAACCCGTAATAATCATCCACCTTATCGTATGCGATGGATATGCCGGTACTTCTCCAGTCCGTGATCGATTTCCTGATTCTTGCCTGCTTCCTTTTGACTTTCGTTGGTATGACTTCAATATTTCCTGAAATCCGGATCCTGAAAACGTCCCCTTTATTCACTCCCCTAATAGAGACTTCTTTCTTCCTGAAGGATGTCTTAAACCCTAGCGAATCACATAAGAACTTGATTTCCCTTGCTAGGCCCTCTCGCTTCTGTACAATTTCAAAAACGTTGTAATTTTCATCGTAATACCCATCAGAATCGATCAACCCGGCTAAGAGTAAAAGCCTGTTTAAGCTGCTATTGACCAAATAGTTCTTGGGGATGTGTTTATTCTCGATTAAGTCCAGTTTTCTTAATTCTCCCTGAATGGAGTAAAAATTTTGCTGGCCCCGCGCACCTTTAGTAATCCCATAAGAAGGTGTTTTTCCTTCTTGTCTGTATTCCACAAACGCTAACTCCAGCTCCTCTGCGTATCCTTTCAAATAGTCAATGACCTCTTCGTCCACGTTCGTGATTCGTGAACTGTAACTATGACCATCTCCCAACCAAACACCCAGAAAATACGGGTGAAGTGTCAGCTGTTTCTCTTCAAACTCGACGGGTACTTTGTACCCTTTATAGTTGGATTTAAACTTATCTGACTTCGAAAGATAATCTCTCAAGCAGATATCCAATTTATCACCTTGTTGGTGTTTACCCTCATTTCTGCTTCTCTTAAGGGAAAGTATATGAGATTCGTTGACCCGATAGGTCATGCCACTATTCTGATGAACGTGATACATCTGTTCCCTACCTCTTGCAAGACTAAGTACCTTCCTGGGAGAGGAATCATCTCCCATCAAGAGGTCACCTACTACTACGTCTTCTACTTTTTTCAAACTGCCATCATACATCACTACCTTGGTACCCTTACCAAGACATTTACCCATACCGGGCCTTGCCGCGATGATCACCAAATCCGAAGGTTGCCAACCGGAGGTCACACGGTCAAGGGCAGAAAATCCACTGGCTACGCCCGTCAGCCCATCTTGCTTATCTTTTTTCGCTTGTATCTCGTCGATGGCCTGATGCAACAACGAACTCATCTTGTCATAATTCTTTCGAATGTGAGATTCGGAGACATCAAACAAAGATTGCTCAGCACGGTCCAGTAGCTTAAATACGTCGACGGTGTCCTCGTAGGCATCCTTTTGGATTTCTGACGAAATCCGAATCAGCTCCCGTTTGATGGACTGCTCCGCAATGATCCTTGCATGGTATTCAATATTTGCTGCCGAATTGACCTTCGTCGTTAGCTCGGCCACGTAATACGCGCCACCTACCAGTTCCAGCTTTGCTGCTTTTCGCAACTGGTGAGCCACCGTTTTAATATCGATTGGCTGACTGTCATTGAATAATTCAACGATGCATCGGTAGATATCCTGATGGGCCTCTTTGTAAAAGCTTTCCGGGTGGAGGATATCGATCACATTGGATAGCGCATCGCGCTCCAACATCAGTGCACCAAGTACGGCCTCTTCGATTTCCACAGCCTGTGGGGGAAGTTTTCCCAGGCTTTCAGATATCGATGATAGACCAATTCGTCTGCTTTTTGCGGCGGTTGCAGGTGTTTGTTTCGCTCCGTCCATTCCAGGTTTTAAATGTTTAATCGTGAATCAAGCCTACAAACTTAAATTGAACCTTTGCCACATTGCTCATGATTCGTCCACAAGTTCTACCAACTTATCCACATGAAAATTAACCCGCGTTTTTTTGTCTTACGCTATATATTTGGATGAATGTAAAATCATTTCGTTTTGAAAGCGAAAAAATCAAAAATAACTCGTGTTTAAACTCAACCTGAAAAATCCATTGGTGGTATTTGATTTGGAAACCACCGGCACCAACATTTCGAAAGACCGGATCGTAGAGATGGCGATGATCAAAGTATTGCCGGACGGGTCCACCGAAGAAAAGCATCGCCGGATTAATCCTACGATACCCATTCCTAATGAAACCAGTTTGATTCATGGCATTTACGATGAAGACGTAAAAGATGAACCTACCTTTAAACAAGTAGCCCGGTCTCTGGCACAGTGGCTGGAGGGCTGTGACCTGGCCGGCTTCAACGTAGTAGGGTTCGATATACCGATGTTAGTGGAAGAGTTTTTACGTGCCAACGTAGACTTTGAGGTTGAAAACAGAAAAATAGTTGATGCTCAAAAGATTTTCCATATCATGGAAAAGCGCAACCTGAGTGCTGCTTTGGAATTTTATTGCGACGAGAAGTTAGAAAACGCTCACAGTGCCCTGGCCGATACCAAAGCTACCTACAGCGTCTTACTTGCACAGATCGAAAGGTATGAAGGTCAGGAGGCCGTAGACACGCAGGGTAACAAGATTACAACCATAGAAAACGACGCCGAGGCACTTAGCCTGCTCGCTACTTCCAGGATGATCGACCTGGCCGGACGTATGGTATATAAAGATGGTGTGGAGACCTTCAACTTTGGCAAGCATCGTGGAAAACCGGTTTCAGATATTTTGAAAAAAGAACCCAGCTTTTATGACTGGATGATGAAAGGTGATTTTCCACTCGACACCAAAAGAAAGCTGACACAGATTAAACTAAAAGGCTTTAATCAGTAGAAAGTAACCCGAGTAGTGAAGCTAGCACCCATACTTCTATCGAAAAAATAAGGTTAGCACATATTGCCAAATCCTTCGGAAACAAGGAGGTCCTCAAAGGCATCGATCTTTCCATCCAAGAATCGGAAACAGTGGTTTTTCTGGGTCCGAGCGGATCGGGAAAAACCACCTTGCTCAAACTGATTAATCGCCTTTTTGAGCCAGATACCGGGACTATCTTCATTGATGGTAAAAATATACTCGACACCAAAAAAGAAGCCTTAAGAAGAAAAATGGGGTACGTGATCCAGCACACCGGATTGCTTCCTCATTTGACCGTACAAAAAAACATTGAATTGGTCGGTAAGGTCGTAGGCCAACAGGTCCCACCACCTAAAATCAACGAACTGTTGAGCCTGATTGGTTTGGCAGAAGATGTGTTACCAAAGTACCCACGAGAGTTAAGCGGAGGACAGCAACAACGAATCGGCATTGCGAGAGCGTTGGCAACGGAACCGTCCATTGTCCTGATGGATGAGCCTTTCAGCGCATTGGACAACGTAACCAGAGGCCAGCTCCAGGACGATTTCTTAACCCTCAAACACCTGGAAAACAAAACCATTTTAATGGTAACGCATGACATCCCGGAGGCTTTTAAGTTAGGCGACCGGATCGTTTTATTGCATGACGGAGCCATCCAGCAGGTAGGTCCCCCTCTAACATTACTAAACAACCCGGCAAACCAAATGGTCAGTGATTTCCTCAATAAAGACCGTTTTATCCTTGGTCTGGAATCATACAAGTATAACAACC
>JBCCXH010000342.1:0-5832 GCA_039192005.1 Bacteroidota bacterium
ACGTCACTTTCCTTAGACCTCACGTTCAGGATACGGTTTAACCAACGATACGCTACCCGACCTGACCGGAAATTTGTGTATGCTTCTGAATACCCCGAACTGTATGTGAGATACAAAAGAGGATTCATCGATACAAATTATGATTTTTTGAGTCTAAGGGTAGAAGATAACGTGACGATGGGGCTGGTTGGAGAAAGCAGCTATTCCGTCGAGGTGGGTGGTTTTTTGACCAATGGGTCCATGACTTTTATTGATTACAAACATTTTGGAGCCAATCAAACCATTTTTAATCAGGCAAGTGAAAGCAACAGGTTTGACCTATTGCCTTTTTACCAGTTTAGTACCAATGACATTTATCTGGAAGCTCACTACGAACACCATTTCAATGAGTTCATTTTCAACAAAATTCCGTTGGTAAGGCGGCTCAATCTTCAGGCCGTGGCTACTGCTAACTTTTTAACGACAGATACGGTAGGCAATTACGTTGAGTTAGGAGCGGGAGTGGAGCATATTTTTAAGTTCATGAGAATCGACTATTACTGGGCCTTTCGAAACGGGAACTTCTTTTCCAATGGGTTTAGAATGGGAATCGGATTTTAGTTTTTCATCAATGAATAGACAAGCGATAGCTGAAATGCCCTGTTGGCAAACCTAACTTTATCATCAATGACATCACCAAATTCATCAAAAAGTATGATGTCAGAAACAACAGATAAAAATCCATGAGTATACCGGGCATGTAGCTTCAATCTTTCGCTAATCTGATGGCTTGCCCCGGCAGACATGCCAAAATCGATCTTATTATTCCAAAAATCCCCCACATCAAATTTTTCACTTCCTATCTTCTGACTCGCTGTGAGTAACAGGCCTACCTCAGGACCAAATTGTATGCCTGTATTTTCGAATAGGTCGTATTGCAATAGCAGTGGAATGTTGACATAATTCAGGCTTACGTTTGTTTCCTGAGCTCCGGTTATGGCCTCTGTGGTGAACCCCTTATTAGAGAAAAGTACCTCGGGGGTAAATTGTAGCTTTTCGCTTACCTGCATACTGGCTGCGATCCCAACGTGATACGATGTGCGATAGGTTCTTTTGGGGATATTGAAACCGGACAGCGTTTGAGTTTCATCTGAAACGATAACATTATTCGTATAATTGATGCCTGCTTTGATGCCAATCTCCGACTGGCTGTATCCCTTATGAAATACGAGTAAAATCAGTAAAGTCTGTATAATTTTCATTTGTAATTGAACTCAGGGTAATACGTGACATTAGAGGGTTAGTTGCAGGTCGACCGCAAAATTATTTCAAAAGGTGAATGTAGCCCTTGAATTCTGAATTGGTGAATTTGACCAGGTAATAATAAACTCCCGATGGAAACTGACCACCAGACCAGACAAAGTCCCGGCTGGAAGAGCGAAAGACGGTGTTTCCCGCGCGGTTGTTGATCACGATGTACTCAAACACATTCCCACAGTTATCCGCCGGAAGGTTTTGATTTAAGTCAGCATTTCCACTCAGGGTGAAAACATCGTTGACCCCATCTCCATTGGGCGTAAAAACATTGGGAGGAAGGAACGTTTTCTGGAGCTCACTGTCATCTATGATTTCAAATGTAATTTTCAGTGTATCAATACTTCTAATCGGACACGCGTCGTCTACAACCTGCAAAACCACATCCTGTAGGGTACGGGTTTCCCCAAACCGAAGCAATGAGCAGTCCGGTTGCCATTCCAAAACCGAACGCACCCTTCCTATTCCTGTGGCCGGCTCGAAGATAATGTCCTGAGAAGGCTGCCGTACGCCCTGGGCAAACGAAAGGGTAATCTCGTCCCTATCGATGTCAAAAGCCTCGATAGGGACTCTAGCTACTTCATTGACACGGAGGGTTTGTATGCGATCCACCGGATCGAATTCAGGCTGAAGGTTTGGTGGGTAGTTGACCTGAATGACCGATTTAAGCGTATCAAAATTTTTCACTTTACACTTATCTGCATCGTCGCCGATAAACCACAGCTCAAACTCCTGCCCGTCTTCATAAAGCTGTGCACTGCACGCCAGGTCCCATGAAAAAGGAGAGGAGGCTGTTGTGTTTCCGGATGCGTCCGGGAACGTGATGCCGTAGGTAGGCAGGTCAAAGTTTCCTCCTACCAATTGCAGCGAGACATCGTCGCCATCGCTATCGGAGACGGTGACATCAAAACTCAATAAGTTTCCGAGTTCAATTTCGTCGGGAATAGAGATACTGGAGCTTACTTCGGGGTTCTCATTTGGTGGTAGGATGATTTGTGCATCGAAAAATAACGTGTCCGGGTTAGGAACTAGACAGGTGTCAATATCTTCAATAAGAATGCCTACTTTGAAGTTTTGCAATTCGGAAAAATCAGATACTAAACAATCCGTGTTCCAGGTAAAGTCAGCCTGTATGCTTCCGGGGACACTGGTATTGACGGTCAGTCCAAATCCGTACACACCAGGGTCTTCCAGCCCGGCAATCACCAGTTTCATGGTCATGGAGTCCGTATCCGCATCTGTTGCTGAAACGGGTATGGGCATAAAAGGTACATTTTCCTGTCCAACAATCGTTTGGTCTGTAATAGAAGGGACAGGAAAATCATTGGGAGGTGGCTGTACCTGGATCATCATCCGTAAGGTGTCCAGTTGAGGCAATGGGCAGGCATTGTCTGCTGCAATGAGGTCTACAATAAACGGGGCATCCCTGATTGGTGGACAGTCGGGGATGCATACTTCTACCAACAGTTCACTTTCACCCACCCCTACAGGAATTTGATTGAGCTGAAAGATTTCGTCCAGGTCTCCGTCAAAGTTGACGCCTTCTGCTCTAAGCGTGATTTCCTCACCCGGCGTTACATTAGAGACCTGAAAGTTAAAGCACTTTCTTTCTCCTACCGTGTAGGTAAGGACGTCGGTTTCCGGGTTGAAAGTAGGGTTGCCCGGGATGTCAACATCCACCACCGGCGGGTCAGGAGGTTCGCACCCATCGATGACCAGCATTTGAAATTCCCGTCTGGTTTCCCCGATTTTTACCCGGTTTCGAAACTCTTCTACCAAAACTGAAAATACGTAGAGCCCTGTGTCGGAAGGAGTAATGGTAAGGAGTCCGTCATTGCTGATCCGTAAAGGCGGATTGCCCGGGACAACGTTTGATTCGGAAAAACCGCTGGAATACAAGACGTTAATGTGTGGTTTCGCACTTGGTGTGGGCAGCGCTACCGCTGAAGAGCTGTTGAGTGGGGTGGTCATGGAGTAAGCGAGTGAGTCGCCATCGGGATCTGTACCTGAAAAATCAACGTAGTAAAACTGGTTGACACAGGCATAGTCACTCAGTGGGCTGAATAGGATAGGAGAGGAATTGACGAAAACGTTTCCATTGATCATCAAAGGAGGGATTTCCAATACATATTTCATTCCTGAACCGTCTGGGTTCACGATGTTTCGAATGCCGTCATTTCTGCAACAGCGCTCATAAACGATGTAGTAACCTTGTGGGTCATCAAACTCGGCGGGATCAAGTGCAATTTCAGCTGACCAGACCGCTTTCAACGTCTGAAGGCGCGCAATCGCACATTCTGGGTTGCTGTACTCAACGGGTTCTTCAGATATTAGAGGTAGTACGTGTCTTGAGATAACCAGGCTATCGGAGTTTCTGAAAATGTAGACCTCCACATTTGCGTCTGGACCAGGGTTGATCGTCTGGTCTTCATCAAAATATTGAATAAGGTTGATCCGGTAGATGCCGTCACTTAAATAAATAAACTCGATCTCACCTCCTACAATATGCGCTGCTCTTGGTGAGAGTAGGTAACAACCGAATAGAATGGATAGAAGAAGTTTTTTCATACAGCAATTAGGCAATGAAACTAATAAAAACCCCCCAGGATTGAATCATAAAGTGCGCTTAATTTTACCAAATGAAAAAAAGCGGACATGTTCGTAAGGTGTATGGGACAGGAATGCCTTCTTTAAGTAATGCATATAGAGGTAGATGGTCAGTTCTATATCGTAACGAATTATAGGTGCGGGCTAATGTGTACGGACAAAAAAAATGTCAACGTCTTTTTTTCGATAGGTAACAAAATGAGTACAAAAACTCTCTCTTTTTGAGCTAGATAGCGGGAAGCTGAGCAGTAGCATGACCGGCATCGCTCCATTTTAAGGGAGAACAGATTGAATATGGCACGGAAAAAACAGAACCGATTTGTAAAACGGGGAGAAGTATTGGAAATCCTTATCCAGGACTATGCATTTGGTGGGAAAGGCATTGGGAAAATAAGCAACGAGCATGGGGAGTTCGTTGTTTTCGTGCCCAATACACTGCCCGGGCAATACGTCAAAGCACAAGTAAAGAAGGCGAGCAATGCCTATGCAGAATGCAAACTGCTGGATGTCTTAAAACCGTCGGAGCAGGAGGTCGAGGTACCTTATCAACACATCCCTGGTGCGCCTTACATCAAGTTACCGATTGAAAAACAGCATGCTTACAAAAAGCAAAGCACATTTGAGCTATTTAAACGAATCGGAAAAGTAGCCGATATTGAGTCCGTATTTGACGAATTCGTTACTTCTCCGAGTGCGTTTCACTACCGCAATAAAATGGAATACGCTTTTTCTGCTATTGGCTACGACCATGAGCAGCGAAAGGATGTAGATGAATTTACGCTTGGATTCAAAAAGAGGGGCACCTGGTGGATAGGTGATGACCTGAGGCATGATTCCGGATTATTTGATCAGGAGGTCGAAACCAAACTAACGTTGATCAAAGACTACTGCAAGGCAACAGGGCTCGCACCCTGGCATGCCCCAAGGAAAGAAGGCTTTTTTAGGTATTTCGTGGTTCGAAAATCGAACAAGACCAACCAACTGTTGTTCAACCTGGTCACGACATCAGACGGCCTGAGCACGTTCGATCTGCAGCATTTCTCCACTTTTTTAGTGACGCTTTTTGGTGAACGAGTAGCCGGTTTTTTACATACGGTCAATGATGAGATCGGCGACCGCACCCTTGCAACGACGGGTGATATTCAGCTGGTGTATGGGGAAGATAAGATCGTCGAAGAGCTGCTGGGACTGAACTTTGAGATCAGCATGAAAAGCTTCTTTCAGACCAACCCACAGTCTGCCGAGAAATTGTACAGCAAAGTACTGGAGTACGCACTTGAGCAAAAGGAAGCCATCGATGACACGGTTGTACTTGACTTGTTCTGTGGGACAGGCACCATCGGACAAATCTTAGCTTCAAAAAGTGAAAACGCGCAAATAGTAGGGGTCGATCTGGTCGAGTCGGCGATTGTCGATGCCCGGAAAAACGCCGAGCGTAATGGGATCACAGGAGTGAAATTCTATACGGCCGATGTGGGCAAATTCCTACGAGAGCACCCGGAGTACCAGGGAAACATCCGAACGGTCATTCTTGACCCCGCACGGGCAGGAGTGGCTCCCAAAACCATGAAGAAGATCATCGATCTGAACGCAGACCGAATGCTGTACGTGTCTTGTAACCCTGCCACTCAGGCCCGTGATGTGGAGCAATTAGCTGAGGCCGGTTACGCCATTAAAAAGCTGAGTCTGGTCGATCAGTTTCCACATACGGCTCATGTGGAAGTAGTGGCATTGCTGGAATTGACAAGGTAGACTGGAAATTTCGAGTCTAAAGTCCCAACATTATTTTGTAGTAGAGTCTAATGTAAAAAATGTATCCTGATAATGAAAAATCTGATTTAAGGGTTTCATATAATCACGTTTGTCCACAAAAACTGCTTGAAAACAGTTCCCAATATAAAATGAAAGGCCATCAAAGTTTGACGGCCTTTC
>JBCCXH010000343.1:0-5816 GCA_039192005.1 Bacteroidota bacterium
AAATATTTGAAACAATACAAAAAGCAAAATGAAATTTTAAGATTAAAATATTTTTCAAAATGGGTAAAAAAGAAAAAAGTCCGGCTGGAATTTCCCGAGTTTACCTTAGATCTCACCTCAAGCTAAATAAATCATGGGCAAACTTCTATTTGGATAAATTTTTCATCTCATTCCCAATCTGTGATACTTAATGCTTCAGCACCCACACCCCGTTGCCATATGCGCTAAAAGACCCGGTGGCAGCAACGGCTTCGTCCCAGGTAGCGTAATCGCCGAGCGTGACGCGGTGAAATAACTTATTGGACGCGTAAGGCTCAACGATTTTTACGTAGTTTCCTTCTTTGGCCAGTTGACTCGCGTAGTCCATTGCCAGGTCACCGTCTACACTACTGGACACCACCACGTAAAAACGCCCGGTAGATGAAGAAACCGTTTCTACAATCCCGGAGGCTCGCCGGGCTTCCAACTCAGCGATTTCGTCTAGTTTGGTATCGGTCAGCACTAATTGGTCCTTAGGATAGCTTTCATTGGGATAGAGTGACGACGCCTGGGCATACAAGGAGCTGGCCAGTTCCCATTGCTCTTGTCCAAATGCGGCATCCGCATCCTGAATCAACTTTTCATATTCTGCCTTCTTTTTGGCTTCCTCCTCTTTTCTTTTTTGCTCTGCTTTCTCTTTTGCTATTTGTTCCAGACGGGCTTTTTCTTTTGCCTTCTGCTCGGGGAGGTACATGAACCAATACCACCCTCCTGCTCCTCCTAGTAGTAATACCACAAGAATAACAACGGTTGCGATTGTGCCACTACGGTTCGTGTTTTCACTCATTAGCTCTCTCTAATTTTGCGCCTAAGGTAACCAAATGGTAATAAATGGATAAACAGGACCTAATCAAGACGATCACCCGCCTTTCCTATTCGTTCAAATGAGTTCAGGCAAGTCACTTACTATAGTAGTCGTTTAGCCTGATGATGTTCCTTCAACATCGTATAGCGACGTTGAAGGAACATGACTCCCTGATTTTGTGCCCATTTAAAAAAGATCGCTTAACCTGTAAGTGCAGATCAAATCAATTCCATAGCCACGAACGTACCTTCACCTTCCAATCAAAACCCTCCACTGTTTTTCGTTTCCCGGGCATCTCTCTTCTTCCGTTTCAAAGCCTGACTCCCTTTGTTCCCAAACCGATAGCTGAACCCCGCAAAAACCGTCTGGCTGTCCCAGCTAAATGCGCCAATCTGCATTACCGGGCGTTCCGCTTCAAATGAAAACTGCTGGGTATGAAAAAGGTCATTGAAGTTGAGGCTGAGCGTACCTTTTCCTTTCAGTATGGAATAGCGCGCCCCCACATTGACGAAGTAAAAGGCCAGCGTTTTGTACTGTAAGTTGGTATTCGCCCCCCGGTACAGGCTCACCAGTTGAAACGTCAGCCTCTTATTTGCTTTGAAGCTGTGATTCATCCGAAAGTTGTACAACACATTGCGTACCGACCTCAACTCATCCTGAACCACTCCCCTTTGCGTTTGCGCATAGAGGTCAAAACTGGTCGTAAAGCTCCACCAGGAAGCCAATGCATAGTTTCCAGAGACCTCAAACCCATAGGCTGAGTTGTTTTCATAGTTGTTGTAGGAAAACCAAACATTTTCCGGGTTTTGCGGATCATTAAATCCAAACCGGGTGATCTCATCGAAGATCCTCCGATAGAAGGTGCCGGTGGTAATGCTCCCTTCCTTTAGCTGACGGGTGTAGTTAATTTCTACAGAGTTGGTAAACTGAGGGATCAGTGCCGGGTTGCCAATGTTGGTGACCCGTGCCGAACTCCACGCCCGAATCGGGTTGATTTGTGTCAGGTTGGGCCGGTCTACCCGACGGCTTACATTCAGGCTGTAGGTATCGCGACGCTTTTCCGGGTCCGGGACATACGTTAGGAACGCCGAAGGGTAAACAGAAAAGATCTGATCCCTGAATCGTTGTGCCTCCACTTCCGGCTGGACCAGCACACCGTCTGTCTCAAAATGTTCCAGCCTCGCTCCAATTTGGTACGACCACCTGCCTAAACCCTGGCCGTACGTCGCATACCAGGAGTAAATGTCCCGGTCAAAGGAATACCGTGCATCCCTAAAGCCGGGGTGAGTGGTCAGGTAGCCATTTTCGGTGTTTTGCAAGCGCACCTCTCCTCCCATTTCCAGCTTACGGCCTACTGCGAGCGGATAAGTGTAATCCAGATTGATCGTGGTATGGTCCCGGTCGGTCGTGAGGGTCTCTGCTGCCGCCTCCGTAGGGATTCGTTCTCCGGTAAATCGAAAATCGGCCATTTCCTCTTGCTGAAAGGCATTGTAATCGACCTCCAGCTCCATCGTATGCCCTTTTGATAACTGATGCCTGATATCGAAATTTGTGGTCGTCGTGGTATTGGCCTGCTCGCTCTGGTATTGCTGGCCAAAGTCCAGCCGGCGATCTTCGGGATAGGCAATGTCCGTCGCGCGCCACAGTTCGTTCTCAAAGGTGTTTCGAATGGCATAACCGGAAAATGTAGTGCGATCGGTAAGAAAATAATCCACCCCTACTTTGTACAGGTGCGAACGCCGGTCACGGTAAGACTCCCACTGCTCGCCGGACGCATCTTCCGGCCGGAACACGCTTCCTGCCACCGGTGACTTGCCCAGGTTGTTGCCATACGTACCGAAGAAGTTGACCTTTTTCGTTCGGTAGTTCAGGTCTACCGAGCCGTTGAACCGCGTCTCTTGTCCGCTGGTGACTCCGCTGGAAACATTCCCATTGAACCCCAGGTTGGTATTCTTGTGCAACACCACATTGATGATTCCGCTCATTCCTTCGGGGTTAAACTTAGCCGATGGATTGGTGATCAGTTCAATCTTTTGGATGGTGGAGGAAGGAATTTGTTGGAGTAGCTGCGCTGCGTCCAGATTTGTCGGCTTGCCGTCTATCAGTATGCGTACGTTTTCATTTCCTCTCATCGACAAGTTTCCATCCTGATCCACGTCTACGGACGGGATGTTGACCATGAGGTCCGCCGCCGTCGCCCCGATGGTAGACAGGTCTTTTCCGATGTGGATCACCTTCCGGTCAATTTTTTGCTCCACCGTGGACCGTTCTGCCGTTATTTCCACACTTTCCAGCAGGGCGACATCCTCCCGCATGAAAAGGGTGCCCAGGTCGATGGTGCGGTTTTCCCGGATGGTGACTTCCTGCCAGACCGCCTCATACCCGATGAACTGAAACGCGACGATCAGCTTTCCAACGGGCAGGTCCCTCAACTCAAACTTCCCTTGTGAATCTGTCAGTTGACCCGTTAACACATCATTTTCTCTACTTTCCCTCACTGCTACGGTGACATAAGGGATGGGTTCTTTTAGGTTTTCATCCAGCACGCTACCCGTTAGCCTGCCGGTCGGTGCCTTTTCCTGCGCCTGTGCGGAGGTGATGAAAAACGTCGTGATCGTAAAAGTTAAGGCAATAACTATCTTGTTGTATTTCATAAAATGAGATCGCATAGAGGTCTACTTACCCCCCTTTCACAAGGAGGCGAAACCTGTGTTTTTTAAAATGATTGATTTTATTGAGCTTCCTGGGTGAAATACTCCTTTGGAGAGGTCCCCATCAGTTTTTTGAACGCGTTGTTAAACGTCGTTTTCGAGTTAAAACCGGCCTCTTGGGCCAGCCCAAAAAAGGTGAGGTTTTGAGCCTTTTCCGTTTTTGCCAGCGCAATGAACTCCTTGATGCGGTAGTAGTTGATGTACTCAAAGAAGTTCATCCCGATCCGCTCGTTGAGCAGACGTGCCACTTCCGGGTTATTGACTCCCAGAAGTTCCGCGAGGTCCGACTTGAGCAGGTTGCGGTTCAGGTAAGGTTTCTTTTCCAGCATCAGTTGGTCCAACTGCTCTTTTAAGCGGTCCAGGTCCTGATTGGACAAGCGAGACTGTGCATACTTTTTCGTCTTGGACGGGATGATAGCGGCTACTCTGAACAACTCGGGTTCTTTCATGCCATAGTAGGCAATGAAGTACATGATGAAGGCAATGCTCATCCAAATGAATGGCCGTGCGCTTCGCTCCATCCAACTCTGACCAAAAACGCCCACCAGGTAGATCACCAGCCAGCAGACCAGGCACCCGCCGATGGCCAGCAGGAAGCGATGAAAAAACCGGGTTTTGACCGCATAGCTTACCTCCTCTCCCAGCCGCTGGCGAAAAGCCCGAAACAACCGGTAGCTGGCAACCCAGTAAGCGATGTTGACCACCAGCCCTGCTCCCATGAAGAGAACGACGGCCCAAAACAACTCTCCGCTCCTAAAGCGTGCAGAGATCACCTCCCTCGGAGCAAGGATGTAATAAAACGTAATCACCAAGATATACCCCACACCGGGGAGGTAATGGATCAGATTGCGCAGGGTAAAACGCGTTTCTTTCAGTGAAGACCGCGTAAACAGGTACACGGTAGCTCCAAACAGAAACGTTGCATACTCCGATAAGGCAATGAACCGGTAGCTCACGTCAACCATTCCCGACGCGTTGATGGCCCTTCCGGTTAGTCCGATCATCAACACCACGATTAAGACGACCAGGTACCCATTGATATTTTTCCGCCATTTTGGAGACAGCGCGTAGCTTCCCAGCAGAAAGGCTCCCTGCAAAAACCCGAAGTATACCAATTGATCTAAAACAAACGCTTCCATACGCGGCCGTTTACTGGACAATGAATTGGTTGACATGTTTCACTCCGCTGTGGTCCATTTCCAGGTTGTGTTTTTTAAACGTTTCAAATGCTTCCCTGCTTTCCCAGGCCGTTACCACGAGGTAATCGGGATTGTAATGATACCCAAAAGGAGACGAACCACCTGTCAATTCAAGCAGGCACGTGCCGCCGGACTTCCTTGCGTTTGCTACCCATTGTTCTTTAAAGGTGGAAAAAAGGGCGGCCTCCCCTTCCCAATACGCGGTCACTACGTTGACTTTTTCAGGGTCTATAGCAAATGAGAGGTCTTCTGGCACTTCCCAGTAGGTCAGGTAAAAAGCAGACCAGATGGCCCGTCTCATCTCGTGAAAGTCCGGCACTTTTTGCTCGATCTGCTCGGTAAACCGTGCGCGTTGTTGGATGCTGGCCCAGCGTCCTAAGATCAAAGATTGAGGGGTGAAATTGCCCTGTGTGGGATCTTCCAGTACCTTCCATCCATTTAAAGGGGTATAGCTATTCTCCTGAGCAAAGGGGATCGCCGTTTGGAAAAAACGTTGTAACGTCTCTTTGGTGTCTTGTTTCTGACTTAAACAAATGAGATCCAGGACCTGCCCTTTCTTTAAGTCATAGGTTTTTGCTTCCGATTGTGCCATCGCATGTAAATGTGCGACAAGCAAGAAAGCGATGCATACGTGCTTCATCATTTCAACTAATTTTTTGTTTGGCCAATGTTACGGCTCAGTCGGACCGATGGCTAAAAAAAACGCGCCTATGACGTACGGATACGGTATATGGACCGATTACGGCCTGAAATGGGCTGTTTTGATGGGTGTGAACGTGGATCTTAGCTCAATTTCTTTTGCCCTTGTTTGGTGTTTTTTATCAACAAGCACTCCTTGTCGATCATATCGTCGGTCATCAAACCAATGACAGCGAGTTGTTTCGTGAGGACACGAAACAGGGCAGAGAGGACATGAAACAATGAAGAGGAGTGTCTCTCACCATCAAACTTTTTGTTGTTTGTGTTATTGGTCAAGAAACCAACAACGGCCACAACCGGAGGTTATGAACTTAGATAGGTTACGTTTACCTAAACGCTGCACACTAAAAGGTAAAATGGCAT
>JBCCXH010000344.1:0-5815 GCA_039192005.1 Bacteroidota bacterium
GAAGGAAACTTTACGACCAACGCCGTATCCGCAAGAAATAACCGGGCATTTGTCAGCAATGGAGAAGGAGGCGTTTACGTCATTCGCTATAAAGATGAAATCCAGGTTTTAGGAAAACTGGACTTAGGAACCGGAGCCTCTGCAAACCACGTTCTCCAATTTGAAGGTCACTTATACATTGCCTCAGGGTTAGGTGGAATAAAAATGATTGACATTAAAAACAGGTAATTGAAAATAAATTTTGAATTGGTAACAAGCTGAGCCGGAAGTACTTTCCGGCTTTTTATTTCCCTGAGATCTGCTTTTTGTTTAAAACGGCACCGGCTTACTCTTGTCTATCCAGCCATTAGAGAACATATTTGTGGACAATTCAGGTGTAGATGTATAATGTAGTTATTATCGGAGGGGGTATCGTTGGATTGGCTTCTGCCCTCAAAGTCAAGGAAAAAAATCCCAACTATAAGGTTGCATTGATTGAAAAAGAGCATACTATCGCTCAGCACCAAACCGGGCACAACAGCGGGGTGATACACTCTGGCTTGTACTATAAACCCGGTAGTTTCAAAGCAAAAAACTGTGTAGATGGGTATCAAATGCTGTTGGATTTTTGTAACGAAGAAGAAATTCCCTATCAGTTATGCGGCAAAATAGTCGTAGCCACCAGGGAAGAACAGCTTCCCTCTTTAAACAATCTGTACGAAAGAGGAAAGGCCAATGGTCTGGACGGCATCAAATCATTAAAAGCAGAGGAACTTAAAGAACATGAACCTCATGTGGCCGGCATAGAGGGTTTGTTTGTGCCTCAGACAGGAATCATCGATTATAAACTGGTTGCCGATAAGTATGCTGAAAAATTTCGTCATTTTGGTGGAGAGATTTATTCCTCCAATAAGCTTCTTAAGTTTAAAGAAGAAAGAGGCTTTATCCACGTTCACACCCAAAACGAAAGGTTGACAACCAGGATCGTCATTAACTGTTCAGGTCTTTATTCTGATAAAATAGCCAAACTTTCGGGGGCACGGATAAGCTACCGGATCGTTCCTTTCAGAGGAGAGTACTATAAAATCAAGCCTGAGAAGCAGTACCTTGTAAAGAACCTGATCTACCCGGTGCCAGACCCGAAGTTTCCCTTTCTCGGCGTGCATTTTACCCGCATGATCAATGGTGGAATAGAAGCAGGGCCCAACGCAGTATTGGCGTTTGCACGGGAGGGATATAAGAAATCACACATTCGCATGAAGGAGCTAATGGGTACGCTTTTCTACCCCGGTTTCATTAGAGTGGCTTCCAAGTACTGGAAGACCGGCATGGAAGAGATGTATCGTTCGTATTCAAAAAGGTCGTTTACAAAAGCCCTTCAGGAGTTGATCCCGGAGATCGAAAAGAAAGATCTGGAAAAAGGCGGTGCCGGAGTAAGGGCCCAGGCGTGCGACCGTAAAGGAGGGCTGATCGATGATTTTCTGGTAGTAGAACACGACAAGTTTATCAACGTCGGAAATGCCCCATCTCCCGCAGCCACTTCTTCCCTGGCCATTGGAGACCGGGTAGCCAACATGGCTGTAGAACGGTTGGGAAAATAACGGGTTTGTCTGCGTACGCAGGTATGAACTTCTTATAATCACTCAGGTTTTTTTGGCATTAGTTGCTTAACCGTTCTTCTATCGCATACAAATAGCAGCACCCATTTATCCGCACCATCGATATGCGTCCAAAAAGACAGGAAGATACCTGACCCCAGAAAAGGTATTTCGCAAAAATCACACCCTGTGGGTTGGAGGGAGTGCATTAACGCTATTTCTCAGCGGTCTGAGAAAGGGGCTGAAAAATGACCTCTTCAATAAAACGTTCTGCTGCATGCTCCATGTAACTGAACGCCGAACTTGGAACAGTAAAACCAATGTGTCCCCCTACCTCAGGCATCTCCAAGTGGATGTATTTGTTGGTTTTTGCCAGCTCTACCGGATAGCATTTATCTCCCAACATGGGGTCGTTCTTAGCGTTCAAAATGAGCAATGGCACCTTCACATTAGGCAGGTACTGGTCATTGGATATTTTGGCATAAAAATCATCGGCATCCTCGTATTCAGTATGAATTTTCAGCGAGAAAGCCTGATCGAGCTGACGAAAGGTACGGACCTGACGAATCTCTTCCAAATCAATGGGCATCTCCATTTGTTGCGCTTTGAGCAGTATCTTTTTTTTCAATCTCTTAATGAAGCGTCGTTCATAAAACTGATTTTCCTTCTTCCTTAATTGATTGGCGCTGTCCAGAACATTACACGGTACAGAGAATGAGACCGCACCCTTTATTTTCTCACTCAATTTTCGTTCACCCAGATATTTTTGCTGTATTCCACCTCCCATGGAGTAACCCATGAGTACGACTTCATCGTACCCTTGCGACCCATGTTCGACAACCGCCGCAAGATCCACAGTCACACCATGATGGTAAAACCTGGGCAGCCGGTTCATCTCACCGCTACAACTTCGGTTATTCCAAGCCAATACATCCCACCCTTTTTGTGAAAAGTACTGGGCAGGCCTTTTTATGTAGTGCCTGGAAGCACTACCCTCCAGGCCATGGCTGAGGATCATCAATTTTTTGCTCCCATTCCGTACCCAGTCAAGGTCCAAAAAATCTCCATCTTCGAGTTCCAACCGTTCCCGCTCATAGTGAACGTTCTTTACTTTATAAAAAAGGGAAGGAACGATGGTCTCCCAGTGTTGATTAATGAGGTACCAGGGTCGCTTTTGATAACTTGTAGGTAATAGAGGCATGATCGGCTTAATTTTTGCTGAACAAATGGTTTATTATTGCGACTTATTTCTTTTTATCGGATGAATCCAAAGGTTCTTTTTGTTTCTTTTTTTATCACGCAATCATTTTCACTTTTAGCTCAAACAATTCGACTTCAAGACGAAACTACAAATAAACCCGTCTCGGATGTGTTTATTTATCATGAAAATAAAACAAATGTCACCTATTCTGATGAAGAGGGAGTAGCTGATATTTCAAAATTTCCCAAAGGGCTCATTTTCGTGCAGCATCCTGCATACTACGAAAAGTCGGTGGCTTATCTGGGGTCTGAACTGGATCTGGAACTGAAAGAAAAAATTGTCGCTTTTAATGAGGTAGTTATCTCCGCCAATAAATGGGAGCAGGATGAAGAGCGAATTGCTCAGCAGATCATGAGCATTCGAAAAAAATCCATTGATTTTCAAAACCCACAAACCTCCGCCGACTTGTTATCTGGTACAGGGCAGGTTTTTGTTCAAAAAAGCCAACTTGGAGGAGGTAGCCCTAAACTTCGGGGTTTTGCGGCAAATGCCGTTCTGTTAGTAGTAGACGGAGTAAGGATGAACAATGCCATTTTTAGAAGTGGCAACCTGCAAAACATCATCAATATCGATCCCAATGCGATTCAGAGCTCAGAGGTTATTTTTGGTCCGGGTTCTGTGATCTACGGCAGCGACGCCATGGGTGGGGTAATGGACTTTCATACCATCGACCCAAACTGGTCAGCAACCGGTAAAACAAACATTTCAGGAAATTTTCTCAGCAGGTATTCAACTGCCGCAAACGAAAAAACCGGGCACGTCGATTTAGCTGTAGCAAAAGACGTTTTCACCTTTTTTCACTCGACTACCTACACGTCGTTAGACGATCTAAAAGCAGGCTCCAATAGAAGTAAAAGGTATCAAGACGAGTTTGAACGCACCTTTTTTGTTCAGCGCATCAATGATCAGGATCAACTGGTGAGTAATCGGGATGTTGACCTCCAAAAATTCTCCGGATACAACCTGTTTAACACCATCAACAAATTCAAATTCAGGTTGAAAGAGGTGGCCGATTTAAGTTATGGGTTTTACTACAGCACCACATCAGATATCCCACGGTATGACAATTTAACGGAAACGATAGGTGGAGGGTCTGATTCACTTGCTTCTGCTGAATGGTATTATGGCCCTCAAGATTGGCAAATGCATAATGTAAAGCTGAACCTCTACCTCAAAAATCCACTCTTTGACCAGGCACGGGCAACCCTGGCCTATCAAAAATTTGAAGAAAGCAGAAACGATCGGGACTTTGGGGACGATCGGTTGAGAACCCGCACAGAACAGGTCGATTTATATACGGCATCACTAGATTTTGATAAAGCTCTTGGGAAGAGTAATTTTTACTACGGGATAGATTTCTTTTACAACGATGTCTCTTCTACTGGTATAAGAAAAAACTTAATTACCGGTAGCATCACACCGACGTCAAGCAGGTACCCAGATGGTGGCAGTGTTCACCGTACTTTTGCGGCCTATACGACCTCGGTAAATAACTTAACCAATCAATTGGTCTTATCTGCCGGACTGAGGTTCAGCTCCGTTACACTGGAGGCTGTTACGAACGATTCCACTGCCAACTCAAATAATGCCAGCCGGATCGATTTAAACAACGCCTCATTGAATGGGTCTCTGGGGCTAGCGGCCAAGCTCGATGAAGAAAATAAGTTAAGCTACAATCTTTCCTCTGGCTTCAGAGCACCGAATGTAGATGACGTAGGGAAAGTGTTTGATATAGGGAACTCCCTGGTGGTCCCCAACCCCTCACTTCGGCCAGAGCGATCGCTTAGCAATGAAATCTCGTACGAATTCAAAAACGATCGGACACAAGTAAAAGTAGTCACTTTCTACAGTTGGCTCTTTGACGCGATCGTAGAGGGAGATTTTGCCCTCAATGGAAATGAATCCATTGTATTTGAAGGAGATACGCTTGGTGTTTTTGCTAAAATCAACACCGGGAATGCTCAAATATATGGGGCAAGCTTGGTGATCAGGACCGAACTGTCCAGAGATTTTGCATTGGAGAACGTCATCAGCTTTGTTGAAGGTGAGGACCTTGCAAACGACCAGCCGCTCAGACACACCACGCCTATATTTGGCCGGACGACACTTATTCACCGAATAAAGAAATTTCGTTCCGAATTTTTCGTAGAATTTAATGGAAACAGAAACCGGTCTCAGATTCCATCATCTGAAATAGACAGAAAGCCTTATCTATACACCTCAAATGGCTCACCAGGATGGTATACATTAAACTTTAAATCAAGCTATCAGATCAATACGCATTTCAGGACCCACTTCGGCATAGAAAATATTCTGGATACCCATTACCGTCCATATACCTCAGGGATCAGTGCTCCCGGGCGCAATTTCATTATCTCGCTTAGGGCGACGATTTAAATAGAAAGAAGATTGAAGGTCGGTTATAAAATGATTTTAGAATCAATATTCAAACGTTGAGCTATTTGACTTCACTACTTCCCAGGTATGATCGGAAAGCAAGCGAACTTGAGCCTCAAACGCCTCGTACGGCATGTTGTCGCCCCACTCTTCGGGAGCTACCATAGAGATCAAATCAGTGCCGTCCTTCTTTCGATATAAAAAGTACTCCTTACCTATAACCGGAACAAAAGGAACATTTGCCTGGTAGATTCTTTCCGAAACTTCCACCCTGTCCTTCAAATACTTTGCTTGTTCAATTAAGGTTTGCATTTGTTCATAAAGCTGTCGGAACTGACGATCGGTTTGATCTTGCATGGCAGCCACCGCATTTCCCTTTATTCTCCCTTTGTCCAGCGGCTTGATAATGGCACTTCCAGCATGGTGCGCATATTCAATCAATCCTGGAAGATCAGTAATCTTATCTTTTTCCTTTTCCAGATCAATCTTGGAGATGTCTACTTTTTTACTCACTTGATGACTTCACTTTTGTTTTTTTGACTTGGCCAGGTGGTCCTTCTACTGAAATCAATCCCAATCA
>JBCCXH010000345.1:0-5798 GCA_039192005.1 Bacteroidota bacterium
GGATGGCCAGAATAAACCGATCATCAGGATACGTCCTGAAACAAGCATCATCGGGTGCGGTACAGTCCTGACGACTCAGATTGAGCTTATTTCTGTTAAGATCAAAAACCCCATGTCCCTCAAAACACAGTTCCCTCCTCCTTTCTTCCAGTATCTCCGTGATAAGATCTGCTCCTGTTACCGTCACATCAGCCGCTGCCGCCCATCTTTTTTGTCTCAGGAAATTAATGTCCGATTGGGCACCGGATCCATCAGGAGTCGCTTTTTTGACACGTGCTTCTGCTCGTATCAGGTACATTTCGGAAAGCCTGATGACCGGAACATTATCCGTTGCATTGTCAGCACCTTCACTTGGGTACTTGTTTACCCTTCTCCCAATCCCGTCAGCACTTCCATAGATACTTCCGTCTAATCCATCATCCAATGCAAAGATGGTACTTCTTACATCGGAGGGATCTAAAAGGTCGAGCAAGTCCTGAGAAGGTAAGTAATCTCCGTATCCTGACGCTTTATACATACCTCCGATATGATTAGCGCCTGGGTTATCCGCCAAACTAAACTCGATTTCAAAAATCGCTTCGGAAGATCCGCCGGGATAAAATTGGTTCGCATAATTGCCGGAATCCACCAATGCATAACGTCCACTCTCAATCACTTCCGTAGCCAAAGATTCTGCATTCTCGTAATCTTCCATATATAGATATACCCTTGACAAGAGCGCCTGGGCCGCTTCTCTGGTGATCCGGTTGGCACCCCCTGTTCCTTCTGGTATCATATCAATGGCAACTAAAAAATCTTCAACGATTTGATCATACACCTGGGCCACCGTATTTCGTTCCGGCAATAGCTCTGTATCAAAAGTTGTGATAACCGGGACACCTATGTGCCCGGCGTCACCTGTGAAATTATACGGCTGAGCAAATAACCTGACTAAGTCAAAATAAGCCAACGCCCGGTAGGCATGCGCCTGACCAATAATGGAATTAAACTCCGCTTCTCGTGATTCTATTGGAGTAAAATCCGCATTGATCATCAGGTTCATGTTGCCGATCCCTTCGTATATCTCTTTCCAAAACTCCCTGTTTTCATTTTGCGTAGTCGTCGGCGCTCCGGAAAATTCCGCCCAAGCTGCCCCTCTGTTTGCACTTGCATTTTGCTTTACATCGACCCCCATCACATCCGGGATCAGCAGCATGTACCTTCCATACCAATCGGCTTGTTGCAAAAGGGAATAACCCCCTGTCATGTTCGCCTCAAAATCATCTACGGTCAACAAAAAATCTTCTGAAGTTACCTCTTGCGGGTCACTCAGGTCCAGAAAGTCATCCCCACATGAGAATCCCAGACAGACAGCTAATGTCAAACCAATGTATTGAATGTATTTTTTCATTTTAGTTCAGGTTTAAAAGGTACAATTGAGACCAAGCGTAACGGTTTTCGAAATAGGTGTCACGGTATTATAGACACCACTGATGGTTTGTTCAGGATCAAAGTGGAGGTTTTCATCTTTTACCCATGTCCAGAAGTTATTGAAGTTGACGTACACATTTAGTTTACTTATTAGGGAAAACCTGTCCAACGCAACCGCTGGCACGTCATACGCTAACCGAAGCGTCCTCATTCTTATAAAATCTCCTTCAAACAAATACCTGGTTTGGTTCTGCACGTTTGAAGAGGAAGTATTCCCCCATGCAAACCTGGGAAACAATGCCGCCTCTCCCGGTGTGGTCCACCTGTTTTCATAGGCCCATCTGGACGTACTCCTTGGTGTAAACCGGCCATCGCCATGGATCACAAACCCGGGGGAGTCATACAAATAGTTACCCACCTGAAAATTGAACTGGGTACTCAGCGTAAACCCTTTGTACCTTGCAGCTAAATTGAAGCCTCCGTAATAATCCGGGGTGGCCGACTTTCCATCATAAAACCGCACCGCATTGTTGATGTCATTTGTAGTTTCCGTTTTTGTTGAATCGGTAAACCATAGCGGGTCACCATTTGCCGGATCTACCCCTGCCCAACCGTATAAATAATATTCCTGAAAATCACGGCCTTCTTCTCTTCTTTTGGTTCCCTCCGGGATCGGGGTTTCAAGACGGGTGATCTCATTTTTGATGAAGGAAATGTTACCTCCGATCGTCAATTGAAAATTTGGGGTTCGAATGACGTCTCCACTTAGCGAAATCTCAATCCCTCTGTTTTCCATGTCACCCACATTTGTGATGATGTCTTCGACACCAGATGTTGGAGACCTGGGATCTTCCAGAATCAGGTCAGAAGAAATTCGCTCGAAATATTCAATCGAACCACTCAGTCGATCACCAAGCAAGGAATAATCCACTCCAATGTTGAAGTTTTCCTGTGACTCCCAAGTCAGGGATTCATCTCCCACGTTTGACAAGTACCCACCTGGGCTTCCATCGTAATCGGCATCAAAAGCGTAGGAAGTGGACCAGGCATAATTACCGATTGTTGAGTTACCGATTGCTGCATTTCCGGCTACTCCGTAACTACTCCTTACTTTCATAAAGTTGATCAGGTCATTGGAACTCATAAAGCTTTCCTCGCTTACTACCCAACCGGCTCCTACTGACCAAAAGGTTCCCCACCTGTTTTCGGGACCAAACCTGGAAGAACCATCTGATCTCACAGAGAATGAACCCAGGTACTTACCCCCATAATCGTACATCACTCTACCCAAAACGGATGCAAAGGCATATTCCGTTCTACTATCGAAAGCGACAACAGACGCATTTGCAGCGGAGGACAAATTAACTAAACTTGGATGTGCAAATCCTTCCGCATATCCATCCACCTGATCGATGGACACTTTTTGAGCTTCATACCCTAAGACTGCATCAAAATGGTGTTTTCTCCCGATGGACTTCGTATAGGATAGTGTTTGCGTACCCAGCCAGTTTAGCTGGTCAACGGTGGCTTCCTGAGCGGTCCCACCAGCATTTCTTCCATCACCATATCTGGGATTGTTATAAATAAAATCGTCAATGTTTAGTAAATCCACGCTCCAACTGGACTTAAAGGTGAGGTTTTCCATGATCTCATAGGACGCAGAAAATGTATTGATTACCCTTGTCTGGTCTCGTTGCCTCATGTCATCGTAGAGCTGACCTACGGGATGGTTTGCCCCCATGATGCCTGTATGCTCCGCATAATAATTTCCTTCATTGTCAAACATTGGAACGGTCGGAGGCATCAGATAGGCTAAGTACATCGGTGCCTGCCATCGGGCCCCATCGGTAATGCCTCGCTGTTCGAAATAGGAAATGCTGAGGTTGTTGGAAAAGGTCAGTCCTTTCGCAACGTCTGCTTTTAACTTTATCCTACCGGAATACCGATCGAAAAAGTTTTCTTTGATCGTACCCTCTTGCCCATAGTAGTTTAGTGACGTGAAGTAAGTGAGCCCGTTGCTTCCACCGGATATGCTTAGGTCGTATTCTTCCGTAACCCCTGTCTGGCTCATCTCATCCAGCCATATGTTATTCTCCTGATCGGGAAATTCATTGTTGTAGATCTCCAGTGCTGCAGTTTCATCTGCTGCGTCTCCGGCATTGATCTTTCCTTCGATGTATAGTGCCCGATATTCCGGCTCACTAAGGCCCTCCAGCAAATTGTTAAATGCAAAAGAGGAAAACCCCCACTGCGACTTGAAATTCACTTTGGCTTTACCCTGAAGACCCCCTTTGGTGTTGATCAAAACCACGCCGTTTGCGCCTCTCGAACCGTAAATTGCGGTAGAGGCTGCATCTTTTAAAACCACCAGGCTTTCGATGTCATTTGGGTTGATAGAGGCCAGCAGGTTCGCACTCCGTCCGCCGTTATCAAAATCCGTTGTGGATATGTTTTCAGATTCAGAATTAACCGGAATCCCGTCAATGACATAGAGGGGTTCGTTTCCCGCAGAAATGGACCCGATCCCTCTTACGCGTATGGATATTCCGGCTCCGGGTGCTCCGTCTGTAGTTACTACTTGTAACCCCGGTGAATTCCCCTGCAACGCCTCCTGAAAAGATGGCGTCGGAATCGCATCAATCTTCTGTTGGTCTACTACCTGAACGGACCCGGTTAAAGATTCTCGACTTTGAGATCCATAACCAACGATGATCACCTCGGACAATTGCTTCGAATCCTCCTGAAGGGAAACATCAACTTTGCTCTGGTTACCAACTTCCACCTCCTGACTTTCAAATCCGATATATGAAAAAATCAATACACCTTCATCTACTTCCAGGCCGATCTTATAATTACCATCAAGGTCTGTTAACACCCCTTTAGTGGTGCCTTTTACTAAAATATTTACTCCGGGCAATCGTTCTCCATCTGGTGTCGTTACAGTTCCTGTAACCACCGTTTTCTGTGCCCACACACACAGACAGGAGAAAATGCCCACGTAAAATAAAAATCCTCTTTTCATACAATTTATTACGTTAGGTCAAAAAATAACCTTCAAAATAGCGAACTATTAATCAAAAACAGTGTGTATGAAAAACTTTAAATATTTAGTTAAAAAACTAAAAAGGTGGTAATTACAGATAATGTAAAAAGCTATTTTTTATGAAAATAAAAATCGTTTTATATCAGGCAATATCATTACGTCATCCTCGTAAAAGAATACCAATCAAAAAAGATTAAATAATATGCAACTGATTATAATTTTTAAGGAGATGCAACCAGTGATGCGAATCTAATCTTCAAGAGACCGGTCAGGCTGGGCCGGCAGAAAGGGAACCGGAGTTTCGTACAACTTTCTACTCGCCCAATTCGTCATTCGGTGGTATGATCAAAGGGTTTAAATAACAACAGACGCACTGTAAACATGCGTGATCGAGGTAATCCGAAATTCCTGGCATCTTTTGATCCGAATTAACATTTAACTTGCGACAGATGGGGGAAGTGATTTATTGAAAGCTGGTTTTAAGTAAGTCACAATTTAAATTGGTAGAATGAAAAGATTTAAAAAACGATTTGGACATCATTTATTCATCATCGTTAGTCTTTTTTTGGCTTCTTGCTCGGCATTTAAAAAAAATACATCAGAGATCGGACCTAACGAAGGAAAGCAGATAGTTTCCGTTCGTATTAAAGAGGAAAGGTTTGTAACCAAAAACCTGCAAGCCACTCAAATGACTGAGTTTTATGCGAGGTATTCAGGTCGAGATTACTTTATCAAGTTTTGCGAAAGTCAAATTAGTCGTGAGGATTTAGAGGGCTATCTGACCAGGGTAAATAAAAAGGTTCTTAACCTTGAAATGGAGATACGCCGTGGGCGCTGGGATATTTGCGATCAGAATTATTCAAGACAGAGTAGAACTGGTGATTATATGATTGTTTATGGAATAATGACTGATGAAATGTAAGTCGTCACTAATCACCTCTTCACTCTCTTTCCCCTTAAAGAAGTTCACCCGAACACTCGTATCGACCAAAAGGTTTTTGCAGTCATATCGACCTCATCTCATCCAGGTTTCCATCCCAATCGACCTTACCTTTCAACTCCAGCATCTTTTTCCTTTTCTTCATCTTAACCCGAAAGATTCGGGACTCTTTTATTGAGAAAAGGTAGCTCCCTGATTATCAGAGTGTTTGATTTTAAATCGGGTTCTACTAGCTTTTGTGTGGGTATAGATCAAGTTGGCCATTGAAAAATAGGATTGCACTTTTGAAGTTTTCAAAGGATCTATAGCCTCTGGCGGTCATCTTGATTTCCTGAAGTTTACCATTGATTCTTTCCGCCATAGCGTTGCTTCTGTTGTAAGTGATAGCGTTGACGATTCCTTGCA
>JBCCXH010000346.1:0-5790 GCA_039192005.1 Bacteroidota bacterium
CGCTGAAGAAGAAAACGGCGTCGTTTACTGGATACGTGATCTTTTATGGCTAATTTTTTATAAACCTCATTCGTCGTACTCCCAGCACGGACTTAAATTCAAAGTAATAAATACCTGTTGGTAGCGCTGTCACGTCTAATTTATTATCGAAATCATCTGATGAAGGGTAGTCCATTATGGTTTTACCGAATGAGTCAATGATACGTAACCTGCCGGATGAGGGCAAATTGGAAGAGATCTTCAACTCATCTGTTACCGGATTGGGGTATATCGATATTTCAAATACCTCTCCTTCTATGATCACAAACAGGATGTCGGTATATTCAAATGCACCATCAAAATCCACTTGCTTAATTCGGTAATAATTGACCATAGGTAAAGGATTCTGATCTGAATAGTCGTAAGAATTGATTGCATCTGACCTGTTACTCGCTGCTACTTGCCCGATAACAAGAAAATCAGCGCCATTATGACTCCTCTCGATTTCAAAATGACTGACGTTTACTTCGTTTGTGGTTTCCCATTTTAGTTCAACCCTCCCGTTTTCTTCCTGACCGGTAAACGATAAAAAATCGAGCGGCAAGGGTGAGTCTGTCCCATCTATTGAGGCAATGGTGAAAAAACTGCCGTCAGGAAAATTTGACAAGTCAATATTTGAGAATGTGTAGTTGTCCCCACTTTGCGAAACCGAAGGGTTTAAGATGGTCGCGTCACTGAAATCTCCGTCTGTATCTATCAGTATGCGTAAATCAGAAGCTTCATCAACGCCTAACGTAGCCAGGTCAAAGGTAAAGTCTGCCGAGCCATTGGGGTTACTTGTTGTTTTTACCTTCCATTCGCGGTCTAACCGGCTTTCTATTCCTGAAGGAAAGTCGCTCGCATCAGAAGAAGCAAGCACCACTCCATTATGCCCCCAGGCAAAGAATTGATTGTCCGCATTGAAATTGGCACTTTTTACGATCCTTAACACCGAGCTATTATTACTGGAGCCGGAGGATACTTGTTCAAAACCGGAGTTATCATCTCTTCCAATGACCGAAATGTCGTTTCTAAATGACGCAAAACTGGCGTCGGAACTTCCCGGGTAGTAAACCGAACCGGCGGAACTGGTGTAGTCATAATCTCCTCCGTTCATGGTGATTCCGTATTTGGCTGCGAGATAGGAATACACCTTATTTTCTTCTTCCGGTGTCAACTCGGAGGTGTATACGATGGTTTCTGCAATCTTCCCGTTATAAAAATAGGGTTCAAAATATCCGACAAAGCCGTCATTGGAACCAGTGAGCGCATCAGAGTTGGAATTGGTGACCGACCTTAATAAGGAGTTTCTGTTTTCTTGCATGATGTGTCCTGACCCAAAGTATTCACCATAAATGATGAAAGGTGCGGTTTCAGGTGCATCAAACGCATCAACACCAAGATCCAGGTCATTGCCGAACTGCGCGAGCGTTGCCGTCGTATTATTTCTGTACCCAAAATGCAAGGATTCGTTTGTGACACTACTGCCTCGATCAAAACCCAATACGTATTGCGTGTCATCGTCAGTGGCTCGTTCTCCAACTGAGAATAAAGCGTAATCACTACCAATGATTGCGGACAGGTCGATGGCCAACCGATCGTTGATGCCATCAAATACGACTACCGGATATCCATTGATGTTATCGGTTTCATTGTCTCTATACAGTGGAGGATTTCCATCAGAGGTTGCGTCGTTTCCTTCAATCCCTTGATCAGACCAAGTCATCAAAACTGTATTATTCGTTGTAGTCGATGTCCCTTGGTCTGCTCTTAACCAGGAATCCAGGTTGGATAGCACACCGCCGGGAGCCGCGGTAACTAGAGAGGTAGCCAGGGTGAAGATATCGCCGTCTTCAAAGTCCACCTCGAACGTAACCACTTCATCGACGGCATCGTATGAGACAGGATCGAAGCTCCGGGTGATCCCGTTGGTGAAATCGCCTCCATCATCGATCAATAAAAGGAAACTGGATGCGCTCCTTCCTGTAAAATTTGTTTCTCCTCCGTTTGGATCTACGCCACTCAGGTCAATGGCCAACGTCACCGTTCCTACTGTCCCTTTTTCCTGAACCCTCCACTCCCTGTCCAGGCGAAACAACACATTGGATGGAATGTCTGTATTTACGTCTTCTATGGTGCCATCGTCGTCGTTGTCATTTCCCCAGGCAAGAAAGGAAAGGTTGGCAGTAAAGGCATTGGGGCTTGCGAAGCTTCCGCCATTGTCTGTAAGCGACATCGTCACTACTGCGTCTGTATTGACACTTTGGGAAATTCTCTGATCCAGCGCGCTAATGTCGTCTCTTCCAATGCCGGCAATGTCGTTATTGTAGTCGTTAGGAAATACGACAGTTTCGTAAATAAAATCTCCATCTGAAGCCACGTAATCGGTTGCTCCTTCGTTGAGCGTGATCCCGTATTTGATGGCAAGGTATGATTCTGCACGGTTTCGTTCCACATCGGTAAGGTTGGAATTAAACATAATAATCTCTCCTATTTCACCCGTTAATGGAAACGTAGCTCCAGCACTAGCCCCTCTGGCCCCGATCCTCAAATTTGTATTTTGGTTAGGTGCCGTTCCCGGAACACCAGGATCGTCCAGTGTCCCATCTACGTAAGAGTTTAAAACAGATGTACTCAATGTAGCGCTTCCAAGGGTCCAACCTCCGGTAGCAAGTGTTGTTCCATCATCATTGATTGTCCCACCTATTATTTGTCTGAATTCATCACCTGAAACAAAGTATTGATATTGCCTTGATGCCTCGCCTCCTATGGCTCGCGAAAGTATGGTTCCATTATTCCCCACGTTAACATTAAAGGTGGAAAGAAACGTCCACTCATCCACACCAGGATTCAGGTTCAAATTATTCCCCGCATTCATAACGTCTCCTCCAACAAAAGAAATGGATGGATTAAAGTTTGCGTCATCTGCCTGAAGCGTTGGCCTGTTACCTCCGGTTGCTGTTGCATTTAACCCACTTGAACTTTGATCTTCCCAATTAGTCACGAAATTGCCAGTAGTTGTCACACCACCGTCAGCTCTAAACCAAAGTATGTTACCAGCTACCCCTCCGGGTGAGTCAGGAACAGAAGCAATGGTCAATACTTCATCATCGTTGATGTTGATGCTTTGGAAACCAGCCGTCGCACCATCCCAGGAGGTGGCGACTATTGTTCGTAGAAACCCATTACTAAAGTCTCCGTCGTTGTCAATGATTAATGCGACATTGTCCGTCGTAGATGGTGCATTGGTGGTTCCGCTAAGGTCAAAATCCAGGTCAATCGAGTTTACTGAGTTAGTAACGGCCACTCTCCACTCTCGCTGGATACGATTCAATATACCCGCACTAATTTCTGTTGTGTTAAAAACAGTACCACCATCGTTATTTCCCCAAACAACGTATTGCCTATCTGTGCTGAACCCGGCTGTTAAACTTCCGGTCATGATCGCATCGGCATTGATACTTTTTGATCTTAACTGCAGCAATTGCGTTCCGTCATCTCTCCCAATGCCGGCAATGTCGTGGTCATAATTGGAGTAGCTGGCAGCCTCTGATGCAATAGGATATACCGCCTCCCCAATTGAATTCAGGTAATCCTGATTGGTGGACTGATCCATGGTAATCCCGTACTTAATGGATAGGTAGGAACTTACCCGTTGGTGTTCGGTAGCAGATAAAACCCGACTGAAATAAATAACGTCTCCGATTTGTCCTTGAAGCGCTCTATTTGCATCCAAAGAAGGGGTAGCAAAGGCATCCAGATCCTGCCCGATAACGAACGTACCGCTCGTACCAAGCGTTCCCGCGCTTAACGCAACGCTCGTTGGTGTTTCGTTGTTGATGTAAATATTGGCATTGGAGTTATCATAATCTGTGGCAATGATTCGTGTCACTCCATCTCTTATGTTCCCTGTCCGGTCTACTGAATTATCCAACAGCCTATGGCGAATTCCATTGGGCCCTCCATCATTGCTGATTCCCAAATCCAACTCATCGGTTCGACTGTCATTGGATAAGTACGAAAAGATGGTCTGATCACTTGGGCCGGTGGAAGGAAAGTTTACTACGGCGTAGGTGGTTATTTCACCTGTACTGATGTTGGTGAAGTTTTCAAATGCCAGGTAGTCCGAATCATCCGCGCCTTCATTAAAAGAGATGGCAGGATTGAAGTTGAAATCTGGATTGGAACTGGATGCTACGTCTGTAAATGATCCTAAGATGTAATCCGGACGCGTTCCGGAAAGTCCCGAAACTCCTGTATTCGTTAAATTAAAGTTACTGGAGCTTAAATCATTCCAGGCAGTTATTTGCTGTGTTCCATTGAAAGTCACGTCTGTATTGGGTTCTAACCAAAGAATGGAGCCGGTTACCCCTCCCGGAGCCGGGGCCGATAACGTAATCAACGGGCAGTCTAAATTCGATGCTGGCGGAGTCGTTAAAAGAGAGACCGCTCCGTCCCCTCCGGTTGAGTTCACATCTGGCGTCCCCTGAGTATCGCCTCGATCACCACCTGCCACATCAATGGTCGGGATTGCCGAAAAATCTCCGCCTCTTCTTACCAGCATTACGTTACCACCAGAGCCTCCACCCCCACCTCCATCAGGAGCACCAAAAACCTGTACGCCGTTCAATCCTGCCCCATCTCCTCCTCTTGCATCAACTGATAGAGATGATAGGTCTTCTGAACTTGTTAGCAGTATCACGGTACCGCCACCGCCTCCACCACCACCGGAGCCATTTTCATCCGCTACCTGATTGACGGCTGTAAAAGTGTCTCCGCTATTTCCATTTGCTGTAATTAACCCTGTCGATCCGGTACTTTCCAGGGTATCTGCCCGGATCAGGATTGCTCCACCTCCCGGACGTCCACTGTTTACCGTTTCAGGAAATCCATCATTGTTTTCCAGCTGACCACCCGAACCGCCTCCACCTCCAAGCGTGAGACGACTTCCGTTTTCAATCGCGATGGGTGCCCCTCCTCCCGAGCTGATTGCTCCTTCATTGGCACCGTTTCCTCCGCTACTTCCATTACTTCCTCCGCCACCTCCATTATTGACTACGCCCGCACCACCGGCGTTCCCGGGAGCGCCCAGCCCTCGATCTGGTGTCCAAACGATATTCGTATTAGGAAATAATGTACCGTTGAAGTCGAAATCAACATCTATATCCTGAGTTGCACCGGGATACCCCTGATTCAGCAAAGTTTCTCCATCTGTTGTGGTAAAATCATCGTTAAAGCCGTAAACTTTTAGCGGCGTACCGGCAATACCTTCACCTCTGACTCCGTTGTCCAGGTCCGTAATGTCAACACCTCCGGCCAGATCCAAATGTCCTCCTCGAAACCCTGCAAAATTGGCATCGATCCTGCCATTCAGGTTCAGTGTTCCTAACACGTCCAGACTAATGATGCCTCCTGTTGACCCGTTCCAGGGTACGGTAGTAATTTCTCCGCCTGCATCTACCGTCAAGTTTCGGTAATTACCCACTTTGATTACCTGAAAGGTTCTCCGGCCGATAGTGGATGTGGGTGTTTCATTCGCTATGTAGGAATTTGTAAGCCCTTCTTTTATCGTCAATGTGCCTCCTCCTGACCCTACGGCATTGGTCGCCACCACAAATTCATACTGACCGGCTATGTAGTTTTCATTCGTTAAAAAACCTTCATGATCCAATCCACCCGGCCCATCTCCATAATCTGATGTTTGAAAAACGTCAGCGATACCGTCTGGATTAATGGTGATGGATACATCTGCTAAAGTTGCATCAATTTCCG
>JBCCXH010000347.1:0-5782 GCA_039192005.1 Bacteroidota bacterium
ATACGTAGTACAAATTATCCGCTTTTTATAAATACTACCAACACAAAAAAAACGAACAAAATCGACTCATTGATTATGATTTGATAAAATCACTTATAAGAGAAAAGAAGGAATTACACACGACCATACTGGTGTATCAGGGTGAAGAAATTATCCCAATTTCAAGTAATAACATCGCACTGGTTGGACTGGAGGATGGCAAAGTTTACCTTCAATCTCTCAATGGAAAGCACTATCATGTAAATCAAAACATTGAACAATTGGCTGCCATTCTAGGAAGCAATTTCTACCGGTTGAACAGACAATTTATCATAAATCGTCAATGCGTAGACCGGGTATCCTATCACTTTGACAGAAAATTAATTGCACATCCAACATTTGTATTTAAAGAAAAGCTATTTGTAAGTAAAGCTAAATCCAGGGAGTTTCTTACCTGGTTGGAATCGAATTAGCATCTTGTCAAGCTAAATCAGGTCACACCTAAGCCGGTCGCACCTAAGTTGATGGATCCATTCGGGACTTCTTTGATACAAATCGACTCATGTATCCAGATGTTATAAAAAAACTCACCGTAGCGGAAATCGCCTTGTCCACCAAGATTAGGTGTCAGCAGTTAAGCCTTTTTTATGTCCTGCGGCCTCTTCATTTATGTCAAAATCCATGAACACCTATCCCTGCTCACTCTCACCGCCAGTCGCAAAAAAACGTTGCTTATAAACATAATACTGGAATTTTCAAAATAAATCACGTAGTCTTTTTTACAAAAAACTTATACAGTTATAAACTATATAACTTGATGTTTTCTTATTTTTCGTCTTCCATAATTAATTATTAACCATTATAACCAATTAATATGAAGAGGACTTATACATTGAGTCTTCTGTTGCTATTTGCCCTTTTATCAAAAGGAATAGCGCAGCAGAAGGTATCAGGTACAATCACCGATGATTTTAAAGAATCAGTCCCCGGTGTAAACATCATTGTAAAAGGGACAACCAAGGGTACGATTACTGATTCAGAAGGAAACTATGAATTAGTAGTAGCAAAAGGCGACACACTCGTTGCATCATTTATCGGATTTGAAACACAGGAGATCCCCATCAATGGCCAGTCCGTCATCGACCTGACCATGGGAGGGGTAACGGAGCTTTCAGAAGTGGTGGTATTAGGCTACGGGTCCAGAGCCCGGGATGAGTTGGCCTCTGCGGTGTCTGTAGTCGATCATTCTGAAATAGAACAGTTCAATTCTTCTACAAGTATTGACAACATACTTCAGGGAAAGGCGTCAGGCGTATCGATTGTTGGGGCAAACGGACGACCAGGGCAGACGGCTCTGGTTACCGTCAGGGGTATTTCGACGATTTCCGGCAGTATTGACCCGCTTTATGTGGTAGATGGTGTCCCTATTGACGCAACGAATGTGAACAATATCAATCCGGCAGATATTGAAAGCATCTCGGTGTTGAAGGATGCGGCCACTTCGGCACGGTATGGGTCGCGTGCAGGTGCGGGAGTCATTGTCATTACGACTAAGTCCGGTGAGACTGGCGAAGCACAGGTTACACTCAGATCATCCATTGGTTTATCTGAGCGGATTGATGACAATTTTCAGCTGATGAATGCAGGGCAGAGCCTGCAATATGAATCTGAACTGGCCGCTCTTGGGCTGAATGCAGCAGCGTCCCAACCCGGAGGCAGGCTCGAACCGGCGGAGTGGGGCCCATTTCTAAATCGGGAGACGGACTGGGAAGACGAACTGCTGATGAAAGGCCAAATCTCTAATATGAGCTTATCGGTCAATGGGGGAACAAAAGAGAATACGTATTATTTCTCCATCGCCCGAGACTATAACGAAGGCATCATCGAGTCTTTACGTGGTTTTGAGCGTATCTCCTCGCGACTAAATGCCTCCTTTCAGGTCAATGACTGGCTGAAGACGGGAGTAAACATATCGGTTGCGCATTCCATTTCTGATTTGCCGCGTGACCGGGCGAATATTCAGAATCCTTTTTTCAATATGTATCACTACAAACCGTGGACGACTCAATTCCTTACCGATGATAATGGTGAAATCATCCCGGATGAAAATGGAGATCCTCAGTATAATTTCGGTGAAGGCATTACCAGTGGGTTCAATATTGCAGAAGCACTCGTCAATAACACCGAAACGATAACCCACCTTGTTTCTGTCGCGAGTGGTTACCTGGAGGCTACCCCAATAAAAAATGTCAATTACCGACTGACTGTTGGGATCTCTAATGACCGCTATCAACGACAGCGCTTTACCAAACCGGGATCAAGGCTGGATCAGATTGTAGGGGATGCGAATAATCCCGGGTCCAAAAATGACAATGGGAACAACGTTTACCAGGTAGTGGCTACAAATGTACTTGGCTACTCCAAGGTGTTTAATGAAGTACACAACCTGTCTGCGGATCTGCTCTATGAGTTTAACAGGAGACGATTTACTGACTACACACTGACTTCTGCGGGCTTTGTAACAGACCGCATCTCCGTTCAGGACATCTCCTCGCTCCCAACGGCGGTAGGAAGCGATGCTTCAGAGCGCATACTGGCCAGTTACGGCGCATTTACCAATTACGTCTACGATGACCGCTACATTGCATCCATTTCATTACGTAGAGATGGATCTTCCCGATTTGGAGAAGCAAACCGGTGGGGGATATTCTGGTCCGGAAGTGTGGCCTGGAACGTTCATAACGAGTCGTTTTTCAAGTTTGATGCATTGAACTCGTTAAAGTTAAGAGCGTCTTACGGAATCAATGGCAACGAGTCCATCCCTGATTTTGTACGGATTGCTTCTGTTTCTTTCCAGCGCAGAAACGGTTCCTCAACCGTGATCCCACTTGGTGAAGCAGACGAGGACATCCAATGGGAACAACAGCAGTTGGTAGATGTTGGTCTGGAAGCAACTGCGCTGGATAGCCGCTTACGTTTCGCAACGGACTACTTTCACCGGGTATCGGACCAACTTCTTGGCGAACAATCCATCAGTCAGACGGTAGGAGATGAAAACAATGTCATCGATACGAACATCGGGGAGATCGAAACGTCGGGAATAGAGCTGGATATCTCAGCAGATGTCGTCGCTAATCGAAACGTATCGGTTACATTGGGCGGCAACATCGCATTCATCGATACCAAAGTCCGGAAGTTGGCCAATAACGCAGACATCTTTCGCTCATTCACCTTACTAAGGGAAGGGATGGAGATTAATACGTTTTTTCTCAACAGGTATGCAGGTGTAAACCCGGAAACGGGGGCGCCTCAATGGCTGACTGCTGAAGGAGAGCTAACGGAAATATACAACGGTGAGGATGAAGTGGCGCTGGAAGGCAAAACGCCTCAGCCAGACTATCAGGGTGGAGCTTTCGTGTCGGTTTCATGGAAAGGGTTTGATCTACGTGGTGACATCACCTTTCAGGGGGGAAATTACATCTTCAATAACGTAGAAAGAGCGCTTCTCACAGACGGGATAAATGTGAACAGGAATCAACGTCTGGATGCTCTTAACTATTGGAGGCAACCAGGAGATGTGAATGTCTTACCTAACCCGGCATTGGCTGCAGATGCCAACAACACGTCCGACCGTTGGCTTCAGAAAGGAGACTACATCAGATTGAGAAACCTGAGCTTAGGTTATAATCTTCCCAAGGCGATACTCGAGCGTATTGGGTTAGATTTTGTAAGGGTCTATGTACAAGGTCAGAACTTACTGACCTATCGTCCACACTTTAAAGGAGACCCCGAGGTTGGGGTTGGGTCGAGCGAATCGATCGCTCGAACGAGTAGAAGTTTTGTAACGGGAGAATTTGTTTTCTACGGATACCCCAACACCCGATCCTACCGGGCAGGAATTGAAGTAAGACTCTAAAAGAATACACGATGAAATTTATTATACAATCAATCATTTTAGTCATTTTATTGAGTGGATGTGCTGACGACATCAATGAAGTAGTGCCGGAAGATCGTCTGGACATCAAGGACTTTTTCGAAACACCTGCTGATTTTGATGCTGCCCTGGGCGGTGCCTTTCAGCAACTCCAGAACTATTATGCAAGTGAACTCATGGTTGCCGGAGACATTCTTACGGATAACGTGATCCAGGTGCAAACGGGTAGGCAGTCCAATGATGTGTATTGGGATTTGAGGTATACATCCAACAATGACCTCGGATTAATTGACGAGGCGTATGAAGCAGTCAATATTTCCAATCGGATCATGGAAAGTATCGAAAAACTGCCGGAAGGCAACCGACGCGATGAGATTTTCGGACAGGCGCTGGCCATACGGGCACTTGCTCATTTTGATTTGTCACGTGTCTACGCCCAAATACCCACGCAAAGCGACGATGCCAACCTCACCGACGGGGTGCCTTATATCAAGGTAGAAGATGGCGATACCGGAAACCCGTTTGCACAGCCCTCCAGAGATCTGGTACAAGAGGTATATGCAGACATCCTGCAGGACCTGGAAACTGCTACAACGCTTCTTGATGCAAGCAATACGTCTGTAGAAAACAACTTTACCGAAGAGGCAATCAACGGGTTGTTGTCTCGGATTTATCTCTACATGGGCAGGTATCAGGACGCCATCGATGCCTCGCTGTTAGTGACGAGTTCGGTAGCTGCCGCGTCTGACTTATTGGATGTTTATCGGGATGTCTCCAATTCCGGGATATTGATGAAACTCGCAATTAATCAGGCGTTTGACAACCTGTCCGCCGGAGTGGTTTGGAGTCAAAGCTCTGCTTCCAATACGATTTCTGAATACGGCATGGACTTTGAACTCTTCCAGTCCATCTCCACAGAAGACATACGGCGTACGGTGTTTGTTTTTACCGGATCTAATGATGGAATCGAACACAATGCCATCAATAAATGGATTGGAGAGGAAGGTCAGGTCAACGGACAAACGGATATGCCTGTGATACGGGTGGCCGAAGTACTGCTCAACCGGGCAGAGGCACAGTTCGAACTAGGTCGGGAACCGGAGGCTCTGGCTACGCTGGATGTATTGAGAAATGCACGGTATACCACCTTTACGGGGGGTGAGACCGGTGCGGCATTGGAAGCGGCCATACGTTTTGAAAGAAGGCTGGAGTTTTTTGCTGAATATCATCGGTTTTTTGATTTGAAAAGGTGGCGAATGGACATCAGCCGATCCGGTTTTGGTGACCAGGCAGACGGCACAGGCACCGTACCCCAAGTACAGTTTGTACCGGCAGGCAGTGCGCTATTTCAATTGCCCATTCCTCAGAATGAGATCCAAAACAATCCAAATTTCAATCAAAATCCCGGATATGGAAATTAAGCATTAGTTGGACACACCTCCGGATTAAGGAGGGAATGCGTGCATAAAGTGCTAATCTATACCTAATAAAAAGCCGACTTGAACACTATCAAGTCGGCTTTTTTCGCCAATGTATCCCCTACAGTAAAACAGGATCAGGTTAGCCCTATTTTCTACCCACTTGTTGGGGTCATTCTTTGACTTACGGATCTGTTTTTGTTTAATAAAGGATATTGGCGTTATCACCCGGCAATCATTCATCGATTTTCACTTTTGTGTGATTTCATTTTGTTGTTGCAACTTTGATGCAACGTATTACCCTAATTCGTGATTCAACCAAAAAAGATATCCAGACTGGACCTAGCTGGAACGACCGCAAGTGGTCTATGTGCTTGCATGGTGTCTGCTTTTTTATTTTTGGCCAAGGCTTATTCAGCTGCTTATTTCACAACTAAGCCTGTATGGTGGG
>JBCCXH010000348.1:0-5780 GCA_039192005.1 Bacteroidota bacterium
AACTGGATAAAATTCACTGTCATTAATTCATAGCTGTGAGCAATCCTTTTTTTATGGTAGCTCCTAAATAGACGATCTGCGTACTTTCCCATTCTTTAATCCGGCGTTGATAAGTTGATATGACTCCTGTTGTGAAAGTTCCGGCAATGTAGGACTGCGCGTCCCGGACTGCGCGTCTCGGACTACGCGTCCCGAACTACGCGTCCCGAAACTGATGAAAAGCGTTGGCTCAGCTTCAGGTGACATAAAAATCCCAAGCTAAAACAAGACGCATGGTAACGACATCAACCGATCACTGACCCATTTTATCCTACGGGATTTTTGATCGTTACCGCTCAGATCAAAACCTGAGTACCCGACTTCAGATCCAAATAAGAAAATTGATTTTAGCAATAAACACTTATTCTATTTAACGGTTATGTAGTTAATCGTATATAACTAATTCAAACCAAAAAGCTTACTAACATGCCTTCAAAATTTCGCTTTGTCGTCGTTGCGTTATGCAGCGTCGCATTATTCAATTATCAACCATCAAATGCACAGTCTTTCTGCTTAAAAGCAATTGCCGATAATGGAGAAAGTGACTATGATCATATCGCAGACATCATTGAGACGGAAGACGATGAACTAGCTTTCATCATGCAAAATGGCTATCATTTTGACACCAACATGAAAACCATCGTCGGGAAAATTGATGCGCAGGGAGACTCCGTCTGGCTCAGAAGGTATGACTTAATGCCTGCCTCCATTGCCACGCGTGAGTATGCCCAGGCAATTATTGAAGCTCCTAATAAAGACCTGATATTTGTTTCAAACTTCTGGGAGGTCAGCGATCCGAACAGGCAAGGCTTTTCGATTGCCCGAGTGGATTCGGCAGGAAACCTGCTACATACTCGATATTATACAGATACGCAACTACAGGCCACTAAATTACTGCTACGACCTAATGGGAACGTGCTGGTTTTTGGCACCAAAGGAAGTTACCTTTTTGCGATGCTCTTGTATCCCGATCTCGACTACGTACAAGCGCTGCAATTAGGGCATTATTCGATCCTGATGGACGTCATCGAACTGAACGGAAACTTTGTAGGCGTGACCCGGTCTATTTCCGGTACGGGATCATGCACGGTTTTTAGTTTAAGAGGAGATATTTCTGGGTTTAACTGGATTACACAAATAAATGGCCCACAGACCACCAGCGGCTCTAAAATCGAAGCGCTCAATACGAACAGGCTGGCGGTCACTACTTCCCTTGGGTATGACCGGGCCACCCTGATGCTTTTGGACAATACTCAGGGAGACCTGTTAAATGTGAAAGAATTTACACACCCGAGCGAAAGAATCCGGACGACGAGCATCGTCCCGACGAATGGTGGGGGGCTCATTGTCACAGGAACGCAGGGTACTGCTTATGCCAAAATATTTGTTTCTCATTTTGATGGTCAGGGCCAGTTGTTAAATCGACTAATTTATGGAGATGGCTTGTTGCGTAAGGCCATTAAAACAGCCAATGGCCTCGTACTGGCCGGAGACCATGACGTTTGGCAAGGCTCCAGAGAGGGGCACATCATACGGACCAACCCCGACGGGAGTAGCTGTTGCGAAGAGGAGAGCCAGGTGGTCGACATCGACGTCCCAACCTACCCGTTTGCCTCCATCACCCCATTACTTCCAATAAGCAGCTTTCAACTCACCCCTTCAGTATTCGGCACAGAGGAACCTTTTGGGAGGTTTGAATTTATCTGCAGGGACCAGACAAGTGCACGAGCTACTCGTACCACAGACCCGGAAGAAACAGTCTCGGAGTCTGGTGAGCGCGCCGCGGTGGTCAGGCTATTCCCTAACCCGGCAACTCATACGCTTTGTGTTTCTTTCAAAGAGTTGATGCCTAATACCTCTTTTAGGCTGATCAGCCTCTCTGGCCAGACACTGTTGAAAGGTATGCTTGACCAGCCAAATAAAATCATTGATGTATCTAAGCTCGACAAGGGCCTTTACTTCATGGAAGTAAGACATGACCGGACGCGAACATTCCATAAAGTGGTAATCGAATAACGCGAAACAACCAACGGTCAATTTTATAACAACCGAAGAGCGAAAAAACGGGCCATTCAGCGAGTGGTTCGTTTTTACTTATGCTGCTTTTGTCGTTAGGCTGCCAGTGTGAAGACCTGTAGCAGGTCCAACCCCTAAATTCATTCACGATTTTCACCACTCTTTTCCCTTTCTACTTTGTTAACATTTAAGGCCGTAACGCTGCTATGACCTGAAATTTTGTCGCGTATAAAGAAAAATAGCTGCAAAAATCAGTCATCCAATTTAAGATTCTTCACACTAGCCAACCATTCCAATCCACATTCCAACGGGGATGGTCGTGTAAATACTTGTTAATGTATTGAAAGCAAGGGAGATTTTATGATAGGCATTTTTTCTCCTGAAACCGATGATGCTCACCAGCAATGAAGCAAAAGCGGGAACCAGGTACACCATCATGCCGCTGGTTACTCCTGAAAGCATGACGGGAGCAACACCTGTAGTGGATCGTACGTCCATCATCGCATGGTATACGTTCATATCAAATTGCAGTTTAAACAGGAGAAGGAGGATGGCAAAAACCATTGAAGTAACTGACAAATATTTTCCGGGTTTGCTCATTTAATACTTTTAACCTGAAATGGGTACCATTATTCATTGAGCCTATTCGCTCGATCAACTCATTGTTACACGCTCAACCCGTCTTTGCTGTATTCCTTATTGATGCCATACAAAACATCATCCATGTTCAGCAAATCAGAGTTTTGTTTAATTGACTGGATAATGCAGTATCGTAAGACATTGATGATGCTTCCCCCCGTAATCTCGTGGTCTCTGGCCAGATCTTCCAGGCTCACCTTCTCCAGATTAAAGCCGGAGGCAAAGTACTTTTCCCAGAGCAACCGCCTTTGTTCCAATGCGGGCTTAGGAAAGTAGATCGTGGATTGAAACCTTCTTAGAAATGCCGAATCGATGTTATCCTTAAAGTTGGTAGCCAAAATAACGACTCCATTGTAGTCTTCGATACGTTGTAGCAGGTAGCCAATTTGTTGGTTCATGTATTGATCGTTACTGCTTTGTACGTTGGTACGGCTGCCAAACAAAGCATCTGCTTCATCAAAGAAGAGCATCCACCTTTTATTCTCCGCCATATCAAATACCCGGGCCAGGTTTTTCTCCGTCTCTCCGATGTACTTACTGACCACCGCAGACAGATCGATCTGGTAGACATCCATTTTACATTCCTGGCCCAATAAGGCTGCCGTCATCGTCTTACCGGTACCGGGAGGCCCATAAAACAGAACTCGGTACCCTTTTTTAAGAAAACGCCTCCAGTGGGCCTCCCTCATAATTCGGTCACTGTTACGTATCCAGACTTTGACCTCCTCCAAGGCTTCCAGCGTGTGATCGTCGTACACTGCATCCTCCCAGAAAAGGTCCGTTGTGAGTCTTTTCGCCGGAAAAGAAGAGGTATACTGAGGACGATAAGACTTACCTTGCGCCAGGAGGCTGAGGTATTCCTTACTGATGGATAAACACCCGTTAAACAGCGAATCTCCTTCTTCTACCTCTGTGAGGCTAAGCACATTCTTTTTATAAAAAAAGTGCTGATTGGAAAACAAGTCGAGAAACTTGAACCGATCGTTCAGGTTCTTTCCATACAAAACGAAGAAAACCGTTTCCCCTGTGGGGATGAATCCATTTTGAGTATTTTTAGTGATGCCTCCAAAAGCGGTAAATCCTTTTTCTAAGTGAGCATCTTTAATAAAGAATACGTCATAAATCGATGGGGAAAAGTGTACGGCCAGTGCCATCAGGAGCGTCACCCGTTCGGACAGGTTCAATTCATTTTCAGTAAGCAACTGCTCGTAGAAGGAACCTCCTTTCAGGGATGGAGCCGGCAACTCATCCAACGATTTGTCTTCTCCCTTTAGATACGTTTCAATCCTAAATTGGAAAATGGTTCGTAACCAATCCAGGTCTTTGGTGATCGCATGTGTGCTGGAGGGAACGAGTTCATCATTTCCTGCGGAAGGCTGCAGCCCTATTTGCCCCATTTGACGTTTAGATTTTTCTCCATCCAAGGTAGTTTGATTGTTTTAAAGCTCCAAGGAAGCGTATCCAGCAACAGGTCAATTGCGCTACTCTCGACCTCAAGCATCCATTGGGCCTCGTTTTCCATTAATTGACCTGGCCTCACCAGAAACCCCTCACGCAATGCTTCTACTGATATATGACTCATCCTGCTCCAGTTTTGGAGAACCCCTTTCAGTAAGCTTTCCGAAATTTCTTTTTCGTTGTCAGAAAGCGAAAGTGAAAAGGAGACAGGTTCTTGAACGGGCACTCCGCAAATCACCTTATTGAGTACGAGTTCCTGTTCGGGAGCTTCCTCCACGCCGGTAACCAAATAGTGTGTAAGCAATACCGCACGTGCTGCGACCTCGGGGGTTTTGAACTGACGGGCCTCTACCATTTTAAGCATGTCAAAGTACCTGGTCAGAAAGTTAGCTACCAGCACAAGTCCGGAGTTCCCTACCTGAACGTGGCCACTAAGCATCTCTGATTCCGACCTTCTGAAAGCGGGCGGTACAGGTGGCTGGTCTTCCTTCGATGACCCCACGTTTTCAAGCGCCTTTTTTACAGCTACTGGTGTATGCGCCGGAATGTCATAGTTACGCAATGCTTCTGCCATCAACCTTTGAAACCCTGGAATGCTGCTGGCCAATCCTCGAAAGTATCGATTGGTTAATTCAAAGAGGTCTAGTGAAGACGTATAGGTGGCGGCCACATATTTCCACATAGCCTCTACTGCCAGGTATTCAAACGTGGTTTTTGATAGCGATTGAGGAAGGAGCTGCTCCATCATCTTTGGTAATGCCCGCACCCAGGAAGCCAACTCTTCTACTTTTATTTTTAAAAGGAAGGCCGATATCCTGGTAACTAAATCCAGCCCATGATTGACCAGCTTACGAGTAGCCAAAGAAGAAGTAAGAAACCGCTGAAGTAACTTCCTCATCCGCTCCGGGTGTGCCATGCTGTAGCTGTTGAATGCTTCCAAAAGTTGATCGTAACCGGCTATTTCACTACCTACGGGCAACGACCCATACATGAGGTAGTGTTGAAGCACTTCTTCAAATCCGGTTTGTTGGTAACTCACGTTCAGTGAAACCGTCGCATCGCTGTGTTGTGTCGCGATCCATTCATCTAACGAGTCAATGGTTCCTTCCATGGATTTCCATTCTTTCAGTACCTCCGTCAGGATCGAAAATTTGGTTTCCCCTTTTTCTAACAGGCTCCTGGCACTCCCGGTAATCGCTACTGCTACCTTTTCATAGCTAAGGTTGACCGAGTCCGCCAGTTGGTGAAGCGCAAACCCGACAAATTCCGTTGCACTAAAAGAGGTGGACCTTCCCTTCACATAAGTAAAGAGAGAGAAAAAGAATACTTTGGTCCGCTCCGGATGAGCAAACAACGGAAATTCCTTTTCAGCAGCCCCCTCCACTGCCCGCAGGAACATGACCACAAAGGAGGCAATGTTTGGAGCCAGTTGCGTAATCACCTGATTAAACTCCCTGAATGAAAGCAACTCCACCCACTTACCAAGGATCTCTTTTTCTTTACCTGAGCGCTGCATGGAACTTAAAAACTCCGACAGGTGGCTGGTCATCACTTTGATGTGCAGTGTCTGTTTTTCCTGTATGAAGCGCTTCCATGGTGGTATGAAGGAAAGGTGGAGAACGTCCAAC
>JBCCXH010000349.1:0-5734 GCA_039192005.1 Bacteroidota bacterium
CAGTAATTCTCTCTTTACGAATCATTCGGTCGAGATTTTTACCAATGGTAGCTAATGCTTTATCTAGTGCACCTTGGGAAATATCTACTAAAGAGACTTTATAGCCTTTTTGAGCAAATACATGTGCGATACCATTACCCATAGTACCTGCACCAATTACTGTAATATTTTTCATTATTTACAAGGCAGTAATAGTAAATATTATTAACAAAACAGTTTGGAGGAATTTATGTTTTCGCAGAATAGATAAGATGTGACATATGGGTAGATATGTAAGTTTAACCGGTGAATAATTTCGATGGGATAGACAATTCACAACCTATCACTTCTTAGTCCGCATTATTCATCAGGAAAACGTTCGGTTTGGTACAAGCCTGTCCCGAAGCTTCGGGATGTTTGATTTACAGGATATTATGATTCAGTCTTGTTGTTTTTCTGTTTCTCACGTTCCACTACGGCAAATTTGGGCCGACGTGGAGCGGCCGACGCGGAGCGGAATGGTTTTGAATGAAACAAAAAATCAATTACCTCATAGTCAGCGCATTACATGTTCTCAGGAAGGCCTGCCCCAATAAATAACACCTTAATGCCGTTGACTTAAGCTTTACAACCGTCTTCACGAATGAAATGAAGTGATCTCATCAACGTTATCACACTTATTAATGAGACCGCGTCACGGCGACCGCTTCGCAAGCTCGCGGAGACCGGGTCGCGCCAGACGTATCTCTTAAGTCAACGGCATTAAATAACACCTGAATTTTTCAGGTTAATTAACAGAAACCTTTATGGTATCCCTCATTTTTTGAATGTAAGGTTCGGAAAATAATTCTTTCCTGAAATCATAAAATAAGAGAGAGGTACCCAGGTACTTATGTTTAATATCCTTTATCAATTCCCAAAACTCATTGCTATGGTACCTTCCCACCACAATGACTACATCCGGCAACTGTGTGCTGACAAGTTTTTCCAGCTGATCCATTTCCTGTGTTTGGATGACAGAGTTGGCGTAATCCCAATTGGACAACTCCTCAATAAATTTTGCCAGAAAGTTGATTTTTTCAGAATAGATCAACATGTTGACATGTTTCCTTTCCGTTGCCAGTCCGTCCAGCAGACGGTTGAGCTCCAGTTCCATTTTACGAATCTCGTATTTTGGATACGCGTAGTCTTTGTCTTCCTTGACTTTACCCTGGATTTTTGTCACCAGCTCCTCAATAATGGCGTTGCCCATAATTCTGCATGGACCTAGCATTTTATGTAAATGTGCCCTTGCTTTGAGCACGTCCCTTTCTTCTAATTCTACCATTAAGTCTTTGAGGCACTGCATTAACTCATAGGTACAAGCCTTAATTGCGTAATAGGCCTTGTCACCATAAGTAGTTGCTACTCTCTCTGGTATGATTGATTCAATTGCTTTGACGGTTTCCATTTTTGTTGGGTTTTTGTAATGATAAGTTTTGCGACGGTAGTCTTTGATTGAGTGAAATCATCCGTATCGGTCTTGTAGTGAGGGACCGATCGGTCAGATGATTTTTTCAACGAATTACTTACACCTACACCTGTTACATCACTTGAGCATGCTTTAGTCAACATCATTGGTTGAACAGTATGCACTTTCTCTAACACAAAAAAATTGCCTGATCTAGTATCTGTTTTTGTCATAAGGAGATTCTGAAGGAGAACCCCTTGAAGGTTATTTACTCTTTTACGTTGCAAAAGAATGGTTACATCCTTTTGCTGAGTAGCTACATCAGATATAATGGATGCATCGTTCTCCATAATCATGACGATTTTGTTTTAATACAGGGCGGTAGATAAGTCATTCAACTTAAAGATAATCATTACCTACAACTTATTTGTAAGTAAAACACGTATTTACAATTTTTGCGTGAATGTGTTGTTTTTTGAAGCGGTAAGGAGGATAGTTAGTACGTGCTGAAAAAAGGTAAGTCTTTGAAAATACGGAGGTTATATCAATTCGTTTTACCGCTCAGTTAGTTAGGTTGATAATTATTTTATATAACGTTTATGTAGGCTAATTAGACCTCTTAATATATCAATTTCGTGGCGGCAGATAAGTAACTTAATACGGTAAAGAAAAAAGGACCCTGAGATCACTCAGGGTCCATCTAACTAACCAAACGTAATCGCATCATTCATACATGACACCTTAAAACTTAACCCAATTTCTATTTGCTGCTTTTATCCTATCTGATAATTATTTTTATTCGTTAGCCGCCTGACCATCGGTTTCAGGTCGTATTCCATCCATATCTTAAGCAAGTTGAAAGGGATCATGATGGAATCTTTCATTCCGAGTTTGGAACCCTCCATATGCGTCCATGCATTTAGAGGTTTTTCCAGAAAGACCTCCATGAACCTCATTTTCCCCATCGCAGACTTCAACCGAAGCAATATTTCTACATCAAAAAGCCATTTGGAGTAAAAAGCCGAATCGTAAATCAAAGGGATAAGGTGCCGGTCAAAGACCTTAGCTCCACACTGCGTATCTTTGATGTTTAATTTGGTGATCGTGATGATGAGCATCCGAATGAAATCGCTGATCAGTTTTCGTACAGGGTTTCGCTCAATGTTATTGCCTCCGGTATTGATGTTCCGACTCCCAAAAACAATTTGCAGGTTGTTAGCAGGGTCTTCATACGCATGAAGCAACGTTTGGTAATCCGAAAATGACGTGGAAAGGTCCGCATCCAGAAAGCCGACCGTGTCAACGTCCGTTTCTTCAAATAAGAATAAAGCGCCTTCTCTCACTGCATTTGCTTTTCCGGCGTTTTGTTCCACATTCAATGTGTAGACATTTTCAGATACGTCATTTCGTATATCTGCCAGTGCTGATCGGGTGGCATCTTTACTGCCGTCGTTTACAAAGCATAGCAATACGTCCTGATAGTTGGCAGCGAAGTCTATAAATGATTTCATGTTCAGCCGGGAGGCTTCGTTATAGCAAGGGATGATGATTCCGTGTTTCATTTTTTACGTCTTAGTTATGGCTCAAAATTCCTGATTTGTGGTGGAGTGTTGGCGCCTTTAACGTTGATTGGCAGGTTTACACGGTTGGATGGTACGAGTAGTAGGTTAAAATCACATGCTGTATATGAATTGCTACAAATCTGGATAGGCAATATGATCTTCGTAAAGGATATTTCAAGAAATATTACGTCTTTCTATTAATTGCAATGAGTACATTCGCCACTTTCATCACACTTAATAAATAGAAATTACGGGTGTCCCATCAAATTGATTTTTCTCAAAAAAATCTCGTTCACAGCCAAAAAATGAGTGATAACAAAGTAGTATACGTCAAACCTGATGCCGATGCCCAATGGAAAGGTTTATTGACAGCATTGGATTCGACAACAAAAGGATTGACAATCGTCGTTGAGGGAAATAAAGATACGGGGTGGATGGTCGGTCCACCTTTATCTGCTGGTGACTTCAGCCTAAAATCAATACATGATTACGACTTCTTTTTAGATACACTCCCGGTCAATGGAGCGGATCTGAAGGAATTGGTTTACCTGGACATATCCTCTCTTGGACTGAATGCATTGCCCAACTTTTCTGACTTTCCTAAGCTGGAAAGCCTTGACATTAGCTTCAACCCTGTCAACATAAAGGATGAAATTCAAAACATTTCCAGTTTAAAATCGCTCAAAGTTTTAAACATACAAGGCTGTGATTTTGATGAAAACGATGTCTCATCGCTCAATGAAAAAAAGAATGGCCTCACCATTCTGCATTTATTCAACCAAAACCCGAGGCATTTTTTCCATCAAAAACCTTTCATCGCCTCTCCTGTTGAGAAATTGAAGCTAGCGTTACTGACAGACATCCATCGATATTATCCAGTAGGGCTCCCCTTCTTAAATAAACAGTCCAGCCAATATCAGGCGTACAAAACCGTTCTTGATAGCAGCGCATTTAGTCTCCAAAATGAATCCAAAGAAGACAAGTGGTATCAGCTATTAAATGAGTTGAAAACCCGACTGAAAAAAGAAGAAGTTCGTAACCATTCCTCGATCGCATTTCCTTCGAGAAGCCTGCACGTACCACTTGGTGAAGAAAAGAACGCTGCCATCACTGAAAGGAAATCCCTAAAATTGGAGGTGTCGTTATTAACAAATCGGTATACCATCTATTTCGAGTCTCTTATTACATTCAAAAACTACGAAGAGTTTGGGAAAAAACCGGTGAGAACCACATTCATCCATGGAGAAAAAAATGCATCAAATCGGGAACTAGAACTAGTGAAAGAATTTAAAAGAATGGTGCCGGAATTTTATACAGGCTATCAATTTGTCAATCATAAACTAGCGATGGAAACAAAAATAGAAGGGGCAATACCCTACGAATCAGAAATAGAAACATGGCCAAGCGAAAGTCTGGTTTTCACGCTTCTTTTTGGACCAAAGCAACTGGTAAATTCGAAAATCTTAGAATAATGAACCTGCTTCAACGGGCGATAAATGACTTCATGTTCAGCGGCGAGACTCCTTGTAACAGAGGTGATGGGGCCGCGTTTCATTTAAGTGGTAAGTATGGTTCTGTAAGCTTTTGAAACAAATAGGTAACGATGAATGATGTAAATATTCGAATGTGTTTGGTTTTCAGTATTTTAAGTTTGGTGATCAATTATTCTTGGGGTCAATCTGGCCACAAGGTTGCCATCTCTGAAGACGTATTCTTTATGTTTGATAGTGTGCCGCAAGTCAAAAAGGACTCGTGTCGGGTATGGTATTCTTTTAAGGATTATGCACTATCTGTTGAAGTCATCACCAGTTTTTGTCACAAATTAGAAAGTGAAGGTTTCAATGATGGTATTTATCATGATTTTCTAAGCGGGGCATCGGGTGCTTTATTTGATTTTTCAGAATCAGGTTCTGAAATGCTCATTGATCAGAAACAAAAAGCGACCGTATTTTGGGTAGGCCCCACCTTACTTATGGTGATCTTCTATCGAAACGAATGCCTTCATACGATCGGAATGTCATCTGCGAATCAACGCTTTACCGAGGCAGATTTACTTGATCGAATTGACTTTCAATAACCTTATCCTGAAAAATTCAGGTGTTATTTATTGGGGCAGTTCCACGCGGCAGGCCTTCCTGAGAATATGCCTTCCTGCAGGCAGACTTATGCCACCTTGAGCGTTTATCTCATGAATTAAGCGGGTTATATTAAAATCGTTCTATTTGGTGGTAAAATGATCATCGAAGCAGCCCTCAGCTACAGCGCCCGGAGATAGAGTTGAAAAGAGCAAAAAACACTACGCTTCAGACCAAAGCGTCTGTATGCGTGCTGTTTGTAAGTCGCTTACCTCAATCCTAAGAGGAAAGGCCTTGATGGAAACTTTTCTAACCGGAAAGTCCGAATTTGGATCGGGCAATACTACACCATCTGCGATCAGGTAGTTGACCAGCGAATCGTCTACATCATCCGTAAAAAACCGACGGTATACTTTTTTCAATTGCTTGCTCAAGTAACCTGAGTACGTTTTATTTAGTGTCGTAACATGGTCTACAAGTGCCTCCTCCATTAAAGGATCTCGTTCGCGTATTGATGATAAAAATTGGTGGATAAATGAAATTTTAGTAATCAGTTTGTTGAGTCTTTCCAGTTCCATGAGTCTTTTAATTTTCTCTGCAACTTCGAGAAAAAGGGCATGACTCAGTCGGTTCACCTGGACGAACAGACCAAAAACGGGGTTAAAAGG
>JBCCXH010000350.1:0-5728 GCA_039192005.1 Bacteroidota bacterium
CAAAATTCAGTAGGAGTCAATAACGGGTTTGCGCTGTCAGTCGCCCAACCCAAAGGGGTATTATCCTACGTCTCATCCTCTAAATCAGCAACAGGCGATGGATTATCTCTATCTGCATGGGTTTGCCTCAAGCCCCCAATCCTCAAAAGCCCAGTTCTTTAAAGATCGGTTTGCCTGGATGGGGCAATCGCTCCACATTCTGGATCTGAACCAAGGCGACTTTACCCACCTCACCCTGAGTCGCCAGATTAAACAAGGCGTGGATTGGGTCACAGCTCATGGCCCAGTTACAATTATCGGGTCGAGTCTGGGAGGCGTAACCGCGACTTGGATTACCCAAGACCCACGTACGCAAGGAATAGTTAGCGATTTGATTCTGCTGGCACCGGCTTTTCAGTTTTTGGCACAGTGGTTACCGCGATTGGGTAACGCAACCGTTGACCACTGGCAGGCAATCGGTTCGCTGCCGATTTATCACTACGGTTACCAGCAACAGCTCCCCCTGGCATATGACTTTGTGACCGATGCTCAACCAGTTATTTCCTACTCACCTTCCCTGCCTTTACTCAAAAGCCCGCGGTTTGGTTGATCAGTGACGGAGGTAAGGGAATCAATGACCCGGACGACATCTCTGCGGTAGCGAGTTACCTGCTCATGTCTAATCTATTCGATACACGGGCAATCGTGATGGCTAGTACTGTTCATCCATGGAATAAAAGCACGGAAGATCAAGGTAAATGGGCCATCGAAACCTACGGTGATGCTTACGCAGCAGATCTTCCCAACCTCAATAAATACATCGGAGGTTATCAAAAAGAGATTCGCTTCATGGAGTCTTCCCTAAAAGGACAAGGAGAAAATTTCCAATGGGATAAGCCTTACAATTTAACCGAATACCCCAGTATTTTGGCACTTTATAAAGAGCTGGAACAAACCAAAGAAATCCTAAACGTATTGTGCTACGGCCCGTTGACCGAGCAAGCCATCCTGGTGAGCCATTGCATTAGGAAAAACCGGGAAGACTTACTCGACAAACTACGATTTATCAGCCATTGGACCAGCTCTAACTTTCATGTAGGCACCGAGGAAAACCCGGAACGAACGCATAATTGCATCGGGGATCCGATCGCCTGTGATTACATAAAGAAAATGGCCAGAAATGGACGCATCACGTTTTATGAATGTGGAGGGATCGGTCAATACGGAATCGTGGAAGGTAGCCCAACAGGTGCACCCTATTACGATCAATTCACTGAGAGCAAGCTTGGTAAAATTTTTCGTGAAGGTAAGTTCACAAAGAACAGAGTGGACGACTCAGATTGTGCTACTTACTGGACGTTATTGGGGAACTACGGTGTATCTCTCCATGATTTAGCCAGTAATGGACTTAACTTTCCTGAGGTGGAAAAACGCAACCAGGAGGCTTTTGCCAGACATGCTGGTGAAATGCGTGATGAGTTGCTTCGCCGGTCCAACGCAGCTGCCGGCTACAACCCAAACGCGGTTAAAGTAGACCTTATCGTCCCCGAGCACGGGATGGCGGATCCGCATGCATGGGTAGAAAATGATACCCTTTGGTTTATCTGTGGTCATGATAAAAGCTGGGAACCGAAAGGCTCGTTTCCGATGGACCGCTGGGAAATCTGGTCCAGCACTGATTTGAAAAATTACACGTATCACAACAGCATCCTACCTCAAAATACGTACATCGGTGACCGGCCTAACTGTTGGGCCGGAGATGTTACTAAGCGAAACGGTAAGTATTATTGGTTTTTCTCCAACAGAAACATCAACACTGGAGTCGTGGTGGCAGACAAGATAGACGGGACATATAAAGACCTACTGGGTGAGCCATTGCTACCAGGGGATATTATACCCGGACACCCTTATGATCCTGAGATTTTTGAAGAAGACGACGTGTATACGATTTGTTTTGGAACCGGTGAGTACTATATGGCCACCCTGTCAGAAGATATGAAGTCGCTCATCACCGAGCCTCGGAAAATCGTGCTTACAGATAAAAACGGAGCTCCTTATGTAGCAGAGGACAAACCCACACTTTTTAAGCGCAACAAGAAATATTACTTAGTATTTGGATCGCGCTACGCGATGGCAGATGACCTCTATGGCCCGTATACGTTTGAAGGTCCCTTTCTGAGTGGTGGGCATACCAGCTTTTTCGATTGGCATGGACAGAAGTATGTCCTTCAGGAAAACCATGACATTAGCGCCTTTTATCGTGGAGCAAGTCTCAAACCGGTCTTTTTCAACGAAGATGGAACCATCCGAATACCCAAAAGTGATCGGTGGTATCCAGGCCCAGGCCGTTCCTTTCATTTTAAAAACAGCACCATGGGATGGAAGGCTTTACGAGGTACTAACGTGTACATGAGTGATGGAAAGTTGACTGGCAATGTTTCCGAACCCAAGGCACTCGTACAAAGTGCCTCCTGGCTCTATACCGATACGCAGGGTTGTACCAAGGTCACCATCAAACTACGAAACAGAAGCTATGCCTCATTTCTTAAAATTGCGCTTTTTACAAGAAATAAGGGAGGCAGCTTCTGGCGAGAAGCAACGGAACCGGTAAAATGGGAGGAACAGGATTGGGTAACGCTTCCGATTTCCTCCAATGATACGGAGTTCAAGACTTATGAAATAAGCTTGTCCCGATTTAAAGAGATCAATGAAAAACTGATGCAGTTAGCCATTCAACCAGCAGCAAACACCTATAATGGAACCTGGGAAATTGAAGAAATTAGGGTAGAGTAAGAAGGTACTTTGCATCATCTAAAGTGCATTAAATAAGCGTTCTCATCCACGAATGGTTAGAAAGCCTTAGCGAAAAAGTGTTTTCTTTGTTTCACTCATGGACGATGCCACTATTTGTAAAAAGCTACGGAAAAATGACAAAAACGCCCTTCAATGGCTTTTTGACACGTACTATACACAGTTGGTACATTACGCACTGAAGATTACTTCAGATCCTGAGTCTTCAGAAGAAATTGTTCAGGATGTCTTCGTTTCTATTTGGAACAACCGAAAAAAACTTGAAATCAAGTCTTTCTATTCGTATTTATCCAGGGCGGTAAGAAATAAATGCATTACCTACATCCAGTCGGCAATGAACGTGCAGGAGCCCATCGAAAATGTCATGTATGCCGTGAAGGATGAATCAAGCCAACGCACTATGGAAGTGGAAGAGTTGACCGAAGCGCTAAAAGAAGCGGAGCAATTATTGCCGCAACAAACAAGACTGGTCTTTTCGTTAAGCCGACACACTGAGATGACCTATCAGGAAATTTCGCAAGAACTCGACATCTCTGTTAAAACAGTGGAATATCACATTTCCAAAGCGTTTAAGTCAATCAGAGCGTTTATTTCAAGCAGGGGATTCGAGGTGATCCTGATTTTTTTAATGATCCTATTATGATGGACAGGCCCAACTACATCACATTGACGGAATACTTTAAGGGAGAAGCCTCTCAGGAAATGATTGAGGCTGTAACGTCCTGGCAAAGCGAAAACCCGAACGAGTTTCAAGACCTTCAGGCCATTTGGGAAGAGTACGGGTCATTGGCAAAAAGCTTTAAACCTGATTTAACGAAAGCCTGGAATCAGATAGATGAACGAACATCGAATTCAGATACCAGAACATCAAACACGCACTGGCTGGTGAAAGTGGCCGCCACCGTTGTGATCGCCATCGGAATGGGTTGGCTGTATCAGGCGTATACCTCCTCATCAAATGAATCACCCCGGAGCTTTCTGGCAACGAACGAAAACCTTTCAATCAATTTGACAGATGGGACATCTGTTATCCTTTCACCAGGTTCCAGCTTAGAAGTAGCGGAAGATTTTGCGGAACACCGTCGGTCGGTCTACTTAAAAGGAAAAGGCTTCTTTGATGTGGAGAAGGACCCACTGGCCTTTGAAGTACATCTGAACGAAGTACGTGTATTAGTCCATGGAACCTCTTTTCAGGTAGCGGAAGACCAGGGCCAAACAGAAGTTATTGTAAAAGAAGGAGTCGTCACGGTTCAGGCACCGCAGAAAGAGGTCACCTTAGTAGCCAATGAACAAGTTTCTTTTACGAGCGCGACGTCTGAATGGAGAAAAACAGGGCCCGTAAGCGAAAATCAATTTGCCTGGAAGACCCGGGTATTGACTTTTTCCAAAACAGCCATGACGGATTTCGCAAGAGATCTCGGTAAGTATTACGAGGTAGCCATCGAAGTGGATGAGGAATTAGTAAACCGTCAGATTACCACCCGATTCAATGATCAATCACTTGCAGAAGTGTTTGAAGTGGTGCAGGTCACCTTAGGGGTAAAAGTGGATACAATAGGCGCACGTCACTTTCGAATCGAATAGCAAGCCGGATGAGATCGATCGGTCTTTTTCTATTGCTTCTACCATCTCTGCTTCGGGCTCAGCAGAAAGATATCATCCATCATCAGAGCAAGTCCGATTCCGTTAACATCAATGACTTGTTGTCCATCATTCATAAGCAGGGAGATATCCAGCTATCTTATGACCCATCGATCATTCCCAACAAGCGCCTTCTTCTGGAGGAAGGAAAATGGTCTGTTATCGACATGCTTAAAAGTATCGATGCAAACACGTCACTTACGTTTAAAAAAGTAGGTAAAAACTACATTTTGATTAACGATGAAAACGCTTCCTATCGAATTCACGGACGTGTAGCCGCACACCGAACTGGTGAGCACCTGATTGGGGCATTGGTCAGAATCCCGAATACGGCGCAAGGGGTCATTACCAATCAGTATGGGTTTTATTCATTGGAACTACCCATGACATGTGACACCGTTGAAATCAGCTACCTTGGATTTGAGAAGGAATATCACGACGTTTATCAAACCAACTACCCCATCAATATCCGGTTGAAAGAGAAAACCTCTTTGCTTAAAGAGGTGACCATTAATGCCACCGAAGAAAGTCCTCTAGCCAGTCCACAGTTTGGCCATCTGGAGCTGAAAGCAGATAACCTGAGGAGTATCTATGGGGTACTGGGAGAGCGAGACGCCCTGAGACAGCTACAACAGGTGGCAGGCGTAGCCATGACCAGCGAGTCCAGTGCCGGTTTTAGTGTGAGAGGCGGGAGACCCAATCAAAACCTCGTGTTGCTCGATGAGGCCATCGTTTACAATCCTACTCATTTTGTTGGGCTATTCTCGGTTTTCAATTCAGATGCAGTCAACAAAATAGCTTTTTATAAAGGAGGGATTCCTTCCAGATATGGCGGAAGGTTGGCATCCATCACCAATGTGATGATGAAGGAAGGTAATAATCAACGATTTGAGGGAAAAGGATCGATCAATTTGCTTGCAGCAAGCTTGTCTATGGAAGGACCCATCAAGAAAAACAAAGGATCTTACATTCTGTCAGGGCGGCGAAGTTATCCGGATATCTTTTTTGGTGGAGCGGACGCAGGTCAGCTTTTTTTTCACGACATCAACTTAAAAGTGAATTATCAAACCGGGCAAAAGGACCGAATTTACCTCTCGGGTTATCTGGGGGATGACATATTCAGTCTGCAACAAAATGAGTTTCGGTTCAACTGGGGAAATGCGGCTTTAACTGCCCGGTGGAATCATGTTTTTAACGAAAAACTCTTTCTGAATACTTCTTACATTTTCAGTGTCTACGATTATAGACTTGAAATCGACAACCTTGATCAGGACGTTAATTGGTTTACGAAACTGGG
>JBCCXH010000351.1:0-5727 GCA_039192005.1 Bacteroidota bacterium
CTCATTCAACGAAAAGAAAACGCTTCGAGCATCTAACTTGAGGTCCTCGCCCGTGATCGCGATCTCTCCGGTGAGCCGAATGTCAGTAACAGAAGCACCGATTTTAAACTCGTAGGTGCCAGGTTCTACGATCCATCCCTGATTTTTGTATTGAACCAGTTGTTGTGGAGACACCTTAAACAAAATCTTCTTTTTCTCACCGGCTTTAAGCGGCACCCGTTGAAAGCCTTTTAGCTGTATGGGCTTCATGGTTGTCTCCGGGTCTTTTGGGCTTACATAAAGTTGTACAATTTCCGTCCCGTCTACTTTTCCCGTGTTCGCTACCTCGCAGGAGATGGTAAAACGATCGTCCGTTATGCTGGTTTTTGTGTCCATAGCAAAGTTGGAATAGGTGTAAGACGTGTAAGAAAGTCCATAGCCAAACGGGTATTGAGGTTGGTCGTCCGGTGCATAGCCATTCTTATAATTGATCTCTTGTTTTTTTTCCGTTCGTGGGTAGGTGACGGCCAGCTTAGCGGAAGGGTTTACTTTTCCGGTCATGATGTCGGCAATGGCATTGCCGCCTTCCTCACCGGGAAACCACGCCTGAATGACGGCTGCGCATCTACTTTCTAACTTGCTGATGACCTGCTGACGGCCACCAAACAACACGAGTATCACCGGCTTTCCGGTGTCCAATAGTTTTTCTACAAAAGCTTCCTGCTCTCCGGGGAGCCGAATGCCTTTTCGGGCGCGCCCTTCTCCACAGAGGTAGATGTTTTCTCCCATTCCGGCCACGATGATGTCACTGTCTTCTGCGAGTTCGATTGCCCGGTTCAGGTCGGGTTGTGGCAGCCCTTTGATGGCAATCATTTTTACTTTGCTAAGTCGGTCATCGCCCAGGCCATCTGTTTTAATCACGGCTTCTAAAGGTTCGCTCCAGTCGCAGCCTCGTTCATGGCTAATCTCCACCGAGCTGCCGAGGGCATTTTCCAACCCTTCTTTCAGGCTGACCAGTTTAGGGTTGTTAGGGTCAAAAGCAGTACTTCTCCAAAAAGAAATCATGGACTGGTAGGTGTAGTCTCCCAACAGTCCGTGTACGGTGGCAGCATTTGGGCCTACCAGCGCAATTTTCTTAATGTCTTTTTTTAGTGGTAAGATGCCGTCATTTTTTAACAAAACGATGGACTGAGTGGCGGCCTCATAGGCCAGCTTTCGGTATGCCGGGGGGTCAAAATCCAACGGTCCGTCCGTACCAATTTGAGGTTGGTCGTCCAATAGTCCCAGCTTCGCTTTCATGATCAATGAGCGCTTTACCGCACCATCGATGACCTCTAGCGTAATGTCGCCATCCTCCAATGCCTGAGGGAGAAGTGGAAAGGTGATCGGGTGGGATAGCTCTACGTCAATACCTGCCGTCAGTGCTTTCACTCCCGCTTCCTGAAGGGAAGCAGCCTGCTTGTGGCCCTTGAAGATTCGCCGGATGGCGTTGTAGTCGCTAACGACCAGCCCGTCAAACCCTACATCACGTCTCAGGATATCGGTGAGCATTTCTGAACTTGCCGAGACGGCAATCCCCTTGTACTTTCCATAAGAGGGCATGATGCTTTTTGCACCTCCTACTTTTATGACGGCCTCGTGCGGCATGATGTAATCCTCGTACAATTCTTTAGGGTTGTCGTTTTGGGTGCCATAGCCCGCAAAATGTTTGGCTGTGGCCGCCACGCCGGTCTTAAAATCATCTCCTTGCAGCCCTGTGACAAAAGCCACCGCGAGTCTGGACGTCAGGTACGGGTCCTCGCCGTAGCTTTCCTCAATTCTGGACCAGTGTGCCGTACGGCTGATGTCCAGCATGGGCGATAATGCAAACGTAGCCCCTGCAGCCCGCATGTTTTTTCGTGTTGACTCGGTATTTCTTTGGACCATCTCAGGGTTCCATGCGCAGGCAATCCCGATCTGTTGGGGAAAGGTGGTGGCGCCTTCCGTAGCAAAGCCGGTGATGGCCTCTTCATGAAAAATGGCTGGTATTTTAGAGGATGTTTCCGTCATGAGGTAACGCTGGACGTCTCTGACAAAATCGCGTAACTCTTCCGGCGACATGGTAAGCGAGGAAGAAAACTGACAAAAATGACCAATACCATTAGGGATCACTTCCCTGCATTTCTCTAACGAAAATTTTCCATCTTCCATGATGAGCATCGGTCGGATGCCCGCAATTTGGGCTAACTTCTCGTCAAGTGTCATGTTCGCCATCAAACGATCCACCTTTGCATCGATTTCAGAAGAAGAATAAGGGGCTGTTGTGGTTGGGTTCGTCTTTTTTGCAGGTTCGGTACAGGACCATAGTCCTACGAAAAGTAAGATCACCGGAAGTTTTTTCATAACGTTTGTTTTAGGTTAGTCGCGCCGCAATATAAACCAACATGAGCTGGTGCTGTATATAAGTATCGCGTCGGTTGGTATTTTATGTTTCTTGATTTAACACAGGGTTTAGCCTTTATTTCTTTGCTGCAAGCTACTTATTCTTGCTCGCGTTATAGTATTGCAAAGCTTTGGGCATGTTTGCGTTGAGGTCAGAAATACGTGTTTCATGAGACGGATGTGTGGAAACGAACTCGGCGGGTTGTTTGCCTCCACTCTTGGCCGACATGCGCTCCCAAAAAGAGGGGGCGTTTCTAGGGTCGTACCCCGCCATGGCCATAAAATAAAGGCCAAGTTTATCTGCTTCGGATTCGTGTTTTCTTGAAAAAGCCAAAATACCCAAAGACGTGGCGGCGCCCGCTCCCTGCATGATAACATCCGGTGGGATGGTGGTACTTCCTCCCACTCCCAGTGCAATGCTCACTGCCGTCAAACCGGCTTGTGCCGCGTATTGCTGGCTGATTCGTTCCCTGCCGTGGTTGGCAATGGCATGCGCGACTTCATGACCCATGACCACAGCTACCCCGTCCTCATCTTTACAGATGGGAAGTATGCCTGTATAGAATGCGACTTTTCCTCCTGGCATGCACCAGGCATTTACCGAACTATCTTTTAGCAAAACATACTCCCATTGGTAGTTGTCCAGATAAGTAGGCCTTCCCAATTCAACGAAATATTGCTCGACTGCTCGTTGTATCCGCGTACCGACTCTTCGGATCATTCGGGCATCTTCCGTACCTGTTTCCAGTTTTCCTTCTTTTTTTACCTGCTCGTATTGCTCAAAGCTGGAAGGAAATATTTTGTTATTTCCGACCAGGCTCAGTTGGGAACGGCCACTGACCGGAACGCTGCTGCACTGTACCCCTACAAATGCAACAAATAAGATAAATAAAGCAATGATGTGTTTCATATCAATTCAACGTTTTGGATTTCGCACTTCTAAAGAATGTTTTTCATTGTCCTTTGGTATGCTGAAAGTCATTGAGTTATGGCTGGTTCATGATGTTGCTAGTTCTTGATTAGAACTAATATACATTCACAAACGAAAAACCCCGTATTCATGGTATAAGTTTCACGAAGATCGATCCGGTCCGGTCTGTTGAAATGTTGTAGCCTTGCCCATACGTCGTAGTTGGACAAAATCTGCCATTTACCGAAGCCGACGCACGCATGTTTCATCGAATCTGGAGCTCAGATAAGCCGAAACACCGGTGTTTCATTAATTAACGAGGTTACTTCAAGTTTTTACTTGAAGTAACCTCGTTAATATGATCTAGCAACCTCGTTAATCTCTCTTAATCCGCCAAACCTTTCTAACTTCATAATGATGGAAATACGTAAAACAACTTTAGAACCAGAAGCATGCTATCACATCTACAATCGAGGTGTAAACGGTGCAGCGGTTTTCTTTGAAGAAAAAAACTATTCCTATTTCTTAAGGCAATATGCCGTGTATGCATATCCATTTGTGGAGACGTTTGCTTACTGTCTTTTAACCTGAACTCGATTAAAAATCTCGCCTCAGTTTGAATTGATTTTGAGTAGAAATTTTGCCACAGCCTTGAAGGAATATCGGGATATTTCAAAGGGCTTTGGTGAAATTTATGCCAAAATCAATCAAATCTTTTTAAGACAAATCATTTTCACGTCATTTTTGCTTCAAAAATTCATCAAAAGGATTTATCATTCCTCTGAATTTTCAAAACAAAACTGACATAAATATGACTTGCTGAGGTTGAGATTTTTAATCGAGCTCAGGTTTTTAGGTAATCATTTTCATTTCCTGATCAGGGTGAGATCAGAAAAGGAATTGAGACAATTGGTACCAAAAACAAATGAGAAACCCCTCTATTGGCATGTAAGCAATGGGTTTTCCAGCTTATTTCAAAGCTATACCCGGGCGATGAACAAGATGTATAGCCGAACGGGCCCTTTATTTGAATCACCGTTTAAGCGGAAAAAAGTCATTGATGATGCCTACTTTTCACGTCTTGTTATCTATATCCATCAAAACCCTCAAAAACATGGACTGGTTAAAGACTTCCGAGATTACCCGCATTCGTCTTTTCATTCTTTTCTGACTGAAAAAAGCAGCACTCGACTGAAACGAAAAGAAGTACTGGACTGGTTTGGAGGAAAGGAAGGTTTTGAGAAAGCTCACAGATTGGAAGCCTCTAATTTATCCGAAGAGTGGCTGTTGGAGGATCATTAACGCGGTCAGGTAATTAACGCGGTTACTTTAAGTAACCGCGTTAATTATGATCCGATATTATACGGGTGTATGAATGAGTAACTACCCCGCCTTTCGGCACCCCTCCTTCAAAAGGAGGGGAGTGGGATGGTGCAAGGGGTAAAGTAAGTAGGATGAAAAAAGGACAACTGTATAATAAGTCAGAGTTAAAGGGATTTAGAAAGAAGCTAAGAAATGAGGGTACGCCTGCTGAAGCTACCCTGTGGACCATGCTAAAGAATAAACAACTGGAAGGAAGAAAGTTTAGAAGGCAATACAGCGTAGGAAATTATATTCTTGACTTTTATTGTACTTCAGAGCGACTTTGTGTGGAGTTAGATGGTGCTGGCCATTTTACATCAGCAGGATTTGAATACGATCAAAAGCGTACGGAATTTCTCCAAAGTCATCATATTCGTGTGATACGGTTTGAGAATAAAGAAGTCTTTGATCATATTGAAGCAGTACTTGAGGAGATTAAACGTCATTTCAAGAACTAATGATCTTTAATCGCCAGCCTCGCAAATGCGCTAACTTGCCGACTTCTCTTTGCAACTCAATCAAAACATGAAGATCAGAAGCAACCATACCGATCTCCTCGAACTCAATCTGGCCATACTGTTTATCAGCACGTCCGGTGTACTCGGGAGGTCCATTGATTTACCGGTGCCGGTGGTTATCTTTTTTAGGGCGCTCGTTGCCGGTATCGTCCTGTTTCTTTTCGCGAAAGTCAAAGGGTTCAGCTTTAAAATTGCTCGTAAAAACAGTGTGGGGTTGATCGTAGGAGGAGCGTTCCTTGGCATACATTGGGTGACGTACTTTTATGCGCTAAAGCTTTCCAATGTAGCCATAGGCATGTTATCGCTCTACACGTTCCCGACCATTACCGCCGTCCTGGAACCCATCCTCCTCAAAAAGAAATTCGAGACGGTACATCTGGTGATGGGGCTGATCGTCTTAGTTGGGATTTACCTTTTGGCCCCGGATGTTGATGTGGAAAATCAATATTTTGTTGGGATGTGCCTTGGGGTGATATCCGCTGTGTTTTTCTCGCTCCGAAACATTATGCTTAAATCAAGGGCTGACGACAACCAATC
>JBCCXH010000352.1:0-5726 GCA_039192005.1 Bacteroidota bacterium
CACAGGTTTCAATTTAAAAACGGTCAGTACCTCACAGCAAAAGGCGGAACGCTTTACGTGAGCGAACAGCAAAAAGGAAGTGAAGAGATCACTCAATGGTTCATTGCGACCCTACAGGATGACTTTTCTTTTAAACTCGCTCCTTTGTCAAGCCCGGACAGCTACCTGACGTCCGACAATGGCAACCTGACGCTGGATGCGACCGGTACCGACTGGAAAGCGCTTTATGCGGGAGGTTCTTTCGTTTCCATCGCAGGGACAGACGCTAATCTGGTGCTTGCCGACATGGGTGGACAGGCCCGGTTAATTGAACCCGCTACGAAACTGAAAAGTAGCGACGACCCTGCCGGCGACCATTACCGACTGACTGTCCTGACTGGAGACCCTGCCATCACTTACGGAAAAGTGGTGGAAAATGCGGAATGGACGTCTGTTAGCAACAGTGCTACGGATGAAGTGAAAACGTATCCGAACCCGATAACTGAAGAGGCCAACATTGTTTATCGTCTTTCATCAGCAGGTGAGGTGACGGTGACCATTTTAGATGTAAGAGGCCAGGTCATTAACAGGCTGGTAGATACTACCCAGGATCGTGGGGTGTACGAAATAAGATGGAACCGTGACGATGCCAGCGGGATTGCCGTACCCGCAGGGGTTTATGCACTGACCGTAACCATCGGCAAATCCAGATACAACCAGTTATTGATTGTGAAATAAATTTTACTACCTATCTGAAAGCTGGCCCATTAGAAATGAGTCAGCTTTCTTATAATATCCACAACCTCCCACCCTGGTTATTTTTTAAATAACTTGAGTTCGATGAAGAAAGCTAGAAAAAACGCCTTCTCCAAAGTTTGTGACTCACAGACTTTTTGATGATTGATACATTCCGATCTAATGCCGTTGACTTAAGAGATACGTCTGGCGCGACCCGGTCTCCGCGAGTATACGAAGCGCTCTCAATAATACGATGAAATACCAATAATGAGATCACTTCATCGAACCACGACGGTTTCATTCGTAAAGACCGGACCCAATGTTGTTAACTTAAGCTTTTATTATTTCCCTCTCCTAGAGAGGGGCAGGGCCGCCCAGGCTGGGAGAGGAAGAAAGAAAACCTGCTTAAGTTAAGAGCATTGAGACCGGGCCACGGCGGCGGTTTGAAAGCTTAAGTCAACGGCATTATGTTCCAATCTGTGAGCCACAGACCGGGGAGGGAAAAGTCAGGAAACAAAGGAAGGTTGCTATACCCTTCCCTTTTCATTACCCTCAACCATAGATCACCTGTGCATTCCCGTTGGAATTCATAAGCCATTAACAACTCCTTTCACATCACTTAAACCTACAACCTATCGGGCTATCACTATGTCGTATTGGAGCATCAAGGTGTCGCATAGGGAGGGCGATTTAGTTGAAACCGCACTTACTCTTGCACAACGCTTGATATAAGAATCGGCTGCCAGCTAAAAACAGTACCATCCTTCAATTGTGCAATTCATCAAGGAGGCAAATGATCCTTTTCCAGGATCTGTGAGTCACAGACGTTTTGATGATTGATACATTCCGATCTGTGGGTCACAGACGGGGGAGATGGGGTAAAGACAGAAGGAGGTAACTGAAAAGCCGAGTGCTTTGACTTACGAGCAGGATGACTATATAAACAAAATGAAACCTTTTAAATCAATTTATAAATACACGATGACACAAAATAAAAAACTCCATTTTTCAGCATTATGCTTCATTTGTCAGCTGATCTTTTCATCAGGGTACGTTCAGGGACAAATCGTAGGTAAACCTGCAGGAAACATATCGAATTTTTTCGACACCAATATCTTTGGAAGGTTATTGGGACATTCTGAAAGTGGTCCGTTTGGTTCCTTTGCGCCCAATGCTCAATGGATTGGCATCGGACAGCCGTTCGTCACTCCTGGTGGACCTGCCAAGATCCCGGCTTACGGTTTTCGAAGTCAATGGTTGGGACAAGCTGGCATCTTTGGACTAACCGGATCGGGAGGTGTGAAAGATCTGTCCATACAGTGGGGAGCCAACCCAAATAGTAAAGTCCGCTTCAATTTCGCCAGCAGTTTGACTAACCCGTCGGCGGTAACGGAAGTGATGACGCTGCTTTCCAATGGTAATGTAGGAATTGGGACAACCAACCCAAGTGCAAAGCTGGACGTTAAAGGAGGAATCAATGTTGGATCCAGCGGAAATTTCAGTCCCGATCCAGATTTCTTTGCGAATGGCAATTATATCTCATTTGGCCAAGGTGGTATATCAGAAGATTTTATAGGATATAGAAATAATACCTTCTTTCTAAAAGACGCACTTGGTGGCGGTGATGTATCTGATCCTAACCTTGTCGTTGGTGGCAATGTAGGAATTGGAACAAACTCTCCAAGTGCCAAGCTAGATGTCAAAGGAGGAATCAATGTTGGATCCAGTGGAAATTTCAGTCCTGATCCGGACTACTTTGCGAATGATAATTACATCTCATTTGGTCAGGGCGGCGTATCAGAAGATTTTATAGGATATAGAAATAATACCTTCTTTCTAAAAGACGCTTTAGGGGGAGGAGACGTATCCGACCCCAATCTTATTGTCGGAGGTAATGTAGGTATAGGAACTGATAGCCCAACCGAAAAACTAGATGTCAATGGAAACATCCGGGCAGCTAACATCCGCGCTTCCAATGTTAATGTCAAGCTCGGCTCATTCCCGGATTATGTCTTTGCAGACAATTACGACCTGATGCCACTGGAAGAACTCGAAGCTTATATTGATGCGAACAAACACCTGCCAGAAATGCCTACGGAAGCAGAGGTACTGGAAAATGGTGCAGATCTTGGCCAACTTAACACCTTGCTAGTGGAGAAAATCGAGGAACTCACCTTACACCTGATCTCACTAAAAAAAGAGATTGTGCAATTAAAAAATCAGAAGTAGGCCTTTCAATAAATAAGACGATGAAAAAACTAATAGTTTTTGGCCTATTGAACTGGATCGTGCTGGCAGGAGGACTCAATGCCCAGACCATCCATCAGTTTCAATTTAAAAACGGTCAGTACCTCACAGCAAAAGGCGGAATGCTTTACGTAAGCCAACAGCAAAAAGGAAGTGAAGAAATTGCTCAATGGTTCATTGCAACCCTACAGGATGACTTCTCTTTTAAACTCGCTCCTTTGTCAAGCCCGGACCGCTACCTGACGTTCGACAATGGCAACCTGACGCTGAGTGCGTCCGAGAGTACCGGCACCGATTGGAAAGCGCTTTATGCGGGAGGCTCTTTCGTTTCCATCGCAGGGACAGATGCCAACCTGGTGCTTGCCGATGTGGAAGGACAGGTTCGGTTAATTGAACCCGCTACGAAACTGAAAAGTAGCGACGACCCTGCCGGTGACCATTACCGACTGACTGTCCTAACGGGTGAACCTGCTATTACTTACGAAAAAGTGGTGGAAAATGCGGAATGGAACTCAAGAAGCAACGGTGCCATGGATGAAGTGAAAACGTATCCGAATCCGATAACTGAAGAGGCCAGCATTGTTTATCGTCTATCGTCAGCCAGTGACGTGATGGTCTCCATTTTAGATGTAAAAGGTCAGGTCATCAACAAGCTGATAGATACTAATCAGGATCGTGGGATATACGAAATCAAATGGAACCGTGACGATGCCAATGGAATCGCTGTACCTGCAGGGGTTTATGCACTGACCGTAACCATTGGCAAGTCAAGATACAACCAGTTATTGATTGTAAAATAAATCACATAATAGCTGTCTGAAAGCCAGCCTCTTACTTATGAGGTTGGTTTTCTGGAAACGTACCGCCATTTTATCTTAACGTTTACTACATGCCCTTTTCCATGGTCCATGACTCAAAGACCTCCTTTTATGATTGGTATATTCCGATCGGTGTCCAACAGACCGGGGAGGGAAAATGGTTCTTCGCATTACAAAAGATGTAGGGAACGCGTTCTTCATCGTACTATTTTTTTATATTTCAATGATAAAGACGATCCGTTTGATCCCGTTATTTTTAAAAGATGAAAGAATTAAAGAAAGAAGACATTAATCAGGAAGTTTTTGACCTGTACGATGAATATGCTCATAATAAGATCGACCGAGCGCAATTCCTGAAAAAATTATCCATGTATGCCATTGGTGGCATTACCGTTCCTTCGCTGCTCAGCTTTATCATGCCCAGGTATGCCGATACCGCGATCGTCAACCAAAATGACCCAAGGCTAATTTCTGAATTTGTGACTTACGAATCTCCAAAGGGAGCAGGTAACATGAAAGGGTTACTATCGATGCCGAAAGAAACAAAAGAAAAACTGCCCGGAATCGTTGTGGTCCATGAAAATCGCGGGTTGAACCCCTACATTGAAGACGTAGGTCGGCGGGCTGCCATCGAAGGTTTTATTACGATCGCCCCGGATGCTTTAACACCATTGGGTGGCTATCCTGGCAACGACGATGATGGCAGGACGCTGCAACGGAAACGGGATAAAAACGAGATGCTGGAAGATTTCATCGCAGCTTTTGAATACCTCAAGTCCCACGAGCGTTGTAGCGGTAAAATTGGAGTAGTCGGCTTTTGTTTTGGCGGTTGGATCTCCAACATGATGGCCGTAAAACTACCAGAACTATCCGCGTCTGTTCCTTATTACGGGAGGCAACCTTCCAGAGAAGAAGTAGATCAGATAAAGGCTCCCCTTATGATTCATTATGCAGGCCTGGACAAGCGGGTAAATGAAGGTTGGCCCGCCTACGAAGAGGCACTAAAAGAATACAACAAAGATTTCAAAGCCTATACCTATCCCGAGGTAAATCATGGTTTTCACAATAATACGACTCCTCGATATGATGAAAAAGCTGCTGAATTATCCTGGAGCCGGACCATCGATTTTTTCACTAAAAGACTGAGCTAGCTGGCAGTAGCAATCATTAAACCCCTTTTAAGGAGCAACTGGGGTTCAACCCAGGGTTCCTATTATGGAATTTAGCTGGCATCAGACGGACCTTTAACTTGGTGGATGCTTAACGCTTTTCATCATGGATCAAGATTCTCGGCCCTTCAAAATCCATCGGTCCTTCACGCGAAGGACCGATGGGTTTTCTTTCATTTTTGTAACAGAGCGCTAACGTATAGGCCGAGTTAAAAAACAATTTACCTCGTACTAAAACATCCAAGGCTGGGTTCAAATGAGGTATTCTCAATTGGAGAACCCGTAGAAAAACCAAAACAGTCGGTTACTTTCGAGGTATCCCACCCACTCAAATCGTGGTTAAAGCTCTCTGCGCCACTGAACATAAACTCCATATCGGTTACTTCTGAAACCACCCAACCCCCAAGGTCCTGGTTGAAATCTACTGCTCCTCCAAACATGCGCTTCATCGTTGTGACGTTTGCTACCTCCCAACGATCAAGTGGCTGATTGAAAACTTCGGCATTGTTAAACATAAAGATCATGCTTGTGACGCCGGAAACATCCCAATCGTTAAGTGGCTGGTCAAATGCTTTCGCATTGGCAAACATAAAACCCAAGTCTCTGACATTACCCATATCCGTTCCCCATCGATTGAGGTTTTGATTAAAACTGAGTGCATTCCGAAACATCGCAGGTGCAGAGGTCAGGCTGGTTACTTTCCAATCGCCAATGTCCTGATTAAATGAACTGGCAAAAGCAAACATCTCACTCATATCCGTCACCTTCGTTACGG
>JBCCXH010000353.1:0-5715 GCA_039192005.1 Bacteroidota bacterium
GGTAAAAGTATGCGTCGCTACATCGCCAACGGCAACCTGCCCAAAGTTGGTTCCATTAATTGAAGTAGGGTTTTCGCTACCATCAGGAATAGGTACACTGCCTTGCAAATCACCTGAGATGGGATATTGCACACGGGTCTCAGGGCAGAAGGTTGGAAACTCATAAACTTGAGCATACCCGGAAAAAGAACTATTTCCGTTATAGTTAGGGGCTCCAATAATCAATTTACTTCCATCAGAAGATAACGAGACTGAAAACCCTGAATAAGCCCCCGCAGCTTCTCCATCGATATCATTACCAAGTTGACTCCAATTATTATTTTGATATTCGTAAACCCTTGAGTGGCCAGCCCTGTCTCCGCTGCCATCATTCCAATAGGCACCTATAGCTACTCTGGAACCATCTGCAGATATTGAGACTGAGCGGCCAGAACGATCCCCTGCATTCTCTCCGACAATATTACTGCCGCTTGGGGTCCAAGCTCCTGACTGAAATTGATAAACATTAACCAGACCAGCATCAGGACCATTATTGTCATTGAGATGAGCTCCTACAGCGATAAAATTTCCGTCACCTGAGATTGATACGGATTCGCCAAACGCATCACTGCTATGCTCCCCATAAATAGTTTCACCCTTTTGAACCCAATCAGATGCTATCGGATTATAGTCAAATATTTTTACATAGCCATCGTTTCTAGCACCTGTTACTACCGTAGTTCCGGAAGATGACAAGTCAACGGAGATACCGAGTAGGTTTTGAGGAGCATCTCCGTGTATCTTTTCACCTAATGGTAACCAGCTTTCTTGATCAGAATCGTAGTGATACATTTTTGCATAACCAGCATTTTGTCCGTTTCCATCACCGAATGGGACTCCAATTGCTATGATATTTCCATTATCTGAAACTGCTACTGATGTACCAACAAGTTCCCAATCAGTCTCACCGATAATTACCTGGCCTAATTGTGTCCATTCAGCGGTTTGATCTTGAAATCTGTAAACATGCACTGATCCCGAATTGAGCCCCTCCCATGTGTTAAGTGATCTACCGATTACGATAGTCGATCCATCAGAAGAAAGTGCTATTTCGGTTTCCTGACCATTTGAGATATTGTCTCCCGAAATCACTCCTCCAACCGAAATCCAATCCTGTATTTCTCCATCGTATTTATAAACTCGTACAGAAGTCATCGAAACATTATTGTTTGCAATCGCTATGAAATTACCATTATCTGATATTGAAACAGAGTTCCCTAAACGTTGCAGATAGCCTGTTCCAAGAATATCGCTTCCTCGTTGCACCCATTGTGCATGCGTTATTAGCGCACAGAATGATACTATTGTCACCATCAGGGTTTTTCTAAAAAAATGGTTAGGTTTTTTTATAAGCATAATTGTTTTGATTTAAAGGGGTTAGGTGATCAGCCTACCAATGCAATTGCTTTTGAATGGAAGAGTGGATAAGTAACGGAATGTTACCCTATGGGATATAAGAAATATTCCCTGCTGAACGATTTTATTTTTTGGCTGATTTCCTGAGATAGAACGAGCCTGCCAAACAGATAACAAGGGTCAGGCATGCAGTAGCAATGATCCAACTTAAGTAGTTGGTGACAATTACCGGACGATCGCTGCCTACTAATAACGAAGCCGCCCAATAATAGGGTGACCTCAAACTGCCGTTTGCAGTGTTCAAATAGTTGATTTTCGCCTGGTGAAGGGCAGTGGACTTCGTTTGTCCCTTGCTTAAGCCCTCGTAAAAGCTGCCCATTATTTTGCGGGTGGACTGATCGTTGGCCGACCATAGCGTGGAGACGACACTGTTGGTCCCCGAGTAGAAAAAACCGCGTGTCATGCTCATCATGCCCTCGCCGGCCTTAAGTATTCCGAGGGAAGTTTTGCATGACCCCAATACGACTAACTCGGCCTGGCTGGGCAAGGCGTACGTTTCCGTGAGGGTGAGTTGGTCATCGTGAAAGGCGATCCAGGGTTCACCATCCAGTGCCGCATCTGCATGGGTGGCCAGGTGTATGATCTGATAGTCATCGATGAGTTCTTTAAAACGTGCCTTTGTTGCCTGCGACCTGATCAACGGATCACCGTCAAAAAATTCACTCACCACAACTGCTTCACGTTCGGTCTCTTCAAGGGTGGGAAGTCCGTTAAATTGTACAGGAGCAAATGCCACCATCTCATTTGGTGGCCGTCGGTTGCGTGCAGAAATGACTTCAAGAAGTGCAATTGATTGTGCTCGGTGGATCACATGGTCTTCAATGAAAAAGTGCTGAAGCGTCGTGCTATCCGTACAAAGCGCCTCAAAGGAGAGACGATGGAGGGCGCCATCGGGAAGTAGGAGGATAGGCGATGGGCCTTTGGGCAAAAGATGTCCCGGGATCAGCCTGGAGAGCAAAAGAGAAGAGGTGCGTGCATAGTTGGTTGCCTCAACTTTGGTCGTAATGGGTTGATGCTGCCAGAAAATTACCGCATCCAACAATTTACGAAATCCGTCTTCCAATGGGTATAAGTGGCTTCCGGTCTCAGTGGAAAGAAGTCCGTAACTCAGCGAATCGCCGATGATGTAGTGAAGTACGGATTTCTCTCCGGAGGTAAATTTTGCTTTAAACGTTTTATATGGAAGGACCTCCACTTTACGCTTTAGTTTACCATATGTAGGGTAGGCAACCATAAGCGAATCCACAAATTGCTCATAGCTGCGCTTTGCCTGATATACCTGATCTTTCAACGATTTATCGTCTTTCGTATTTTTCAACCGATGATTGAACTGGTGTATGGCTTGTTTTAAATGAAACTCACGGGCGGCCAGCCGGTCCGGGAGCCTGGCAGATGCCTTTGCTTGTTCGTTGGAAAGCTCCTCCAAAAGCAGGAGCGCTTTGTTCTTTTCCATGAAGTAGTAGGCGGCCTCCGGCTTTTGAAGTAAATGGCACGTTTTTACTGCATTCAGGTAAAGTTTAGCGCTCTGTTCTCTCCAATACAACTTTGATTTGTACTCCGTACTTTGAAAACGTATCTCGTCTACCAGTGAATCCGCTTCATAAAACGTGTCGAAGGCTTTTTCCAGGTAGGGTGTTTTGGAGGTCTCCTCATAAATGGTAAGAAGCGCGTTGGCTTTGGCAGACAGGTGGCTCAGTGAACGAAAAAAGGAAGAGGTAGAAAAATCTACTCTGTCTTCTGATGGTACGTTGATCGCATCAATTGCCCCATCGTAGGCGAGTAACGCACGGTCGTAGTTTTTTTCTTGTAAAAGCACATCTCCCAGGTTTTCATAGGCAAACGACAACCGATCATTATAGTCAAGTGATTGCTTTAGGTGCTTTTTTGCCAGGGTTAAATTATCTGTTCGAAAATGTAAATAACCCAGGTTACTATGTATTAACGAGAGGTAATTGGTATTGGCTGTTTGCGGATCGGAGACCAGTCGCATATAAATGGCGATCGCGTCCTTATAATGCCCAAGGTCCTGCAAACGATTTGCCTCTGCATTTTGTAAAAGATACCATTCGTTAATATCGTCTACAGTTAAAAATCGACTGGCTTTGTTAAGATTTACACGAATGGAATCGTTATATAACGTTCGATCAATTTCAGAATAGGTTACAGCACGTTTAACAAAGGATAATCCAATATATAAATCCAGGCCCAGACTTTTACTAAGCCGGGTCATCTTTCTGAAATTTTCAAGTGCCCGGTAATAGTCTCCGGTTTGATTGTACATGTTTCCTATTTCTCTCAATGCGTTTAACATTCTGCGATCCTGTTGATTAAGGTCCACGATCTGCTGATAGGCATTGATTGCCTGGAAGTACGCTGCTTTTAAAGAATAGCAGACTCCCATGTTGTATAAACTTCTGACAATGGATTCTTTATTGGGAGATGCGAGTGCTTGTTTTATTGTAGCAGCATGTCTAAAACAATTTATTGCAGAATCGAGGTAATTATACGTTTCCACTGTCTTCCAACATCTTTTGAAATACCATTGAAATCCAAGGTCGTGAAAAAAATCGGCGGCCTCCATCGTCTTTTCATCATTGATCAGTCTGGTCAGCGAATCCAAACTTTGCTGCTTTCTTTGCATGGATTGATCTTTGGCAAGTATGGCCCGAAGTTGGTCCGATGGTGAGGAGACCGCTACTGCCTGAAGACAAATCATCACTAAAAACAAGATGGTTCGGGACTTAAGCATTTATGAAACTTTCAATTAGTCTTTACCATGTCAAGTTATAAAATCCATTTGTTTTACTCGACCGAACGTCAGTCCGATTAACGTGGCCCGACCTGAAATGTGGTTTAAACACAAAACTGTAATTGATTGCCAAATTTTGGAAAATATTTGATTTTGTTTCCAAAATTCGGAAACTTTCTTCGTATCTTTATTGTGTGGTAGTGATAGGTTCTACTGATGGGAAAGCGTACAAAGTAGCGATAGAAACAGTCCAGACAAATGACTATAAGTCTATTACAAAGAGTCGATACTTCTTTGACTGGAAAAAAGAGCGATCACAAGAAGTCTATAAACTAACAATTGTTGGATCAAGCGATATTCTGGGGCTGGTTTCAGTGGAACGAATTCCAGAAGAGTGGCAAATCCATATAAGGCTTATTACGGTATCTAAAGAAAACAAAGGGAGTGATAAAGTTTATGAAAATATTACCGGCAACCTTATCACATTCATTTCTAAAATTGCCGTTAGGGAATACGGAGAACTTGCCTGTGTCTCATTAAAACCAAAGGATGCAATAGCGCAGCATTACGTTGATAAATTTGGGATGAATATAACGGGCATGATGTTAAGTATTGAAATAGCCGAAATATTAGCGTTGATTAATACGTATGATCATGATTATTAGAAAAAAGAAAATAGCGGAACTCGAAGGTGCTGAATTTGGTGTTGATTCTCGATGCACTTCAAAAAAGGATCAACTTGATGATGGTAAAGCCCTTATGGAGGCCAGGCTTCACAGAATGAAGAACCTATCTGATGACCAAATCATAAAGGCTAAACTATTGCAGCTAAAACTAAAAATGGATGCGTTTATTAGTGATCCGGTTTATCAAGAGGAAAATCAATTCACAAAGTTCCTGACATCCTATATCGATATCCTTTACAGCAAGAGGATGAACTTTGCAAGGGATATTGACATTGAGCCTGTGCTGCTAAGTAAAATTGTCAATAACCACCGCGAGCCAAAAGAAGATTTCCTATTAAGATTGATCGTGCATTCAGAAAAGACATTTCATACTATTTGCCAGTTTCCAAAAGAGACCTGGCATCTGGTTTACTATCAGGAAAAGGTCTGTGAACTGATGGCGAATCAGGATCAATGGAGGCCGGGAGTGGAACGGCACGTTACGATCAAAAGTCTATCAGCGTAAAGGTGATAGACGGTCAGTGAGAATGGTGATAGTGGTACGTAGTTTGTGAGAAATAACTACTATTAAAAAAATCCATCCAAGTGAGTAGAAGGTTTTAAATCGTCTACCTAAAAGAAGTCAAACAGATTTTTTGCCTTCCCTTTTTTTTGATGATTCAGGACAAGAAAGACAAGCTTGATAAAGCCCCTATGTTTGTAAAGGCAAAGCCTGAGATACCTTAAAGATAAGAACTTTAAATACCTCATAAGCTTATGCACAGACAAGATAATACAGTAACATTTGAATGGGAGAAGATCTATGCGGGCATAGATGTTCACAAA
>JBCCXH010000354.1:0-5680 GCA_039192005.1 Bacteroidota bacterium
ATCGGTTCGGTTGGTAGCATCTATGCTACTGATAAAATTAGGAAGCTTGTTTGAAAAACCGATCTTTCACCAACCGCTTGTTCAAATAAAAAACGATCGAACGATCCTTTTATAAACGAATGTGGAAAACTTTTTTGAGTAAAACGTTAGTTGAAAACGTTTGCAATAAAATTATCGTCGTTGGCCTCCCGCAAGTGCTGGTTTTTTTCATTTAAAACCACCTATTTTGAGCGTTTAAACGAAACTTTTAAGCCTCCTTTTTCACAAAAACCTTACGAATGAAACTTTTTATTAATGCCGTAATCTGGGCTGTTGCCCTATTCGGCTTCACACAATTTGCCGATGCGCAATTTCAAACCGTTGGAATTATCGGTTCGGCCACTCCTGCCGGGTGGAATGCTTCGACCCCGATGATTCAGGACCCCAATGATTCAAATAGTTGGACCCTGATGGATGTATCGCTGATTTCCGGTGAAGCAAAATTTCGGGCAGACGATGATTGGGCGGTCAATTGGGGAGCAAGCGATTTTCCTCAAGGCACAGCAATTCGAGATGGAGCCAACATTCCCGTCTCTACAGGAACATACGATATCTTTTTCAATGACGAGACAGGCGCCTATCGTTTTGAGTCTACCTCGGCGCCTATACCTTTTGGAACCGTAGGAATCATCGGTTCAGCCACGCCTTCCGGGTGGGACGCCTCTACAGCAATGGTCCGGTCTGCATCGGACGATCATCAATGGACTCTCACTGTTTTACTTAACATTGGAGAGTTAAAGTTCAGAGCAGATAATGACTGGGCGGTCAATTGGGGAGGAACAGCGTTTCCTACAGGAGATGCTACCCAGGACGGGCCGAACATTGCGATATCGGTTGCGTCCTATTATGAAATACAATTCAATAGCATATCTGGTGAGTATACCTTTACTCAACTAACTCCAGATACCTACGAAACCGTCGGAATCATCGGTTCGGCTACTCCTTCTGGCTGGAGTGCTTCCTCACCGATGGAACAAGACCCCAATGACCCTCACGTTTGGTCGTTATCGAATCTGATTTTGATCGATGGAGAAGCTAAGTTCAGAGCAAACGATGACTGGGCGGTCAATTGGGGAGCAGTTGATTTCCCGGAAGGAACCGGAACGCTCAATGGTCCGAATATTCCAATCGTAGGAGGTACTTACGATGTTTCATTTAATGATGTGACCGGAAGCTATTCATTTGCTCCGATCACCGTAGGTGATGGTCCCCTGGTCAGGTTAGATCCTCCTTTTCCTACCGCAGATGAACCTGTGACACTCTTTTATGATGCCACCAAAGGATCGGCAGGTCTGGTTGGGTCAGATAAAGTTTACATTCATACCGGCGTCGTGCTATCAGGCCCGGAAGGTCGTGTATGGTCCAATGTAGTAGGAAACTACGGACAGGACGATGGAGTAGGAGAGATGACCCGTGTGCCGGGAGAGTCAGACCTTTGGCAGTTTACGTACGATCCATCCATTCGGGATTATTACAGCGTGGAAGAACAGACCACCATTTTTCGCCTCTCCATGATCTTTAGAAACGCAGATGGCACGGCAGAAGGAAAGACGGAAAGTGAGGGCGATATCTACGTAGACATCGATCCGGGTAACTACGTCCGGTTTACAGAGCCCATCGCAAATGAGGTATTTGTACTAGCAGGAGATTCGTTAACGGTTACTGCGGAAGCTTCCGAAACGGCTTCCTCACTTCAACTAATGGTAAATGGAAATTTGGTGTCTGAGGTTTCGGATTCCGATCAGGTCAGTTACACCTTTAGCCCCAACACATCAGAAACCATCGCACTTCGGGTAGCAGGAAGCGTGAACGGTGAGGCGGTCGTTTCCGAGAAAACAATTGAGGTATTGGTTAGACAACCCAATGCCATCGCGGAGCTGCCTGGTGGAGCGAAGGAAGGCATCAACTACAGTGGAGACCCGACACAAGTGTTGCTTGTACTGACGGCCCCGCAAAAGGATTTTGTGTATGCAGTAGGTGATTTTAGCGACTGGGAGATCCAACCTCAATATCAGATGAATCAAACGCCTGACGGTGAGCAATTTTGGATCATCATTGATGGATTGACTTCTCAGAAAGAGTACGTTTTCCAGTATTGGGTGGATGGAGTCATCAAAATTGGAGACCCCTTTGCTGATAAAGTAGTGGACCCTTTCAACGATGCCAGCATCCCTGAAGCGGTTTATCCGGAGTTAATTGACTACCGGAGGACAGAAAACGGGCTGGCTACCGTTTTTCAAACCAACCAAACTCCTTACGTGTTTGCGCACCCTGAGCCAGTGGGTGGGAGGCCCCAAAATGAAGACCTTGTCATCTATGAGCTATTGGTACGGGACTTTATCGGCTCTCACAGTTACGATGACCTGATCGACACTCTTGACTACATCCAGCGACTGGGGGCAAATGCCATCGAGTTGATGCCCATCATGGAATTTGAAGGAAACGAGAGTTGGGGATATAACCCTTCGTACTTATTTGCGCCAGACAAATACTATGGCACGAAAGACGATTTAAAACGGTTCATTGATGCGGTACATGCACGAGGTATGGTCGTGATTGCAGATATCGTGTTGAACCATCAGTTTGGTCAAAGCCCGATGGTACAGCTGTACTTCGATGCCCCTAATGGAAGGCCGGCAGCTAATAGCCCCTGGTTCAATGTAGAGGCTACCCATCCGTTTAACGTAGGTTTTGATATGAATCATGAAAGTACATACGTTAAAAACTACATCGACCAGGTCAACCGCTATTGGATCGAGGAATACCAGTTTGATGGATACCGTTTCGATCTTTCCAAAGGGTTTACCCAAAATACAGGGAATGACCCTGCAGATGAAGCTGCCTGGAATCGTTACGATCAGTCACGAGTTGACATCATCACGCGGATGGTAGATGAAATATGGGCATACGACCCTAAAACGTATGTGATTTTAGAACACCTCGGAGTCAATGAGGAAGAAACGGTACTAGCGAACTACGGCATGATGTTGTGGGGGAACCTCAACCATAATTACCGGGACCTTGTTGCTGGCAACACAGGAGTAAATCTGGAAGGTGTACTTTCATCATCTAAAGGATGGAACGACAAGCACCTTATCTCCTACATGGAAAGTCATGATGAAGAGCGGTTGGTTTACGGCGCCATTACCTCCGGCCTGTCAAACAGCAGCTACAACATACAAGATACAGTGGTCGCGTTGGAGCGCTCCAAACTGGCAGCAGCTTTTTACTACACCGTGCCCGGACCGAAAATGCTGTGGCAGTTCGGAGAACTAGGGTATGATTTTTCCATTGATTTCAATTCCCGAATCGGGAATAAACCCATTCCGTGGGGAGATCAGGACGGGTTGAATTATCATGTGGACCCGGACCGGCAAAAGTTGTACAAGGCAACCGCAGCCATGATCAATTTAGTCAATGAGCACAAAGAGGTATTTGAAGGAGGGTCCTTTAACTGGACGTCAACCGGACAGCTGAGAGAGATTGTCATCGATCATCAGGAGATGGATGTGGTGGTCATTGGAAATTTTGGCCTTTCAAATGGTACCATGAGTCCCTCATTCACACACACGGGGACATGGTACGACTTCTTTACCGGTTCGGAAGTAAACATCGAAACGGATGAATCCATCGAGCTGTCACCGGGTGAGTTTCATATCTATACCGATCAGCCGGTAAACTTTCCCGAACCTGGATTAGTAAGGGTCTTTAAACCCATTGTTTCCGTTACTCCCGGGACGTTCGGCAAAAATGATCGGATTCAGCTCATATTTGATGCGACTGCCGCAGACCCAGCAGGTACGAACGGACTGATAGGAGCAGAGAGCGTTTACCTCTATGCAGGCATCATCACCGAAGGCCCGGAGGGTACTACGTGGGAGAACAGTGTTGGATCTACCGATCAGGATGATGGAGTCGGACGAATGACCAAAGACCCTAATCAGGACAATCGTTGGACCATTTCCTTCCGACCGAATGAATACTTTACAGTCGGTGAGGAGCAGGAGGTTTATCGTTTGGCGATGTACTTCAGGGATGCGGATGGTTCCAATGTTGGAAAAGGCATAGGGGGGCAGCCCATCTATGTGGAGGTCGCGCAACCACAGCAGGTCGTCACCGTAACGCCTGACGACTTTGATGCAGATACAGAAATACGTCTCACATTCGATGCGACTAAAGCGGATGGAGCCGGAACGTCGGGTTTAGTAGGTTCTCCTAAGGTCTACCTGCATTCCGGAGTGGTGTTAACGGACACGGACTCACCTACAGGCGCAGACTGGAGCAACATCGTCGGTAACTATGGAGAAGATGACGGGATAGGAGAGATGACTCGCGTACCCGATTCAACAGACCTTTGGGAAATCACGTTGACACCCAGAAACTACTATTCACTGGCGCCTGAAGATACCGTCTACTACCTGTCGATGGTGTTTAGAAATGCAGACGGAACAGCGGAAGGAAAAGGGCCGGGAGGATCAGATATTTACATTCGCCCGGTAAAAGCTCCCGTTTCTGTCACCGGCCCCGATGGGCTGGTTGCAGACCTTCAGGAACGAGTGGTCTCCATCCGTTGGAACGATAATGCTACCAATGAATTGGGCTATATTTTGGAAAGAGTGGTTAACGGAACGGGTGATTTTGAGGTTTTGGCTTACCTGCCGGCTAACAGTACCTCATTTCAGGATGCAGATGTGTCTGATGGTAATGAGTATACCTACCGGGTACTTGCAACCAATGCGGCCGGCCCGGATTCGGATTACAGTGCTGTTGGTAATGTCGTTATTGTGTTGGCTAAACCTACCGACTTAGTGGCTCAACCTGTTGCGAAAAGGCAGATAGACCTTTTTTGGAAAGACAACTCCGAGAGTGAAACAGGTTACGTCATCAGTCGGACCACGAGGTGGGGGAAAAAGAGAGGATTGTGGAGAGTAGTTGCGACCTTGCCTGCTGATAGCGAGTCGTATAGTGATCACTTGTGCTACCCGGGCATTCACTACTTCTATCGGGTAGTGGCGATCAAGGACTCGCTGAAATCGGGTTACAGTAATATAGCTTCTGCCAATACCCGTTTTATCCGTCCGGGAGATTCCAAACTAGTGAAATTCTACCCCAACCCTGCGGATACTGAGGTGACGTTTGAACTGGAAGAGGATTTCAAAGGATTGGCGATCGTGACGATTAGAAATGCTTATGGCTGGCCCGTGAAGTGGCTATGGTTCCGTAGAGGTCGTTCCAAGACTATTAAGATTGATACCAGTGGATACCAGGAAGGGGTTTACCTGGTAGATGTTTTTGTTAATGGGAAACGATACGTGGAAAGGCTGTTTGTCGAACATCTATAAGTAAAAAAAGTTTGTTTACTCCGGTTTTTTACCTTCCGAACCTTGGGAGGGTAGAAAACCGGAGTTTTCTGATTTGCTAAATGGTGTTCGTTTGTAATGATTGGTTATAGGTATTATTTGTAGTGGGTCAGGCTCTACTCACTCATTACTTCAGAACGACGTATGTTGAACCTCGCATATGAAATAGGTATCTTTGTGATAAAAACTAATGTCAGAGTTTGTCGAGAAGTATGTGAATCCTTTTACCGATTTCGGTTTCAAGAAGCTTTTTGGAGAGGAGCCGAACAAGGATTTGTTGC
>JBCCXH010000355.1:0-5677 GCA_039192005.1 Bacteroidota bacterium
CGGCAGATATCTACTCCAATGTTTACGATCGCATCATCGCTTCCGGTATGGATGATTTTGTATCCAAACCGTTTAAACCGGAAGAATTATATTCTATTTTGAAAAATTATTATTCGCTGATTGTCCGAGAATGAAAGAGTTCGCTAGGAGGAAATCCACCTTTTGCATGTTTCAATATCTGGAAACTCTTCCATTACAAAAGCATTTGCTTTTCTGACTCTGGCTTGCCAGTTTTTAGTAGTCATGTTTGCAAGCCCGTAAGATTTTGGCATGACGGTTAGTACTTTTTTCACACCTATTGATACGCCTGTTGCAATCAGTTCATTTGAGATGTATTCCTGGATTTCCTTGGAAAAAACTCCCTCACTATTGTAAGAGTCCGCGATCCATATTTCTGATTTATATTCTTTTATAAATTCTAAAACATGATTCATCACATTTATAAAGTCATCCAGACTCATAAATAAATCAAATAACTCGACTCGTACGGCTTTTACATCCTCCAGCCAATGGATTTTGGCGTAGGGATATAAGTCCAATTGAGGTTTGTCGGCAGTAAGTTTCATTTTCAACACGCTGGGCATAGTGGTCGATAGTTTGTTTAACCTTTTAATTAAATCGTTATACAAGTTAATAAATAACACCCGGTACGAGATTAACTATGAAGTTTTTTCGATAGATGGTTTTTTTCAGGGTATAAAACCAGTATTCTTAATTTTTAACAGGTGTTTTGTTATAGAAAAACATGGAATCGTCTAAAATGAAATCATCATCAAACGGAATAACTGCCCGGATCTAGCCACCGCCAGCGTGTTTATTCCTTGCAATAGATTTTCTAACGTGCTTGACACTAGTGTCAAGTCAACGTTTAAATGACGGGTAAGGCGGTCGCAGATTTTGAGCCGACGCGGCGCGGTTAGGCTTAACGGTTCCCCGCCGGGACGCAGAAAATGAGCCTAGCCGGCGGCGCCTAGCCATAGCTAAGCGGCCGCCGCTGCGGTGAATTTTTTGCAACGTAAGGGTAGCTCAAAAGATGCCCCGGATTTCCCGTAGGTTTAGGTGCGGCCGGCTAGGCTTGACTTGGCACTAGGCTCCCATACCTTCTTTATACGTATCCAAAGCTCGTTGTCTGGCCAATTTGTGGTCTACAATCGGAGTAGGGTAGTCTGCCGTACCAAACTCTTGTATCCATGATTTGATGTACGTTTTTTCTTTGTCAAACTTATCGGTCTGGGTATAGGGGTTGAAAATACGGAAATAGGGTGCTGCATCTACACCCGTTCCTGAGGCCCATTGCCAACCACCATTATTGCTTGCCAGTTCGAAGTCCAGTAGTTTACTCGCAAAGTATGATTCTCCCCAGCGCCAGTCAATTAGTAAATGTTTTGTGAGAAAGCTGGCTACAATCATACGGACCCTATTGTGCATATATCCTGTTGAGTTTAGTTCACGCATGCCTGCGTCTACGATTGGATAACCTGTCTTGCCTTCACACCATTTTCTAAACTCTTCTTCATTATTTCTCCATTGTACCCCGTCATATTTACGATTGAAATTGTGTTGTGCTACGTCTGGAAAATGCCACAATATTGATTGGTAAAAGTCCCTCCAGATCAATTCATTTAAGTATTTATCGTTGAGTTGGTGTGCTTTTGTTGCTAGCTGACGGATACTGATGGTTCCGAAACGTAAATGAAGACTCAGACGAGTGGTTCCCTTTTTTGAAGGGATGTCGCGCGTTTCATGATAATGGTCGACGATACCTTCGTTCAACTCTTTTGAAGGAAATGGGATTTTAGAGGGGTGAAACCCTATTTCATCAAGGCTTGGAAGGTCTTTGTGCGCTGTTTGATTCCAGTTATTAATCGTTTCAGAAGGGTACGATTTTAGATAAAAAGAGGAAAGAAGATCTTTCCATACCCGGCTGTAAGGGGTAAAAACGGTATAGGGCTTGCCATCTTTTTTTAACACTTCGTCTTTTTCGAAGATGACATGATCTTTTTTAGCCTTAAAAGAGATGCCCTGGTCATTTAAAAGATCATAAACCACCTTATCCCTTTCACGAGCATAAGGCTCATAATCTCTGTTGGCATAGACCAATCGCACATCGTAGTCTTCCAGTAGTTGTTTCCATACATCAATTGGGTTTCCATAGCGAACGTCCAACGTAGTATTTCTTGTACGGAGTTCTTTTGATAATCTGCTAATTTCCTGGTGAATAAACGCCACCCTCGCATCTGCTTTATCTTCTAACTTATCTAGGATAGCGGCATCGAAAATAAATAGAGGTTGGACAGGATATTCGCTTTTTAGCGCATGAAAGAGACTTGCATTGTCTTCAACACGAAAATCTCGCCGAAACCAGAAAATAGTTACTTCTTTTTTCATATCGGCTTAGTTATTATTTGAATAGTTGATCAGGTTTTTGGCCATGCCTTTGAATATAAACCCATGAAAGGGCAACACTAAATACCAGTAAAGCCTTCCCCAGACACCCAATGGCCTGAAGGTAGCGGTCTGAACCAGTTTGTTTTGATTTTTTTCTGTTTTGATTTTGAACTCCAACCATGCGTCACCGGGCAGTTTCATTTCGGCAAATAGCAACAGGTGGCGTTCTTTTTTATCTGCATAAAGTACGCGCCAAAAATCGAGGGCGTCTCCACTTTTAAGGTCGTCCGGACTCCTCCGTCCTCTTCTTAACCCGACTCCTCCGACGAGTTTATCTAAAAATCCCCTGATTTGCCATAAAAAATTCCCGTAGTACCAACCTCTGTCTCCTCCAATTGACCAGATGTTTTCCAACACGTTATTAAGAGGGTGATCGAATTCAAAAGATTGGATGTCCTTAAAACATCCATATTTGGGAGCTTCGACCTGGTTAAGAAAAATGTTATTGAATGAACGGCTTGAAAAAGAGTCTTTCCAACTGGAAATCACTTGTTTTTGATCGATTTTTTGGAAGGTTCTCCTAAGGGACTCTTCATAACTTAAAAGGTCAATTGGGACTATTTTTTTTATGGAGTCGTCCCTTGCAATGACCTCATTTTTCATACTATCTACCAGATTCCTTGCCAGTCGGTAGGAGGTTGAAGTAACTAAGTACAACCACAAAGAAGACAAACGGATGGTGAGTACCGGTACGGTAATGATCCATCTTTTCAACCCTCTGACTTTTGCAAAAACCAAAAGCATTTCCTTGTAAGTTATTACATCCTGCCCACCGATATCGAACGTTTTATGGTACGTTTCTTTATTAAAAAGCACCTTGCTGAGATAGGATATTACGTTGGCAATACCTATGGGTTGACACCGACTATTTAGCCATTTTGGAGCCACCATTATGGGTAATTTCTCTGTTAGATCCCTGATGATTTCGAAAGAAGCTCCACCCGACCCAATGATGATGGCAGACCTTAGTACAGTAAGTGGAATATTGGAGCTACTTAAGATTTTTTCTACGTTATGCCTTGAAGAAAGATGATCAGAAAGTTGTTGGTCATCATTTACAATGCCGCCCAGGTAAACAATCTGTTTTGATTTTGTAGTCTGAACATAGTGCATAAAATGAGTAGCTGCCTTTTCCTCCAGTTGTCCGAAATACTTTCGGCTCGATGTCAACGAATGCACCAGGTAATACGCTGCATCTATATCCAGCGGAAGGGACCTGAGCGCGTCTTCATTCAGAAAATCAACAGTCACTACTTTGACAAGTTGGAGAAACGAGGCATCGAAATCTTCAAAATCAAACCTTCGCTCATCCCTTACAGGACAGATCACAAAATGACCTGCATGAACAAGCTCAGGCAAAAGCCGTCGCCCGATGTATCCGGTAGAGCCTGTTAAGAGTATTTTCATTTAAAACGACCTCAGAGTAGACATTCCACCGTCAATTCCTAAGGTTTGTCCGGTCATCCAACCAGATTCATTCGTTAAAAGAAAGTAAGTCAGGTTGGCAATGTCTTCTGCGGTCCCCACGCGTTGCAATGCATGTCGTTTTCCTGAAGCCTCTTTCTTTTCATTAGTGGAAAGCAAGCGTTCTGCAAGCGGCGTATCCGTCACCGAAGGGGCAATACAATTCACTCGTATGGTTGGAGCCCACTCTGCTGCAAGGGACCGTGCCAAGCCTTCGACAGCTCCTTTGCTGGCTGCCACCGATGCATGAAATGCCATCCCCTGCTGTACGGCAACGGTACTGAAAAGGACAACAGAAGCATCTTCGCCTTTTTTTAAGAGTGGCATCACCTTCTGCAATACATGGACAGCGCCCAATACATTGATTTGAAAATCATGATTGAAATCTTCACTTTTCAGTCGGTGAAAAGGTTTGAGATTGATGGTGCCCGGTGCATAAACAACACCGTCTAATTTACTTAGTCCCAGCTCGAAGTCAGAGCCGGATGCGACGTCATATGAAACGTGCTCAACGTTTTGTATTCCTTGAAGTTTGTCATTCGTACGTGATAGCACTACAGTACGATGACCTTCTTTTTCCAGTCTTTTTACCACTTCAAGACCTATGCCGGAGCTTCCACCGACTACTAAATACTCTTTTGTCATATTGCTTATTTCTTTGCAAGTACAGAACCAGAAAGATTCATGAAAGTTTGGTTTTCGTTGTATAGGGCTACCATCGATAAGCTGTTTATGTAATGTAGTTATATGTAAAAATAAATCTAAGAGATAACTTGGATTTACTCTGGGATAGCATGTTTGCTCTGGTGATGGTTTCTTTTACTGGTGTTCGAGATATGATTTTTCGATTCGGAGGTAACCCGTAAAATCATCGCTAGCCGCGCGCCTCCTAGCCGGACGCCTTTTAACTCCCTTTAGGGTAGGGGTTTTTCAGCCTTGAAGGAAAATCTTATCTGGGACACGTTAAGGACACTTTTTTGAAGTTCAAAAAATTTAAACGGATATCAACAGTTTTCTCTTAACAAGTTACCCGATCAATGAAGGATGCTGCCGCTTGAAATAGCTTAGATCTTTTCATTTCATCCATTTTTTTCAAAGTACTTACCATCATGGACATGCGCTGGTTTTTGGCAAACGTATCCCTATTTTGGTCGATAAATCTCCAATAAAGCCCATTAATGACGGTTTCCCATTCCCCGGCACCGTAATTACTCATTTTTTTGATGTAGTTAGCCCCGCCAATGTATGGTTTCGTCGCAAAGGTGCCACCGTCGGCATATTGGCTCATGCCGTAGACGTTTGGAGCCATGACCCAATCCGCTGAGTCAACGTACATTTCCATAAACCAGCGGTAAACTTCATCAGGTGCCAACTCACATAATAACATCACGTTTCCAAGGACCATCAAACGTTCAATGTGGTGGGTATAACCGTACTTCAACGCTTTGCAAATGGAATCATCTATGGCAGGTATACCTGTAGTCCCGTTGTACCAACAAGGTTTCATTTTCCGATGATGATCGAAATAGTTGATGTTTAGTTGATCATCGTATTCATGATAGATTCCCCGAATAAATTCTCTCCATCCGATGATCTGCCGGACGAAACCTTCTACGCTGGGAAAATGCGTATCTTTTTCACCAGCAAATTCCAGGGCTTTGTCAATGATCTCGTCTGGGGTAATGAGGCCCAGGTTCAGGTAAGGAGATAGGACAGAATGAAAGATAAACGTATGATCTTTATCGATGGCGTCTTCATAGGGGCC
>JBCCXH010000356.1:0-5671 GCA_039192005.1 Bacteroidota bacterium
ATTTTTTTTAAAAAAATGGTTTTTAGTCTTGATTTTTTTAAAACGACCCATGGTATAAGAGAACCGCATTTTCGGGTTTATTTTCTTCAAAAAATCCAACTTTTCTTAACATTGAAATTCTTGCTATTTTAGTAGTATTACAAACAATCAAATATAAATCCTTGGAACCGCTAGATCTAACCGAATTCCCTACCATATCAAAATCAGAGTGGCATGATTTGGCCACTGCGCAATTAAAAGGCGCCAGTCCCGGTGATCAATTGGGGTGGGTATCAGAAGGAATAAACCTTGCACCCTATTACGATGCTTCAGATTTGGAAGATACCGGTTACTTAACGGATTTTTTTCAAGACGTATCCATTCAGTGGAAGCTATACGAGCGGATTGAGGTAAGCGATGAGGCAAAAGCTAATGAAGAAGCACTACAAGCCTTAAGTGGAGGGTGCGATGGCGTGATTTTCTCCCTTTCTTCAAACCCTTCCTTCGATTCATTACTGAATGGAATCTTTACAGATATATGCGACATCTCTATTTGGGCAGGAGGAGCAAATACAAATGTCAAAGAAGACCTTCCAGCAGGAGTACGTGGCTTTACGATTTTAAAGGATTACAGCGATACCTATTGTCCTCCACGGCAATACGAATCGCAAATTGCCTTTATCACGGAATGCATCAAAAACTTGGGAGATCGTAATCATATCTTTCGCTATGCTTCTTCAGACTTTTTTGTCGAAGTAGCTTCCTTACGAGCATTGAGGTTTCTGATTAAGGATGCTTTATCCAAAGATCCTTTTAATATTCACATTCATACCGAAGTTCCTGAACATGGCAATACGGAGTATCAATGGTTCTTAAATTCAACAGCCGGTATGGCGAGTATCATTGGAGGGTCCGGGTCAATTTGTTTTAAAACGGCGATTGGCAACAGCAGGATTAGCCGCAATGTTGGGAATTTGATTCGGGAAGAGTGCGGTATCGACACGTATACCGACCAATGTGGCGGCTCATATTTCGTGGAAAGTTTAACTCACAACATCATAAAAGCGTGTAAAAACAGCTTAAAGTAACAGGTATCAGTATGGAACAATTTTTACAATCAGGTTTTTCGGCAGGGACACCTCCCTATTTAAGAGGGCCATATGCGACCATGTACGCCTCAAGGCCCTGGACCATACGTCAATATGCGGGTTTTAGTACAGCAGAGGAATCCAACGCCTTTTATAAAAGGAATCTTGCGGCAGGGCAGAAAGGCCTTTCGGTTGCCTTTGACTTAGCAACACACAGAGGTTATGATAGCGACAACCCAAGGGTAGCAGGTGATGTTGGCAAAGCAGGAGTAGCGATCGATTCGGTTGAAGACATGAAAATCCTCTTTGATCAAATACCGCTGGATCAAATGTCTGTGTCTATGACAATGAATGGTGCGGTCATTCCGGTACTGGCCTTTTTTATTGTTGCAGCTGAGGAGCAGGGCGTTTCACCGGATAAGTTGACAGGAACCATCCAGAATGATATTCTGAAAGAGTTTATGGTGAGGAACACCTACATCTATCCTCCTGCCCCATCCATGCGGATCATAGCGGATATTTTTGCTTACACTTCGCAACACATGCCAAAATTCAATTCGATAAGTATCAGTGGGTATCACATGCACGAAGCAGGTGCTACCGCTGAGTTGGAACTGGCATTCACCCTGGCGGATGGTCTGGAATACGTTAGAAAAGGAATTGAGGCGGGGATAGACATCGACTCCTTTGCACCCAGGCTATCTTTTTTTTGGGGCATCGGGATGAACTTTTTCACTGAGATTGCCAAAATGAGGGCAGGAAGAGTTGTCTGGTCAAAGCTAATACGGAGTTTCAACCCCAAGAATAAAAAATCGATGGCACTGCGGACCCATAGTCAAACTTCCGGGTACAGCCTGACCGCCCAGGATCCATACAATAACGTGGCACGAACGACTATTGAGGCGTTGGCAGCCGTTTTAGGACACACACAATCTTTACATACCAATTCGTTGGATGAAGCCATCGCACTGCCCACCGACTATTCGGCAAAAATTGCAAGAAATACACAAATCTACTTACAGAAAGAGACGAATGTCACGAAAGTCGTAGACCCGATGGGGGGCGCACGTTTTGTAGAAAAGCTTACCGAAGAGTTGATACAAAAGAGCTGGTCCATCATCCAGGAAGTGGAAGAAATGGGAGGAATGGCCAAGGCTATAGAGCAGGGGTATCCAAAAATGAAGATCGAAGAAGCTTCTGCTTTAAAGCAAGCTAAAATTGACTCAGGTGAGGAATCAATCATTGGAGTGAATAAGTTCATAGCAGCCAATGACATGGAGATCGACATATTACAAGTGGATAATGACGAGGTTAGAAATAAGCAGATAGCAAGCATATCGAAGATAAAGTCCGAACGAAATGAAGATGAGGTAAAGGCTTGTTTAGAAGCTATCGAAAAAGGGGCAGAAGGGAACGGGAATTTACTGGACCTGTCGATACGTGCAGCAAGGGCCAGAGCAACTCTGGGAGAGATATCCCTTGGACTAGAGGGCATTTTTGGTAGATTCCAGGCCAAGCACCGTACGATCTCAGGTGTCTACTCTTCAGCAATTCGCGACAATCAGGATTTCAAAGAAGCGCTTGAGTTGTCTGATAGGTTCGAGGAGTTTGACGGAAGAAGGCCGAGAATTATGATTGCAAAAATGGGTCAGGACGGCCACGATCGAGGGGCAAAAGTTATTGCTACCTCGTTTGCCGATATCGGTTTCGATGTCGATATCGGGCCTTTGTTTCAAACACCTGAAGAGGTCGCATTACAAGCCGCAGAGAACGACGTACACGTGGTTGGAGCATCATCTTTGGCAGGGGGGCATAATACGCTGGTGCCTGCTTTAATTGAAGAACTGGGACGGATTGGCAGACCCGATATACTGGTAGTTGCAGGCGGAATCATCCCGGAACCGGATCATCAAAGGCTTTATAGCGCAGGGGTAGTTGATATCTTTGGTCCGGGTACTGTCATTGCAAAAGCTGCGCAAAAAATTCTTAATAAGCTCATGTTAAATTAAATCTTTGCAATTCGATAATTTTAACGCACCATTCAAATCCAAATCACAATGAAAAACTTACAACTAATTGCCGCTATTGCGTTCTGCCTATTTACCCATACGGTCTGGTCTCAATATGAGAAGACGATTGAAAAAGCTGAAGAGAAATATGAGGTAGGGGACTACTCTGCTGCAGGAAAACTGATAGCCGGGATGCAGAAGAAGGTGGTAAAAAAAGAGGGAACGAAGAATGCTTACACTGCCATTGGTTTAATCAAAGAAGCAAAATTTAACATCGGACTTGGTTATCTAAACGAAGTAATGGATCCTCTTGAAAGAGGGATCGCGATGAGCGAAGAGGTAAATGGTGCGAATACCGAGGCAAATGGACGCATTCTTGCAGAGGCGGTAGATATCCTGATAACTTATGGTCACTTTCGACTAGCGGAAGAATACATTGAAAAAGCCAATGGTGCTTTTCAGTCTTCCGGATCGTTGAGCGAAGACATAAAAGCAAACATGGAAGTCAGGAGTGCCCAGGTACTTGCAGGTAAAGGCTACTATCGTGCAGCGGTTAAGTTAGTAGACAACCAGACCGGATATTATCAAAAAAGAGCGCTTTCCGAAGAAGGGAGTAAAAAAGAGAAAGTGTCGCGAAAAGAAGAATTTGCCAAGCTTCTGATTGTAAAAGCAAACGCTTTGCGATTGATGGGGGATTATCTGAGCGCAGACTCGGCCTTTGTTTACAATCAAAATTGGATAGGCGACAACCTTAAAAAGAGTCATTTGCTATGGGCTGAGAACGCCTTTCTGAATGCAAAGCTCCTGGAAGAAAACGGACTGAGCGTAGATGCACAGGCCAAGCTTTTTGAAGACGCTTATGTATGGGCCGTGAGAAAATACAACTACTCTCACAATACGGTGATGACCATGCAGGCAAATTTGATGAGAGCGTATCACCGAAACGGACAAAAGGCTAGATTGAAAATCACAGAGGCAGATTTTAAGAAGGCATTGAAAGAATTCAAAAAGACGAGCATTCACAATCTGGCGGAGGACAAGATGGACCTGAGCTTTGATCTGGCAGATCAGGACCTGAAGAAGTTGGAGAGCAAGGTGAACGAGTTGTTAAAAGAGCCTGCCATACCAAAGTATCACGAAGAAAGAATAGAAATGTTGGAGTTTGCTAAACAGGTTGCCTTGCTATCAGGAAAGCATAAAAATACTGAGGCATACGATAATGAGGTCTTAGAGATAAAGGAAGAACTGATTGGAGCAGATGCACCCGAGTACCACTTAACCAAAGTAAAGTTGGCGGATTACTACGTCGATTTCACAGATAAAATTGATGAGGCAGATCAAATATATAAGGAAAGTTTTTTTGGAATCGTCAGACCTGAAATTACGGAAGGGCACGTCGATTACCTGGAAATCCTTAATCACCTGGCTACTTTTTATGAAGAATCGGACGAATACGAAAAAGCTTCCGAGACACTGGATGAAGCGTTGCTTGCAGCTAGAAAGAAATACGATGACCGCGACCTGGAGTACGGAAATGAACTGGAGAAGATCGCAAACCTTCAAATAAACATAGGACAATACGAAAAGGCGGCTAAGAACCTAAAAGGGGCCATTAGCATCATGCAGGAATCCAAACTTGAAGTAGCAAAAGGCTACCTTGCAGGTACACTTATTACAGAAGCTAAGTTGCTCTCTATCCAGGGAGAGTTTGATGATGCAGAGGATAAAATTTATCGTTCTGACCGGCTGAAAGCGAGAAGCGTCTTAACCGTTGAGACCTCAGGACTGGATTACATTGATGACTTAGGTGGGCTTTATTTGAATATCGGCCGTTACTCCAAGGCAGAAGATGAACTAACCAAATCATTGACGGAAAAGAAAGCCCAGTTTGGTGATCAGAGCAGGCACCTGAACCGTCCGCTGATTTTGAACGCAAGGCTCAACCTCATTAAGGGAGATTATGCCGAAGCGGAGCAACTGGCTAGAAAAGCGAACGGTATCACCACGAAGTTGTTCGGTGAAAAGTCATCCAAGGTGGTGCCATCCATTCTTCAGTTGGCAGACGTTTACATTACCATTGGAGACTTTGAAAAGGCAGAAAGCCTGCTGAAAAACGCTATATCCATTCAAAAATCCAAGTTTGGAGAAGAGCACATAGATGTTGCGAAATCTACCTCAAGGTTGGCACTCGTCTATTTCTATCAGGGTAAACCACTCAGCCAGGTGCAGTCCTTGTTTCAGGAATCAGAGAAGATTATTGGGAAAAAGCTGGGTTCACAAAACCCGACCTACGCCGAGCGAAGGAGCCCGGCGTTTTCGCAGGCGGCGAAGCGTTCGCTCGGGCCCTCCAGCGCCTTGACCCAAACTGCCGAGTCGACGCCGTCATCGCCGACGGCGAAATTGTGGTCCCTGGCGACATCGTTCTGCACGCCCACGGGGACGCGCGTGCGCTTCTGATCGCGGAGCGAACCGCGCTGAACATCGTGCAGCGCATGTCGGGAGTCGCGTCGCGGACGCGCGAGGCCGTTGACCTCGTCGAGGGGACGAGCGCCGCCATTCTCGACACGCGTAAGACGACGCCCGGCATGCGCGCGC
>JBCCXH010000357.1:0-5659 GCA_039192005.1 Bacteroidota bacterium
CCCCAAACCAAACCCCCCGACGGTAACGCTGGGCGTAAACAACGACCGGAGTAACCAAAAGCAAAGAGGCCGTACCCGGCCTTTCATCCAAGCCGGATAAATGGTTTAAAGGAAGAAACCTCTATCCTGCAGAGGGGGCAGATGGAAAAACGGTTTACCTACCCCAGCAAAGTGATGCCACTCCTTCCGAGTTGCGTAAAGGGCAGTTTGTCAAAGACGTGGACAACGGAAAGGAGGCGATGGAGGGTACGCCTCCAAAACCGGATAGCAGGTTCAAAGGGCGTAACCTCTATGCGACAGAAGGTGACGATGGCACGACTACCTTTCTGCCCCAAAAAAGCGAAGCGACCCCTTCGGAGCTTCAGAAAGGGCAGTTTGTTAAGGACCTCGACCTGGGCAAAGAAGCTTCCGATGGGCCGACGAAAAGGGACAAGTGGTACAAAGGACGTAACCTTTACCCGGTCAGGGATGCCGACGGAAAGGTGACGTACCTGCCCCAAAGAAGTGAGGCAACTCCCTCAGAACTTCAAAAGGGCAACTTTGTCAAAGACGTAGACAGCGGAAGGGAAGTACTGGACGGAGCACCTTCAAAACCTGACCGTTGGTTCAAAGGGCGCAACCTCTATCCCACGTTGGACGATAATGGCAACACCATTTACCTGCCACAGAAAAGCGACGCCACTCCGTCGGAATTACTCAAAGGCCGGTACGTCAAAGACGAAGACCGCGGAAAGGAAGCCATTGATGGCTACACGCCGGAAGAGGATCGGACCATGGGTCGTAACCTCTATGCTACTTTAGGAGATGAGGGTGAGTTGATCTACCTGCCTCAGGAAAGCGAGGCAACCCCTTCGGAGCTTCAGAAAGGACAGTTTGTCAAGGACCTGGACCGGGGCAGAGAAGTCATAGAAGTACTTCCAGCCAATATGAAGCCCAAAATAGAGGACGTCAGGCAAACAGATGACCAGGGCAGGTTGCTCTATCCTGTCAAGGTCGCTTCCGAAACAGAAGGCGAGCCGTTCAGTATGGCCTACTACCCCAAAGAAAGCGAGGCCACGGAGGGAGAAAAGCAAAAAGGGCACTTCATCCGCGATGAAGAAGTAAAAAACGACCGTGAGATCAAAAGGCGGTTAGAGCGAGCGAATCACCTTCCTACGCAAGCAAGAAGCAGAAGTAATGCGATAAGTTCATAAAAAATGGTGAAATGAATCAGTATAAGACACTAAAAAATAAAACTCAGATGACACAAGAAGAAGACAACTACACGACCAGCAAGTTCCGCCCAAAGATGGGGGCGAAAAAGACAAAGAAACACATCAGGCAGTATGCTTCGGGGCCCGCAAGTGAATACAAGGAAGCCTCTGGTCGGTTTCCCAAGTTCGTATTCAAAAACAAAAAACTGGTGTTTATCGATACCAAAAATTGGGAATACGACTACGACAAAGGAGCTTCCCCGGAGGCCATGATGCCAAAAATGTTCATGGACCACACCACGTTCATTCTGGAAATGCCCCTTTACTCTGGCAAAGTATCCTACGCAGAAAATGATGATAACAAAGTAAAAACAGAGCTGATGCGGTATGCGATGGGTACAGCAGGGCGGAAAAACAACATGATATGTGCCGACGGAAAGAGTGTATACGATGGTCATGGTAAGCTACACCGGATGCTAAAGCTGGACAATCACGCGCCAATCAACGAAGCTGAGATCAGTGAAGAAAGGATACAGTCGCTGGCGAGTCGCTACCTGGATAAGGTGTTGATAAAGAAAAGCAGCAATGTTTCTCAATTTGTTAGTGAAGTAACAGATATGACAGGCAAACTGAAAGGCATCTCACCAGAGGTTGTCATGCAGCGAACAACGGATCGGGTCATTCAACTGATTTCGGGTCTGCCGGTAGATGAACGAACCGTCATGAAGGAGGTGGTTATGAAAGAATTGGTAAAGCGAATAAATGAAAAAGCAGAGTTGTTCATAGAAAACCTGGAAGACCTTGATGATGAAGAAGAAGTATACCGTGAAGAATTAAGGGAGCAGGTAGCAGAAGAAATGCCAAAACAAAAACTCCTGGGAAAAAGGAAGTTTGGGGAATTAGTTGCAGAGTTGGAAAAGGAGTTGGAGCACAAGCTGTACAAGAAAAAGGCCATTATGATGAAAAATTACGATGTGAGCATTCTTGGTGAACTGGAAAATGTCTTGTCTTTCGTTCTCTTATTGGCTGAAATAGCAGGTACGAACTCAGGAAAGGTCGTTATGGTATATCCATCCGAATACCTCCGACCGCTCAAAAGAATGATCCACAAATTCGAGCATTTGAATCCGGCTAAAACGAAATACGAATACTACTACTGATACCATTTATACAAACTAAAGATCTTGACAAATGAAAACACATAATCATAAACTCCGGGAAAGCTGCGAAGGATTGCCGACTGACCTGCAAATGCAACTGGAATACCTCTCAGGTTACTCCATGAGAGACGTGAGCGTTTGCTACAACTCATCCAGGCCGGCAGAAGTACAAGCACATGCCTACGCTCAGGGCTCTGCTATCTACCTCGCACCAGGCCAGGAAAAATACCTGCCACATGAGGCATGGCACGTCGTGCAGCAAAAACAAGGCAGGGTTTCCCCAAATAGAAAGATTACAAAAACAACATTTATCAATGACGACAGGTCACTAGAGATCGAAGCAGACCTGCTGGGAATGGCAGTCAGCCAGGCTCATTTCACGCAACCATCGTTAAACGATGACAACGGACTGACACCTAACCAATGGGCAACAATCATCCCTGAAAATGACAACGCTGAAAACGGTTCGGTGATTCAAAGAGCGCTATCAAAAGCGGCGACCTTGTTGGATGTAGATGTAAATACGCAAACAAACATCTCAAGCAATGACTCAATCACACGGTTTGATTCCGTGTTTGAGGATTTCGATGAAGAAGAAGACAATGCAGACATAACCAAACGACTTTTACTCTCCGCGGTCAGCTTAAAAAAAGCAGTGGACAAAGGAGACGCTTCAGCCAAAGAAGTAGCCAGTTTAATCAAGCAAACGAAAGTGTATTTTGCCGTACCCGACGCGGGAAGGCTGGAGTACCTGAATCGACTGGAACAGCTTGCAGTTGCAGCGAAAAAGGCAAAAGTGGGAACTTTTATAAAAAGCAGTATTAAAAAAAAGACAGAAACTGCAATCGACAAGCTGATGGAATCCATCGGAACTGAGCGCCAAAGCATACGAAACAATCCCCAACTGCTGAGTGTCCAGCAAAATGTGTTTGGAAACGTGAACGTGGCAAAAGATAAGGTAAAGACCAGTACGTTTGATGACCTGAAAAACTATCAGTTCAGGATCAGTGGAACATCACCTGTAAAAGTAGAACAGGTAGAACGCAGGGTCAGTGACTCAGGCGAGGTTACTTATTTTGCAGTAGGTGAACTCATCAATTTCAATGGAAAAACCTATCGACCTCAAATAGTCCGCTACAACGAAGCCAGGGCCTTGCCAGGATGGTATCCTAAGGTGACGCAGATGAATGGGATGAACATCAAACCCACGACGGGTTTAAGAGACGCCACACTTTTACAGCAGGCCATTAATGCAGAGGTAGGAGGTGATCAGCCCATGGATGTGTTATATACCTACAGTCCCAAGCGATCCAAAGACAACCTGTCTACGTTAGGTATGTGGCGTTCGGATAATCAAAACAGGGCCATTCAAAACCCGGAGACTGCCATCCAAACAGACCTAATGCTGGATGCCATCAAAAGGAAGGACCGCATCATTATGGGAGCGCATAGTCGTGGTACCATCATCACAAATAATGCCGTCAAAATTGTATTTGACCGATTGATGAGAGAAAAAAGGGCAAAATCGAAAAAAGAATACGTGATGGAGGAGCAAGTGAAAGAAATTGGCCCGTTTGGCGAACCCGATGATAGTGAATACCAACGTTTTGTAAACAGAGCTGAAGCTCGGATGAGTAAGGAGGTGACCGATCAAATGAAGCAGTACCTCAGCCTGGAATATGCCGGAAATGCAATAAGCAGGCTGGCCCCCTACGTACCGGTAAGGCTGTATGTAGGAGACGAAGATCAGGTGACCAGGACACGAGAGGAATTTGATAATGCGCAACGGGGAACGAGCGGGATCAGCAACTCGGAGCTGGCCAAGAGCGTGAACCCGGACAATGAGGTCATTAACATACAAGGAAAACATAGCTACACCTATTATGCAGGTAGGATGGCCTTTGGGGTAAAGACAGACCTGAGAGACGAGCCGCACAAGAAACAAAACCCCGCCGCAGTAAACCAAAATGTTCCAAACAATGCGCTGCCGGCAAACAATCCTCAATTGCAAAATGATGACTCTAAAGATAGTTTAGAAGATTCAACGGATTCAAGCAGCGATCTTATAGATCAATTGCCGGCTGATTCAACGAATCTGCAAAGCAATCAGCTTTCTTCTTCTATTCAGAGGGCTGTTACGACTCCGGTTTTCGGATCCAACGACAGTGCGGACGACATTAATCCTAAGAAAAAGAAGAAAAAGAGAAAAGGTAAGTAATTGCTGAGGACATCTCACTCCTGTGGGAAGCGAGTAACGCCGATCAATTTTTGAATAAAAAATAGTAAGCCATGCTGAAAACAAGTAAAGCCAAAAACAAAACCAGAAGACTTAGCAATAGCGATCTTTTTAAGAACAAAAAGGTAGATGAATCCAACGACTCAATAGATGTGGTTGATGAAAATGACCCTTCGAACAACAACTTACTTTTAGGGAACCAACCCGATAAACCAAAGGTCAACCCTTCTGTTGTTGTTAATAAACAAAACAATAACAATCAGAACGATAGCGATGACAACAGTCCACTTCTGAATGATGTAGTTGACGATACGAACAATAACGACAATAATAATCCTTCGGAAAACATCCTTGACGATAACGATGATGATTTGGATGAGGTAAAAGAATTACCCAATGATGACGTAAGTCAAAATTCAGACAACTCCTCTAGTGTAGATCTAAATAAGCCCTATCGGATACCAGATCTGTTTCCTATCAGAACGGTGAAAGACATGGGTAATAAAACGATTGTAAAATCCGATGCGCTAAAAACCGATGGGAAAATGGAATTGCTTAGGCGAATGGAGCTGCTTAGAAATAACAAGGCAGATGGGGACCGCCTCCATTACAAAGTAATGAAATTAGTCGAAGCGAAAGCGATTGACGCATTTGGTGAAATTGGGTTTAATGAGCTGTATCGGGGAGGACACCTGATTTTTAAGGGACAGGACCTGTACAACGACCTATTTGAACTGGCAAAGCCGCTGGCACCAAATGAGAATACTCCGAATGACCCTAACCAGGTAATGACCCTGACAGACGCGATTGGGTCCTATTCAGGAGGATATTGGTATACACCTACGAAAGCGCAGGTAGGAGCAAAAGAGTTATTAAAAGGAAAAATGTTCAGGAGGAGGATCAATAAAACAGAAACCGGACATTACGAAAAGGTAAAAAAAGCACCTGCCCTTCCCCAGCTAGGTATCGACTTCCCCTATCAGGATAACCTAAACGTAGGTGGACACCTGTTGTTTGGAATTACCCCATCCGGTGATACATTCATCCAAACAGAAGGAGCAGGGTTTCAG
>JBCCXH010000358.1:0-5638 GCA_039192005.1 Bacteroidota bacterium
ACAGTTTCTAACGGAGTCTACTTTAATCACCGTTATTTCATTTCCACTCAGCTTACTACTTATTCAATGGGTACTTCCATATCTGAATCGTTTCATGGGTAAGACACTTATTTTTAATCCTGCCGCTCAGTCGGATTTACTGGGGTTGCTCCTCGTACTCCTGATTTTCGTCAGTATTCTTGCGGGATTATACCCTGCGTTGTTCCTTTCAAGGATTAACCTCGTGAAGGCTTTGAAAGGAGAAAAGGTGATAAATACAAGCAGATGGAATTTCAGGTCGTGGTTGGTCACCTTCCAATACGCCGTCACCATCTCTCTGATTTTTGCCATACTGGTGATTGAAGGTCAAATGCAGTATATAAAAAAATCCGATCCCGGTTATGAGCGAGAATATGTCCTACGCGTAGACATACCCAGAAACTCCATGAGCGATACTTACAAGAATGAGCTATTGAGTCATCCTAATGTCATGAAAGCTTCCTACTCTTCGCGTATCCCAACGGGAAGATTAGCAGATAATTGGAGGACCCGATTTATTAAAGGAGACTCAGCCGAAACCATCAACTTCAGGTTACCTATGATATCTGTCGACCCTGACTTTTTGGATACGTACGCGATTGATTTAATCGCTGGTGAAAACTTTAGAGAAAACAAAATGACTGTATTGGATGGAAATACTACCGTACCGGGCCAATACATTATCAACGAATCTGCCGCAAAAGCTTTGGGATTTATTGATGCCTCCGAAATCATTGGTGAAGAGTTAATTTATGGAAGCACCAAAGGACCGATTATTGGAGTGATGGAAGATTTTCATTTTGAATCGCTTCATAGCCAAATAGTTCCTATGTTGCTTATGTTTCATGACGACTTCAGGCACATCAGTCTTAAAATAGGAACCAAAGACATACCAGCTACTCTTGCTCACATAGAAGATACCTACGCCATGTTTGATGCCGAGACTACGGTCCGCTACCATTTTGTGGACGAACTGTTTGACGAACAATACCAAAAGGAAGAACGGCTGTCTACGATGATTAAGGTATTTGCCTTGATCGCTATCCTGATCGGCTGTTTGGGACTCATTGGCATGGTAGGATTTATCATTGAAACGAAAGTCAAGGAAATTGGTGTGAGAAAAGTACTTGGAGCATCGAGCCAAAACATATGGATGCTCATCGGTAACCAGTTTCTTGTATTGGCTGGAATTGCTTTTCTTCTTGCGCTACCGATCTCCTATTGGCTATTGAATGGCTGGTTGAACGAGTTTGTTTATCGGATCGACATCTCTGTACTTACCATCATCGCGCCTGTAATAGTTACTATTTTACTGACTTTCCTTGTCACCTCCTATCAAACACTACGCGCAACCAGAGTCAACCCCGTGGCCTACTTGAAGGATGAATGAATATTGAAATGCTATAAAAAACGAACACATCATCGGAAAAAATTCATGAGACTTGAGGCTATTTACAACAGAGTGACTCGATACTAATTGAAGAGGAAAGCGCAAATAACTACGGATTCGTGTGATTGGCATAACCAAACACCCATGCGTAGTTGTTGCTGCTCATTAGCTATCATACATCAAGCAAACTAAACAAGCTGTCACGTTTTTTCAGGACGGGATCGTCTTTAAACACACGCGGAAAAAAGAAGTCTTTTTTTATTTCCTCATTCCGCATAACTTCATCCCATGATTAACAAAGTGGTTGCAAACGCAGAAGAGGCCATTGAGGGTATAAAAGATCGGATGACGCTTATGCTGGGTGGCTTTGGACTATGTGGAATTCCTGAGAACTGCATCTCAGCCTTAGTTCATTCGAAAGTGAAAGAGCTGACTTGTATCTCCAATAATGCTGGGGTAGATGATTTTGGGTTGGGGCTGTTGCTTCAGGGTAAGCAGATCAAAAAGATGATTTCTTCTTATGTTGGAGAAAATGACGAGTTCGAGCGACAGATGTTGAGTGGTGAACTGGAGGTGGACCTGATCCCTCAGGGGTCGCTTGCGGAACGGTGCCGGGCTGGTGGAGCCGGGATTCCGGCATTTTTCACACCTGCTGGATATGGAACGGAAGTAGCAGAAGGGAAAGAGGTGAGGGACTTTAATGGGAAACCTCATATTTTAGAAACGGCTCTCACCGCAGACTTTGCGATCGTGAAAGCATGGAAAGGGGATAAAATGGGCAACCTGATGTATAAAGGTACGGCCCGAAATTTCAACCCTCCTATGGCCATGGCAGGAAAAGTGACCATCGCTGAAGTGGAAGAGCTCGTCGAGCCGGGAGAGTTAGATCCGAATTTCATCCATACTCCCGGGATCTTTGTCCAGCGTATCTTTCAGGGTGCTCATTTTGAAAAGCGAATTGAACAACGTACAGTAAGAATTAAAGATTAATTCGATTTTAGATTGTTTTGATCCTAAAATCTACAATCCAAAATCTACGATCATAAAATCCAATCATGTTAGACAAAAACGGAATCGCAAAACGCATCGCACAGGAACTCCAGGACGGATGGTACGTCAACCTGGGCATTGGCATTCCTACGCTTGTAGCCAATTACATCCCAGAAGGTATCAGCGTAGAGTTTCAATCGGAAAACGGACTGTTGGGAATGGGACCGTTTCCTTATGAAGGAGAGGAAGATGCCGACCTGATCAATGCAGGAAAGCAAACCGTCACTACGCTATCTGGTGCTTCCATCTTTGACTCTTCTACTTCTTTTGCCATGATCCGGGGACAACACGTGCAGCTTACGGTACTAGGCGCGATGGAGGTAGCCGATAATGGAGACATTGCCAACTGGAAGATACCGGGAAAAATGGTCAAAGGCATGGGGGGTGCAATGGATCTGGTGGCTTCGGCTGAAAACATCATTGTCGCCATGATGCATACCAATAAAGCTGGAGAGTCCAAGCTTTTGAGTGCGTGTACGATGCCTATCACCGGTGTACGATGCGTCAAAAAAGTGGTCACCAACCTCGCCATTATGGATGTGACGGATCAGGGTTTTAAACTACTGGAACGTGCGCCGGGGGTATCGGTAGAGGAGATAAAAAACGCGACGGAAGGCAGACTGATTGTTGAAGGGGAGATTCTTGAGATGAAGATTGATTGAATAGGTCGTTGGATTGACGATTGATTCGATTTTAAGATTGATTCGATTGGGGGAATATAGGTGTGCAATTTATTTGATTGTAGGTTCTGATTTTTTCAATTTAAGAAACTGAGGATTGTCGCTTTTTACTACTACTAAGCAAAACCCAATATGCAGTAATACGGCGCTGTTCTAATCAACACGCAAAGCCACCCGATAATAAAGATAAAGTGAGGACCAAACCAGTAAAAGGTCGCTTTGTATTTCTCCCCTAAAAACCTGAACTCGATTAAAAATCTCAACCTCAGCAAATCATATTTATGGCAGGTTTGTTTTGAAAATTTTGAAGAATGATGAATCCTTTTGATAAATTTTTGAAGCAAAAATGACATGAAGATGATTTGTCTTGAAAAGATTTGATCGTGCGACGAACCGCTGATTTCGGCATAAATTCCATCAAAGCCCTTTGAAATATCTGGATATTCCTTCACGGCTTTGGCAAAATTTCTACTCAAAATCAAACGGTCCGCCGTCGCGGTCAAACCGGGACGCGTAGTCTGAGGCAAGATTTTTAATCGAGTTCAGGTTAAAAAACAAAACGACCTTTGGGTTTTTTGACTATTCAGATCTTATTGAAGAACAATCTTGTACCTTTCGTTTATTCCGTCTCCCTGGATGGTTAGCAAAGCAAATTCGCCGGCTTGGGCAAAGACGGATGATTCAATACTCAACTGATTGTGACCTTGAACCAAATTTTTTTCTTCTTTTTGGTACAATACCTTACCCGCCAGATCGAATATGGAAATGAAAACATCTGTTTTATCTGTTAGGTTAAATGAAACGTTTAGATCATTTCCTTTAAGAGGATTGGGGTAAGTTCCAACAACAAGCTGCGAAACCGTTTCTTGCTCCTCAAGAGCAACGGCACTTTCAGTTGTTGTTCGTGCTCCATTTGCTACAATGGGGTCGTTTTTTGTCAAATACCTCACATCCCAAAAAATACCACTCTGAGGTTTGGGGTTATGCCTCGTTGCGTTACTTTTTTCTGACCATACGTAATTATTCCAGAAGGTTATTGAGTTTCTATCTATTACTCTATCTGGACTCATTGTAATTCCCTGAAATGCATCATTGGCATAAAACACATGATTTCCTGTCCAGGTATTGTTTTTAGTGGGTGCCTGACCGGTTTCAGAACCATTTTCCTGCATCCCACCATTAGATGCTATTCTTACCGTCGTGTGAATCCCAACATTATCCACTACACTGTTATCGGATGACCCAATTTCTATCCAAATCTGAAATCTATTCCCACCGGCGACGATCAGGTTTTCACGAACGTTGCAGTTCTTGGAAAAAGCATCTATGTCAATGCCATCCTGACCCGCCTTGTAAGTAAAGTTGTTTTCTACGGTCACATTATTCGCTACTTTCAAGTGGATATTCCGTCGTTGCCCAAAGGCAAAAAAGTTATTTCGGATCACGTTATTTTGTCCAAAGACTGTGAGGTAACTAATCGCGTTATAGCAACTATAAAACTCGATGTCTCTGATCGTGATGTCTCTTCCTCCTTTGATATAGATTCCTGGTGCTCTATTTCCAGTCCATATACGACCTCTCTTTGTTCCAAAAAATTTGGTATTGACCACTTCTCCGAACGCTTTTCGCAAACGAAAAAGCCCGTCTTCTTTTTCTCCTCTTGGAGTGAATGCATTTCCGCCGGTATTTGGAATTGTCGGGCCAACATACCTGACTTCTCCATCGATCCAAATCGTTTTATTCGACCCGACTGAAATCACCTGACTTACACTTATTGAGCCTCTGAAGATAAAGGTACGCGTACTGTTATCTGAGAGTCTCAAGCGATTGGCGTTTAGCTGTTGGTTGTTGCTAATAACAATTCCTCCTCCGTTGTAAACTGCTCTCCTATTTTGCAGGATAGCTGTCGTATTTTTCACAGCGTTTAGCTGCGCAATATGATTACTAAAAAAACCGTTGACTAGTCGTGAATTGAGTAACTCATTTTTGACGAACTCATCGATCCCTGCATTGTTTACGTTATTCCTAATCTGGTTGACAGAACCGGTACCCGGAGGAGCTTTTCTCACCTGTACGGTGCCTTTACCAAGATTAGGATATCCCGCAGCATTTGCCGGAAGGTCGGAGTAGCCCGTTGTCAATTTAAACTGTGCCTTACTGGTCAACGTAAGGGATACCATAAACAATAGACCAAGCAAATATTTAAGGTTTGTCGCTCTTTGCTTCATATTCAATTTACATTTTTAGGTTATACATTTCACTTAGTAGGAAAGCCTGAGAGAAAGGCCTAAAATCATTTTTGAGAAATGAAAGGCATACTTCAAAGTCGGGGATAACAATCAGAGCTGACACTCAGGATTCCTTTAAGCAATAAGTAAAACTAGGAGTATAGAGAAAATGGCGAGAGGGCTAAATACGCTTTAAAAAGGCATGTTATTAAGAAATGAAATGGGGTAAAAAGTGAGATATCGTTAACAAAACGTGGTCGCCTACACAAAAA
>JBCCXH010000359.1:0-5622 GCA_039192005.1 Bacteroidota bacterium
AATCAACCATCGTCTAGTTATTTGATTATGAAATCTTTCTTATTGGCCGCCTTGTTTCTTGGAATTAACATCCCCCTACTCAGTGGTTTTAATAGTGATCAGGGCATTCATCAACCCGAGGATCTTTTAACAAACTTTTTATACGACTCTTACAACTCACTAAAAGGAACAAAAAATGTGCCTTTTGATCTTTTTGAACGAGGCATGATCGGGTTCTTGCAATTAAAAAAACAAAAGCAAATTTCAGATCACCAAAACTTCCTTACACTTATAGACTTTAGACGTTCATCCATTGAGAAAAGATTATGGATGATTGACTTAACTACGGGAGAAGTTTTATTTAATACGTTGGTTTCTCACGGAAAAAATACCGGTTTAGAATATGCCAAAACATTTTCAAATAAGCGACACAGCAATAGCAGTAGTCTAGGGTTTTATAAAACCAGCGAATCCTATTATGGTCGTCACGGTCTTTCCATGAGATTGGACGGGTTGGAGCAGGGATTCAATGATAATGCGCGGGAGCGAGCAGTGGTGATGCACAGTGCTAATTATGTAAGTGATGGTTTTATCGAGAAGCATGGGCGGCTGGGTAGAAGTTTTGGATGTCCTGCCATTCCTCAGTCATTCCACAAGGAAATGATCAATCACCTCAAAAATTCGGGTGTTTTGTTTATTTATTATCCTGAAAAAAATTACGAGTCAAATACACTTTTAAACGATCGAGAAGAAGCGCTTTCATTTTTGACTAAAGAAAAAGAGCTGAGCTAGCATGACATTTTGCTGACATGGCTTCTACGAGCTTTTTGTCTTTATTGTAGATGTCGTCTCTGAAATGCATTCTTCCTTGTTCATCTACAAAGGCGGTTTGATAAGTGATGTAAACAGGAATTTTTTCTTTCAGTAAATAAGTTTGATGCTTACCTCTTACTTTCTTTGGAAGTTGATCTTTTAAAAGGTGCCGAGCCAAAACCATGGGTTCGGATAATCGAACACATCCGGAACTTCGGGCCAGGTCTCTTTTATCAAAAACTTCAGGATGATTCGTATCGTGCATGTAGATATTGAACTTATTGGGAAACATAAACTTTACCTTCCCAAGTGCATTGCCGGCACCAGGATCTTGTCTTAACATGTAAGGAAAATTCCCTTTCTCAGCGGTACTCCAGTCCACAGAGTCAGGGTGAATTTGGTCGCCTTCCATACTGAGTACATCAATCTTTAGTCTGTCTAAGTACCCAATGTCTTTTTTTATCGATGGTAACACATCATAATAAAGGATGCTTGGTGGGATCACCCAGTACGGGTTAAGCACAACATGATCCATTTCTGCTTGAAAAACCGGAGTTTGTCGGTAACGCTTACCAACTGCAACTTTCATTTGCAAGGTGACTTTTTCGTCAGCGATTATTTTCATTTGGTACGCCGGAATGTTCACCATAAAATACCTTGACGGATGATCGGCATCAAACCATCTGAGCCGCTCCATGTTGGCCTGGATGATTGCCAGTTTTTCTTTTACAGGAATGTTTAGCACGTTCAATGTCTCATCGTCTATTGATCCGTTGATTTCTAGTCCGTGACGGTATTGGAAGTTTCTTACCGCATCTTCCAGCTGACAATCAAATAGTTGATTTTGAGCATCTAACTCAGCGAGGTCTCCTGTCATCCACAACCTGTTTCTTAATTGCGTCAATCGATCATCTTGAACTCCGGGCTTCATCACCACGCCACTATCAATTTGGGGCCAACCACCTTCTCTTAAGATGCGATGGTATTTTACTGAATAGGACCGGAGTATTTTGTAGTTAAATGTCTTAGGCTGAAAAGTTGTCATGTAGTTATGGAGATTTGGTGCTTTGCTCAGGTCACACAGCACTTGCCAATAATCGGTAGGTGCCTGCTCGATTGCCCATAACGAGTATATTTCCTCCGGATCTAAAATTCCCTGACTTAAATGCTTGATGTATTCCAGGAAGTTTCTTGTTAGCAAGAGTTCCAGTGAAGGAGAAATGACATCACCTGCCTCTTCAGATAAAAGTTTTTGAATTTCTCTTGATGCATAATCTTCGGGAACAAATCCTTCATTTTTACTATTCTTGAGGATCTCCAAAAAGTCCAGTGCCATCTGACGATTCCAAACCGGTCGGTAATTTCTATCGCTGTAGAAATGAATACTTAATGTGTCTAGCCTGGTCACCACCTTGCCTTCACTAAAAAATCTTTCAATGATATTTTTAGTAAGTTCTAGTGTATTTTCTGCTTCTACGGAGGAAGTGCTGATTGTTGATATGAAAAGGAAGAAAGAAGTAATTATAGTGCGCATGTCTCATTGATTTCTTAGTGATAATGATTTCAAATTAATGCGGAAAAAGCCCTATTAAATCAGATACTCGATGACTTGAAAACATTAGTCGTTCAGTTGAAATCAGATGGCGATAAGCTGTAAAAAGGGCTAAAAAGTGCGTTAGAGAGCCATAAAAGACGATTTCGACTTTTTGGAGACGGGAGAGAAATGAGGTAAATCCATGCGCCTTACCAAGGTTTTCCAGTGCCTAACTATCATCTGATGCTGTTCACCCAAGAAAAAACCTTTTCTGCCGAAAGGTGTTAAGACCAATTTTTATAATGACACAAAACGAATGGTAATGACGGAATTTAGACGAAAGTCGATCGCCTACTAGACGAACCGGACCAGAGGCACACGCATCACCTGATCCATATGATTCTTTTATGCTGCAAAACTTTATCCGTACCTATTACATAACACAGGTATACACCTGATGTAATCTTTGCCCCGGTTTCATCGCGGCCGTCCCACAGTATACTTTGCGGATCCCTGTCATGGATCATGAACGTTTTCACGGTTTTTCCTGAGCTATCGCTAATTCGTAAACGTGTTGCTTTTTTAGAGAAAACCTGAATTTCTATTATGCTACTTGCCGGATTTGGAAAAATATGTAGCACGTCTGATTTATCGACTGGCTTATTCGTGCTTAATGGCACGTCGTAGACCCCGTAAATTTGATTGACTTGCATGTTACCTATCAATGAGTCAATCACTAATGTATCGGGTTCAATTAAAAAAAGTCATCACCGCAACGATCATTATTAGATGTAATTACACCTCACCTAACCTCTAATTGAAAATTATTGTACTGGTTGATGTCCTTTTTTTTACACACCATAAATGCCATCAACTCATATTCTTTCCCTTCGATCTCTTTTGTACTTGTGATGATGTTGTAAATACATACCTCATCGGGGTTTTCAACACCATGAGCTTCCAGGATTTGCGTTCGGTCCCCGCGCTCATTTATGTAGTAATATTCATTGTCCAATAATCCATAAGTGGCTTTTGATTGAGCCTTGTATACTCCCGACTTAGGAATTTTGTATACTTTCTTTTTCTTCTCTTCTGGCGTTGTCACACCTTCAGGGTGATCGTAGACAATGATTACTTCTCCTTCGTAGCCTTGATTGATTAAAAAAATTACTTTCTCACTCATGGGTTGCTCGCATCTCAAAAAGGCTAAAACGACAATAATCAAGTATGGGTAAAATTTGAAGTGCATTTAAATGGCGAATCTTTTACCTACTTCTAAATCTGTTGAGGTGTTTAAATTGATAAGTCCCGGACCGTCATCTTTATCAACTTCGTACTTATAAATGTAGAACTTGGCCCCATTAATCACTACGTAGGCTTCATAAGCTGGAAAATTATTTCGTTCACCTTCGAATACTACGTCTAAATAATAGTCGCCTCCAATTTGTGCTAGCTTAACCAGTGCGTTTACGTTAAAATCAATATCAGGTGCAACACTGGAAAATGGATAAGCAGCTTCTCCTCGCATAGTAAACCCATCGAAACCATCCTCGCTTATTAAAGAGATTTGGCCTTTATCTTTTGCTGTTTTCGATACAATATTTTTGATGCCTACTATTCGTGTAATGGGTCTTCCCCCAACGTCCATGCCAGGGTGCAATGGAGTCGTACCAATTATTTTTAATACAGGGTCTGCCTGTTCAGACGCGCCTACTGTTTTGATGCTGCTTCTATTATTTAACTGAAGGCCATTGAATTCAAAAAAACCTCTTTGGGAAATTCTTGAAGTGCCGCTTTGAGCGTATGATCTGTTGTCACTTGCAAACAGTTTGCTACTAAACGGACTGGGTTCCTTTTTCCATGCTTTATTTTGCGCGTAAACAGGAGCATTTAATACATTTGGAATGAATGCATTGAACCCGACTTCTACCCGTGTATTTCTATTTTCGTTGGACTCCTGGTCTTTTTGAATCATTTCCTTCCCACGCTGCTGCATGACATGAGTCAGTTCATGGGCCAACAGGTGCTTTCCGTTGGATGACCCGGGGTCGTAGTTGCCCTGATTGAAATAAATATCTTTTCCGTGTGCAAACGCTTTGGCACTCAGCTCTTTGTTCATGTCCACTGCTTTGCTATCGGTATGGATGCGGACACTTGAAAAGTCTGCTCCCATCTTATTGCCTAACTCTTGTTGAGTCTCAGGGGACAATGGACTGCCTGCTCCTTTGGTGCTATTGATCTTATTTGTGAGCCCTTGAGATGCTTGTCGTTTCCCGCCTGCGGTCGGTTGTACCGCAGCCGTACTCATCCCTTTTTTGTTCACCATCTCTTCGTCTTCCTGCTGCATGCTTACCTGATCGTCTTCCTCTTTCATACTCACCTCCTCCTCTTCGGTTTGCATGCGGACTTGTTCGTCGTCCTCCATCAGCTGAATGTCTTCTTCTTCGGTTTGCATCTGTATCTTTTCCTCCTCTTCCTGTCCGTTGACTCGGTCTTCTGGTTTCGGGTCTACTCGTTCGTCTTCTTCCATCATTTGTACCCGACCGCTAGTCGGAATCATCGGAAAAAAATCATGGCTCTGAGGCTTCATCATCACGGTATCGCTCTGTTGCGGCACCATTCGGATGGTATCCGTTGTTTTAGGCTTCATCATGAAAACGTCTGAATTGCCTCTCATCGGGCTGATCTTCTCTTCTTCCGACACTTCTGAAGGCATACGCATCACGCGGTCGGCCATTGCGTTGGCTTCCTGTTCGTGGGGATCGTTGGGCTGGCCGACTTCCGGCCTGGTGTGTACCTCATCAGCCCGGGTGGCTACATGTCTTCTGATTTTTGGTGCGTATGTTCTTTTCATTGGTCGGTTATTTGAGAAATAAAAATACTGAACTTGAGCTATTCTCCCCAACTTGTATTATCTGTTTTTTAAAGCCTTTGTTTCAACTTATCTATGCATACGATTTCGTTGTTTCAACGTATCCGAAATAAGGCGGAGTGCCTGAAAATTTCAATTCTTGATCATGAACTTGCCAGTCTCTTCATTCCAGGAAAATTCCAAAATTTTTAGATCTGTCTGCTTAAAATAATGCCCATTACTATAATAATAATAGTAATTAGCCCGATTACGAAGTTTAAGGCAAATGTCTTAGCAGAACGCTTAAATATTACTTTATCTCCCATTAATACCTGATTGAATAACCCTTTTTCCTGCCTTTTCTCTTTAGAAAAGAGAATTAGAAATAGCCAACGTACGATGGCTCCGACATATTCAAATAAATAAGGTCTATTATACATTCCCA
>JBCCXH010000360.1:0-5593 GCA_039192005.1 Bacteroidota bacterium
CAGGTCAAGTTTTTGTTCAGTCACCGGCCGGCAACACCCGTCATTTGTTTAGATACATTACGTGGTATATCATTTTAAAAAAAGTTTATGAAACATCATTAATCATCTGTATCAGGATATGTGAAATGTAAAATTGAGCAACAGCTTTTTGTTGGCTACTACAATTAAGCGAGTATCTATTTAGAAAGTTAACCATTTGGTTATCAATTAATTGATATTAAGAAGCGTAACTGTTTCATTGAAAAATCAAATGAATAGTACCGGATAAGAAGTGTTGAATTTAGTCAGATCATCACCCCTTTTGATCCTGACAACGCACAGCCCCGGTGGCCTGCAAAGACCCAACGTTCAATTGAGATCCATACCTGTTTCTTCAATTAAATAACAACCAAATAATCCAGAAATATGAAAACTAAACACCCTTGTTTAGCAGGCGTGACGGTGCTTGCTATGCTATTTTTTTCGGTGCAATTACGTGCACAAAATGTGGAAGTTGACGTCAACGAAAACATCAGACATTCGGTCAATGGCATATCCGATTTTGGAAGAGAGCGACACATTACTTTCCACTCCAACATTTATGAAAACGACTGGGAAGGTGAACTGGACAAAGCGGACTACCTACTGAATGAGTTGGACGCTTACCTGGGCAGAGACAATGGAACAGCCTCCTTTTTATTCGCCTTCTCTCCATCCGACCCGAACAGACCAAATAAACATGATCCTGATAGTCTGACTCAGCTATTGGACTTTTGGAAAGTGTTTTTTGACGATCGGCTGACAGCTCAAAACAGAGATCAGTTTAAAAACAAGATCTCGAGTATGATCATGGGTACCAATCCACACCCGACCTACCCTACGTTGTCTTACCGGCACCCCAGTGGTTCGCAATGGGGCAGGAACAATGGCCAGATATGGATTCCTCAGGACATTGAAACTTCGGCAGAATGGATGGTCCAATACATGGATGAATTTTTTTCCAATGGAGGGACTGATCCGGGAATGCCCATGCCGAAATACTGGGAGGTAGTCAACGAACCGGACCTTCTGTTGAACACGGGGCAGTTTATGATGTCAAGCTGGGAAGACATCTGGGAGTATCATAACCTTGTAGCACAGGGCGTCCGACAAAAATTAGGCAATCGCGCCCCGAAAATTGGCGGAATGACCTGGGCACAGCACGACCTGTTCGCTACGGATGGCATTTCCCGCTTTAAAACCCCGGATTACGTAAATGGCTTCTACGGCAACACGCCCGGAGACGAGATCGCAAAAGCTTATGCAAGAAGTCAGGTAACTTCTCCTTTTCTTGGACAAAATGCCCCGTGGTTTCAGTGGGACGTCTTATGGAAGGGTTTCATTGATGCGGCCGGAAGCAACATGGATTACTATTCCGTACACCTGTATGACTGTCCTACCTACAATTCCAATGGCGGTGTCACCAGAAGAGGAGGCCATACCGAAGCAGTATTGGAGATGTTAGAGTCTTATGACGTTTCAAAAAACGGGAAAAACAACCGCAAGCCCATCATCATTTCCGAATACGGTGCCGTCAGCGGACAGTGGGAATTCACCCCTCATGACAGACGGTACGATTGGGAAAGTATCAAGCCTTTTAGCGCCATGCTGATGCAGTTTCTGGAGCGTCCGGACTACATTGAATTGTCCATGCCATTTACCCCCATTAAAGCAGTGTGGGGAGACACCGACTCCAACGGTGATGGTACTCCTGAGTATTTCTATCAGTACAAAATGCTTCGCGATGACGATCAGGACGGTGTATGGGAATGGAGTGACTACATCAAGTGGTTTGAACTTTGGTCAGAGGTAAAAGGTACTCGTGTAGACACCAAATCGACCGACCCTGACATTCAGGTGGACGCCTATGTGGACGGAAACACTACCTACCTGATCCTGAACAACCTGGAGCCTGTAGCTAAAGAGATCAATTTGAACCTTTTTGGAAACCGCCCCAACCTGCAAGAGGTATCTTCTAAGCATTTGTACCTCTCCGGCATTCGCAACATCATCCTGGACAACCAAAACTATTCATCAGCACCGGGTACGGTTCAGTTGGACGCGGACGCTACGATGATCCTTAAATACACGTATTCCGGCAGTGTGAATGTCAATGAAAACTCCGTCGAACGTAAATTCTTTGGCAACGAAGTGAGTCCAAACCAACGCATACATATTCAAAACGGGGACAATACCTTTTTTGTAAATGGAGTACGGGTACCCCCCAATACGGACCAGGCAGAAGCCATGCTAAAAGTCACGGTCAATCTTTTTAATGATGACGATGATGAAGAAGGATTCCTATCCATCGACCGATTTACCTTCAACGGAGTAGAAGTAGATGCCCCACTAGACTGGCGGGGAGGAAACCAACAAAGAAGCAGGTGGTTCGGCACACTGGAACTGCCCGTACCTACGAACCTGATCCAACCCAATAATACCATCACGTTGGATTTCCGTCACGTTGGAGAGGTATGTACGGTCAACCTGCTCACATGGGAGTTTACCAGTAAGCCGGGCAGATCAGACGAAGGTCCGGGTGGATCCGACCCCGTGCCTGTGACCGGTGTAAGCGTTTCGCCGGGTAATGTAACCCTGCAACCAGGGCAGGCACTTCAGCTTTCGGGAAGCGTTAGCCCAACCAACGCGACCAACAAGTCAGTTACCTGGTCTTCCAATAACACAGCTGTTGCAACAGTCTCTAATAGTGGGTTAGTGACTGCCGTAGCTGCAGGCAGTGCAATGATCACCGTAACTACCGTAGATGGAGGATTTACGACCAATAGCGCCATCTCAGTGAGTAATTCTGGCGGTGGCGGCGGAGCCACACTGGTCATCGAGGCAGAAAGTTTCGTTGGTACCGGAGGATCATTCAACGATGCTTTTGTTGGTGGTCCCGGCCTTGGAGTAAACCGGACAGGTGTAGGGATCAACTACGTCAACAGCGGCGACTGGGCAGAATATGACCTAAACGTCCAGGAGGCGGGTACGTATGCCATTACCTATGAGATATCGACTCCTTCTAGCGCGGCACAGGTACAACTTCTGGTAGATGGTGTACTGGCAGCCACAACCAATGTCCCTAACAATGGTCAGTGGGATAGTTATGGTCCTTCAAGTGGAGGTACTGTCTCTTTATCCGCAGGTCCGCATACGATTCGAATCAATGCCTCGGGATCAAATACCTGGCAATGGAACCTGGACAAAATAACACTGGTAAGCGGTTCGGGAGGCCGATTGGCTACATTAGGTAATGTACCGGCTACGTCTGCTAATGCACCGTTTTCAGGTGACGTTCTGCTATATCCTAACCCGGCACAAAACGAATTGAAATTCGTCGGACAAAACATCGAGCAGGTGGTGATCTATAACATACTAGGAGCGAAAATGTTCCAATCATCCCTTACCAGCGATGGTTCGATGGACATCAGTGCCCTAAGTGAAGGAGTCTATTCTGTCCATGTTATCGGACAAGGTCTTAATGAAACACATAAGGTGGTCATTAAGAGGTAACTACATACCATTAAAGCAGAACAGCAAACTGTTCTGCTTTTCTATCCCCCTTGATTTTAGAACGGTTGCTCACAAGCTACCCCCTACTGAACAACCCTTACCGTAACACATAACAATCCATTTTATTCTTTAACCCAAATACAATGAACAATTACTTTAAAATTTCTTTTTTCTTCCTGACCTGCTTTTTAGTCTGTCAACTGAGTGCTCAGGATTGGAATGGCATATCGGTACCGGCGGACGCAGGCCCGGGCAATACCTGGAAACTTCAGGAAGCACCTTCTGATGATTTCAATTATGTCTTTAATGAAACCAGTCAATTATCCAACTTCGGAAGTAACAAGTGGTACAACTTTTATCATAATCCGTGGAATGGTCCTGGCACCACTTACTGGCAGTACAACCACGTCTCCGTAGACGGAAGTGATCTGGTACTACGTGCATCCAGAAACCCCAGTACGGCAAAGTTGGGAGTACCAGGTGTCAATAGTGGGTGCATCACCTCAAACAACCGGGTCTTGTACCCCGTATTCGTAGAGGCTCGGGTGAGCGTAGCAGACATTGTACTTGCATCAGATATATGGCTATTGAGCCCCGATGATACCCAGGAAATAGACATCATCGAATGCTACGGTGGAGACGAGCAGGGAAATCAGTTTTTCTCACAGTTTATCCACCTGAGCCATCACTCTTTTGTGAGGGTACCCTTCACCGACTATCAACCCCGGGACTTCAACAGCTGGTGGGCGCGTGATGGTGTCAGTAACTGGGGAGAATATTGCTGGAATGGAGGCAATCGAAGGTACGTACGCATCGGCGTAAACTGGATCAGCCCCTTTCATTTTGAATACTACGTCGATGGAGAGGTAGTACGCGTGCTTTATGATAAAGCGGTCGCAACCAAAGTAGGAAATACCTGGCAGTACACCTACCCGACCGCAACCAATGGAAACCTGGATTTTGAAAGCAGTGGCTTTCAGGCCATGCAGACATACGCAACAGGTTCGAACTACTCTTTTCAGACATTGCAAGCTGCAAGCAATGCCTCTTCTGTTAGCATCATAGATCCGTACAATTTTCAAGGCGGAAATGGATTCAATAAAGAACAAGACATCATCATCAACGTAGAATCCCAGGACTGGCACGTGCTGGCAGGACGTACCCCAACAGATGCTCAGTTGCTGGACCCTGCTCGAAACAAGATGTTGGTGGATTGGATACGCGTGTATAAACCCGTGCCGTCAGGAAATACAGACCCTGGAGGTAATCGTCTGATCGTAGAGGCAGAAGGCTTCGTTAATACAGGTGGCACCTTTAATGATGCTTTTGCTGGTGGTCCCGGACTAGGAGTCAATGAGTTCAGCATTGGAATCAATTATGTCAATAGTGGTGACTGGGCGGAGTACAACTTAAACGTCGCAAGGGCCGGTACCTACGCCATTACCTATCGGATCGCAACCCCTTCGAACGGGGCACAGATACAACTGTTGGCAGATGGAGTTCTGGCATCTACTACCAACGTACCTAATAATGGGCAATGGGACCGCTATGGTACGTTAAGTGGAGGTAGCGTCTTTTTATCTGCTGGCACACACACCATTCGAATCAATGCCTCCGGATCAAATACGTGGCAGTGGAACCTAGACAAGATCACACTGGTAAGGGTTTCCGGAGGAAGGAGTTCTGATAAAGTCATTGCTTTTGAACCGTCCGAATCAAAGAAGATCCCCGGAGATAATGAGGTTTATTTGTATCCTAACCCCGTACGAGATGAGTTGAAGTTTACCGGACAGGACATTGTAAGAATAGTCATCTACAATATGCTAGGCACCGAGGTGGTGAATGCCTCCCCCGAAAACCATTCACTTGATCTTAGCACACTGAGTGAGGGCATCTATTCCGTAAAAGTCATAAGAGCAGGTCGTACCGAGACCCATCGTATCATTATCGAGAGATAGGCGTTTTCAGCATTAAGAAGAAGAGCAGTACAAGTTTGTTTTGTGCTGCTCTTTCTTTAAGTCCATCAACTGATGTTTAATCTGATGGACAGCCCCGGTAGGAA
>JBCCXH010000361.1:0-5588 GCA_039192005.1 Bacteroidota bacterium
AAGCATGTTTTCGTCAGGGTCGGAATAGAGAAGCTTTTGCAAGGTGTCCGGCGTAAAGGCCACCTGACTAAAGGCCGATGAGCCTATAAACAGGAGAGGTACCAACGCACTCCATTGTTTCGTCACTGATGACGCTAATTTTTCACGGTTAGGCATCGCCTGGTTAGTTTGAGTAAAGCGAAAATCACTGGTTTTTGATCTTTTAGGTATCGACTTGCCTTAAGATAACGTGAATTATAGTGATAATGATCAGTTGACTCAACGATATAACCTGAAAAATTCAGGTGTTATTCATTGGGGCAGTTCCACGCGGCAGGCCTTCCTGAGAATTATGCCCGCCTGCAAAGGCAGGTAATGCTCTGACCATGATTTCGTTAAAACTCATTGAAACCAAGGATGTCTAACCCCTCCTCCCTGGCTTCAACATAGAAGATTACCTTTGGCTGATCGCCATTGTTACCTGCTTACTCATCGTGCAAGGTTTCTGCCGGGTTCACCATCGTGGTTTTATACGTGCGATGTAAAACCGTACAAATGGCCACAACAATGATCAAGAGGGCAGGGACCAAAAAAAGCTCAACGCCGAGGGCAATTCTGGTTTCAAAATTTTGAAGCCAGGTCTTCATCAACCACCAACTGATAGGGACGGATATGAGAATGGATATACCTATAAGTTTTATGAAGTCTCTTGTTAAGAGCAACAAAAGCTGGTTGACAGATGCCCCGAGTACCTTTCTGACGCCTACTTCCTTCGAGCGCAAACTTGTGACAAACGATGCCAGGCTGAATAACCCCATACACGCGACAAGAACGGCGAGCCCTGAAAACAATCCGAAAATGGACCCAAACTTCACCTCGGATTCATATTGTTCGTTGTAGTAGTCATCCAGAAAGAAGAAATCAAACGTTTTGCTTCCAAATGCCTGATCCCAGTCTTGCTGGATACTCGATATGGCTTCTTGTAAGTTTCCCTGGCTGATGTTGAGGGAATAAAACCCGCTTGTCGATGGAAAATACCTGAATATCATCGGGTCGTAGGCCTCCTTGGGTGATTCCTGTCTGTAGTTTTTGACAACTCCAACGATATTGAAAGTATCACCCCAGAAAAAGATTTTTTCGTTGATGGCTTCAGACAATTCATCAAACCCAATTAATGCAATTGCAGCTTCATTAAAAAGGACATTGTTTCGCTCATTTCCATAAGAACGGTCAAAGTTTCTTCCCTCGATGATTTCCAAACCATAGAACTCCACAAAGTCATCGTCACTCCCAATAATCCTGTATTGATTGCTTTCTGCCTCTGTTTGAGAGAGGAGCCGAATTCCACCGGCATTCCAGCCTGCATTACGACCGGGTATCGATGATGACGCGGTAAACTTGTTAACTGCACTGTTAGCAGCAATTTTGTTTCTAAAAACTGCATCTTTAATGGCCATGATGGAATCGCTGGCATATACTGGGGTTTTAACAATAACATTCTGATCGATGTTGACACCCAAATCCTGAGACCGCAAATGGGTCATTTGTTTGAAAACCACATACGTTCCGGTGATAAGGATGACAGAAGCCAAAAACTGGAAGGTAACAAGCCCTTTTCTAAGGTTATTGCCATTTGTACTTGAGGCGAACTTTCCTTTCAACACGGTGATGGGTTTGAAATTAGATAAGACGAACGCCGGGTAGAAGCCGGAGAGAATAAAACCGACAATGAATAACCCGATTAATCCAAACCAAAAAACAGGCGTATCGGGCCACGTGTAAACCACGCTATTCCCAACAAAGCGGTTGAAAATGGGAAAAATCATGACAACCAAAATGGCTGAAACTGCAAAGGCAACAAAATTGAGAAAAAACGATTCAAACATAAATTGACCAATCAATTGTGCGCGATAGCTTCCCATTACTTTTCGTATTCCAACTTCTTTTGCTCTGCTGATGGCGCGGGCAGTGGTGAGGTTAATGTAATTGATCCACGCAATGAACAGTACGAACATTCCTATTATGAGAAGAAAATAAGTGATGGTCTGGTTACCTGTTGGTTTGATTTCTCCTCTGTAGTTAGAAATCAGGTGGATTTTACTGAGGGGTTGGAGAACAAACTCCATTCCTGCATTGTACTGCGCTAACTCTTCACCTTCACGAGATGTGATCCACTCCGGAAATTTCTCCGCCAACTCCTCAGGGTCCACATCTGGATGTAGCACAACATAATTAAGAAAGCCATCCCATTGCCAGGAGGTTCTTACTTCCTGACCGGCAAACGCCACGTATGAGTCAAATGAATACAGTAAATCAAACTTAAAGTGTGATCGCTCCGGCAAGTCCTGAAAAACCCCGGTGACTTTAAAATTGGCGACATCGTTCTGTTGGATTATTTTTCCAACAGGAGACTCATCTCCAAAAATCTTTTTGGCCAATGACTCACTCAATACCACGGTCATTGGTTCTTTAAGGACCAGGCTATCCACTCCCTGCACCAGAGGGATAGAAAATACCTCAAAAAAATTGTTACCTGCGTAATAAGGATGTGATACTGAAAAGTAGTTTTCCTCGTAAGAGATTTGAGCGAAGCTTTTTCTAAGGTTTACGAAATCTACCACCTCAGGAAAGTCTTCCTTCATGTGCAACCCCACTCCGGCGCAACCTGAAGCCCACTGCGTGGTGAGTTCACCATTATTGTATCGATTGGTTTGAACACGGTAGATGTTTTCCCTATTTTCTAAAAACCGATCATACGTGAGCTGACGGTACGCGTATTGAAGAATGAAAAAACCCGCAGTCATTCCAATACTCAAACCGATCAAATTGATGAGTGCATAGAATTTGTGCCTTTGAAGGTTTCTAACGGTCGCGATAAAATAGTTTCTGAACATTGCTTTTGTGTTTGAATGGCTTGATTTCTTTAGAAAGACCGGCTTTAAAAAACCGATAGATTGAATAAAATAGCTGAACCCGGCACGGAAAGCTCCCACAGAAGTCAGGTTGGCTGCATAGGTCTCTTCCAAATCTCCAAGAATGCTTTCCAGCAAATGAGACTTGCAGATGGAGGTAAGCAACCTATCCGTCACTTTTAGGAGCTTTGGCTTTTTAACCATTACCAAATGCCAGTTTAGGAATGGCATCCCACATGCCATTTCGTATCTCCCTAATGGATGAAAGGGCTACCTGACCCGACTTGGTCAGTCTAAACAGGCGTTTTCTCCTTCCTCCCCTTTCTGGAGTAGCGCCATCGTACCGGGCATTTAAAAACCCTTTTTCTTCCAGTCTGCTGGTCACTGAGTGGACCGTACTGATTGTGATGGACCTGTTGCATCGTTTTTTAATTTCTTGTTGTATGGCAATACCATAAGCTTCATCATACAAAATAGCGATTGATAACATGACAATTTCTTCCAGTTCTCCAAGATTTGTTCCTTTCACAGCGGGGATACTTTACGGTCAGTAATAGGTTACAATATTTCTTTCGGTTTTGTCGAAAACGAATCTATCACGCAATTTGTTGCATATTGGAAGCTATTTCTTTCGATTTTGTCGGTATTGATTTTTAGAGAAGAGATATATTTATCAAATCATGGAATTGAGCGCAATAAATAATTTCTTCGGAGACATGGACCTGTTTCTTTTGGATTGGGTACTAAAGGGAAAGGTTGTACCGGGTTCACGCATCCTGGATGTGGGGTGTGGTGAAGGAAGAAATGCGGTCTATTTTCTTCAAAATGAATTTGACTTCACGGGAATCGATCCGGATGAATCCAAAATTCGACTGATTGAATTCTTGAATAAGCAATTTACCACCACAAAAGCGCGGTTTTTAGTAGGAGAATTGGCCACTTTTCAAAGTCCCGGTTTGTTTGATTTTATCGTATGCAGCCGTGTCCTTCATTTTTCAAAAAATGAAGAGGAGTTTCTTAATGCAATACAAGCACTCGCGAAGCTTTTAACTAAAGAAGGGCTGCTTTACGTAGCGATGGATTCTGTATGGGACGCTTCCATCGGAAGCGTGGTAGACGCAAACCACCATCAGTTCCCGGATGGAAAAGTAAGGTTTGCCCTCACTTTTCCCCGGTATCAGCATTTTTTGAAATTTTTTACTGAAGAAGAAGCTCCACGAACATTGATTCATCATGGTGAAAGAGCACAAAGCTTCTTATTGCTTAAAAAAACCTAAACGACTCCCTGAGCAATCATCGAGTCAGCGACTTTTACAAATCCAGCGACATTTGCTCCTTTCACATAGTTGACGTAATCGGTGTCGATCTTTCCATGTTCTACACAATTATCATGAATGTTTTTCATGATCTCTCTCAGTTTTTCATCCACCTCTTTTCGGGTCCATGCGAGTCGTTGAGAGTTTTGTGCCATTTCCAATCCTGAAGTGGCTACACCACCTGCATTGGATGCTTTTCCCGGACCAAACAGAAGCCGTTTTTCTTTGAACAGTTCTACAGACTCAGCGGTACACGGCATATTGGCTCCTTCAAAAACCCCAATACACCCATTTGCCACGAGCAACTCTGCATCTTCCAGAGGAAGTTCATTTTGAGTAGCGCACGGGTAAGCAAGGTCTCCTTTGACCGTCCAGGGGGTGATCCCTTCGCGAAATTCTGCGCTACTAAACTTGTCTACGTACTCTTTAATGCGACCCCTCCGTTCGTTTTTAAGCGCTTTAATGAAGGCCAGTTTTTCTTCATCTATTCCGTCTTTGTCATAAATAGACCCTGCAGAGTCTGAAACGGTCAATACTTTAGCTTCTTTTTCCAGTAGTTTTTCGATGGTGTACTGTGCGACATTGCCAGACCCTGATACCAGACATGTTTTACCTTTCAGTCCGTCTCCTTTATATGCCAACGTTTCCTCACTGAAGTAGACCGTTCCATATCCGGTAGCTTCCGGGCGAATCAGGCTTCCTCCAAACTCCAGACCCTTACCGGTCAATACACCGGTAAATTCAGTGGTAATTCGTTTATATTGTCCGAAAAGATACCCAATCTCTCTTGCTCCCACGCCTATATCTCCGGCAGGAACATCCGTAAAAGGACCGATATGTTTGGCCAGCTCCGTCATAAAGCTCTGACAAAAACTCATGACTTCATTGTCACTTTTCCCTTTTGGATCAAAGTTCGCTCCGCCTTTACCACCTCCAAGTGGCAACGTGGTCAGGCTGTTTTTAAACACCTGTTCAAAAGCCAGGAACTTTAAGACACTCAGGTTTACTGTTGGGTGAAACCTAAGTCCTCCTTTATACGGACCAAGTGAGGAGTTCATTTGAACCCGAAACCCTCTGTTGATGTGCGTCTGGCCTTTGTCATCTACCCAGGGAACCCTAAACATAAAAACCCGCTCAGGCTCACAAATAGATTCAAGCAAACTGTACCGATCATAGAATGGGTTTTCTAAAATAAATGGAACAATGTTTTCTGCTACTTCCCGAACAGCTTGTAAGAATTCCGGTTCATTGGGATTCCTTAAGGATATTTTATTAATAAAGGCTTCTACTTCTTTGGACATTGTGAAGGATTTTTTGAGAAGTGAAATTTAGGTTTTTTGTGTGACTTGAAATCAAAAACAGTCAAATGTTAAAAATGTGT
>JBCCXH010000362.1:0-5581 GCA_039192005.1 Bacteroidota bacterium
GGCTGAAGGATCGGTAGTGGTCACTGCAGGCGGAACACTCCTTACCGAAGGGTTGGATTACAATGTGGATTATAATCTGGGAGTGGTCCGAATACTCAATGACGGAATCCTAAACTCAGGAAAGCAGATTAATATCTCCTATGAAAAAGCTGACCTGTTCAACTTTCAAACCCGGACGCTTACAGGCGCTCGGTTTGATTACCGATTCAATGAAAATTTCAATATTGGAGGTACGCTGCTTCATTTAAGTGAACGCCCCGGAGGGATCAGTCGGTTTGCGGTAGGCAATGAACCGAACCGAAATACGAAGTATGGATTTGATATTAACCTGCAGCAAGAGTCCCGGTTCCTTACCAAAATGGTAGATGCCCTTCCCTTGGTCAGTACCAAAGCTCCCTCGAGTTTTACTTTTAATGCGGAATTTGCCCAGCTCCTCCCAGGAACAAGTAATCAAATCAATGGAGAAGGCACCTCTTTTATTGACGATTTTGAGAATGCAGTGACCCCCATTAATATAAGTGGCTGGCAATCCTGGGAGTTGGCGGCTACTCCTGTCAACGTTGAAGGGGGCACAGACGGAGATAACCTGTCTTTCAATAACAAAAGAGCCAAAATCGCCTGGTATACCGTTGATCGAAGTATTTTCTATCAGTCGGGCCGACTGCAACCAGATAACATTGATGGAGAGATCACCAACCACTATGAGCGTCCCGTTTTACCTCAGGAGCTCTTTCCCCAACGGGACAACGGTCAAGTAGTTTTGAACGAACCGCTACTTGACATCGCTTATTTCCCTGGCGAACGTGGGCAATACAATTACAACACAAATTTCGACAATGAATCTCCTCAAGAAAACTGGGGAGGCATGACTCGCGCCATTACCAACGAAGTGAATTTTACCGCTACCAACATCCAATACCTGGAATTTTGGATGCTGGACCCTTTTATAGAAGGAGAAGACGGCCGTATACTGGACACTAATCATCCCACCGGTGGGGCAAACGCAAGGGAAGATTCAGATGGAGGAGAGTTAATTTTCAACCTGGGTAGTGTGTCCGAAGACATTGCGCCTGATGGACAGTTTGCTTTTGAAAACGGGTTGTCTGAGGACGGTACGGGGGAAATTAACTCCACATGGGGAAGAGTCACTACCGATCAGTATTTAATTAACGCTTTTTCAGCAACAGCTGGAGCGCGAGCAAATCAAGACGTAGGATTGGATGGGCTGAATAACGATGCAGAAAGTGCATTTTTCCCCACAGGATCAGAAGATGATCCATCTGCTGACGACTTCCGTCATACACTGGATGAAAGTTACGATCAGGTTGGAGCGCAGATTGTGCAGCGCCACAAAGACTGGAACGGGATGGAAAACAACTCACCACTTGCTGCGGGAAATCAAGACTTTATTCCTTCTTCCACGAACCAGCCAGATAAAGAAGATTTGAATAATGACAACACCATCACAGACCTGGAATCGTTTTTCGAATACAAAATCCCACTGGTTCCCGATGAATTAGCAGAAGGCGAAGGATTTATTGTGGATCAAATACAAGATCCCAGAGGGTCAGACTGGTATTTATTCCGGATACCGATACAGGATGTTGGTGTCCCAGTAGGAAATACGGCACCTTCTTTTGAAAACATACGATACATCCGAACCTACTTGACAGGGTTTGAACAACCGATCGTGCTTAGGTTGGCGCAATTTCGATTGGTTGGAAGTCAGTGGATTAAATCCGAGCAGTCATTAAGGGAGCAGGGGCTGGGTGAAATCCCAAATGTCAATACCTCTGACTTTCAGGTTTCTGTTGTAAACATTGAGGAAAATAGCATTGGTAGTGATACAGGTTCACCTTACGTCTTGCCTCCAGGTATAGAACGTGACATTGATAATACCACAACGGTAAACCAGCGAATCAATGAGCAGTCCCTTCAGGTGTGTGTGGAAGATTTGGATGATCGGGATGCACGGGCAGTTTATAAAAACATAAGCTTTGACCTGATTAACTATGGTCGCATTAAAATGTTCCTTCACGCAGAGTCTTACCTTGGAGGTCAGGTAGCTGACGACGACCTGACAGGCTTTGTACGATTTGGTACCGATGAAAATGAAAACTACTATGAAGTAAGTGTACCACTAAAGATAAGTGCACCCGGAGTGAACGACCCAGCGGTGGTCTGGCCAGTTGCGAACGAGTTGGACGTCTCTCTAAAAGAGTTGATCGGTATCAAGTCAGAAAGAAACCGTGCGAATCGCGCCGTTAATATCCCATATGAAGTTCCTTCCAATGATGGAAGATACCAGTTTGCGATCAAAGGAAACCCGGATATTTCTGCGGTAAGGATTTTAATGATTGGTGTGCGAAACCCTGGAAGAGATTCCAATGCATCTTCGGATGACGGGCTTCCGAAGTCGGCGTGTATTTGGGCAAACGAACTTCGGGTAACAGATTTTGATCGAAATGCAGGTTGGGCGGCCAATGCCCGATTAAGTGCTCAATTAGCTGACTTGGGTACCATATCCGCTTCTACCCGGTATACATCCATCGGGTTTGGGAACATTCAGCAGCGGATTTCTGAACGAACCCGTGAAGAGACCACTCAATATGACATTACCGCCAATGTCAATGTGGAGAAATTTTTGAAGCCGGAAAAGACCGGTCTAGTAGTCCCTATGTTTGTCAGCTATGAGGAGTCAACATCTACGCCACAGTTTGATCCGCTGGACCCGGATGTGCCGCTGGAGGCGTCATTGGCAACGTTTGATAATGAAGAGGAACGACAAGCCTATCGGCGGATTGTGGAAGATCGAAGCACTCGGAGAAGTCTCAATTTCACCAACGTGAGAAAGCAAAAGGTCAACCCTGATTCACCCAGCCGTATTTATGATATTGAAAATTTCGCCTTTAGCTATGCGTACAGTGACCAGGTAAGGAGCAATGCCACGACTCAAAACTTCTTTAATAAAACGGTATCGGGAGGGATCACCTATAACTATTCTCCGGCAGCGGTTAACATTGAGCCCTTTAAAAAATCAGAGTTTTTGAGTAGTCCCTACCTGGCTTTAATAAAGGATTTTAACGTATCACCTTTGCCAAGCAACTTTTCTTTCTCGGCTGACTTAAGAAGAGATTTCAGGTCTACAACTTTTTATGACAATCAGCTACGCCCTGTCGCACCCGTTTATGAGCGCCTGTTCACCTTCGCCAGAAATTATTCGTTTAGGTGGGATTTGACTAAAAGTCTTGGAATTAATTACACCGCGACGGCAAACGCGGTCATTGATGAACCGGAAGAGATGGTCGAAGGAGATGTGGATACCAGACGAGAGCGGGAATTTATCTGGGATCAGGTTTTCAATCTGGGACGGATGAAAAATTTTAACCAGAGCGTTGCGGCAAATTACAAGCTCCCACTAGATAAGCTGCCCTTTACCGATTGGATCTCTTCAGATATTCGGTATTCGGTGGGTTACAACTGGGTGGCGGGATCCGTCATCCAACCCGATGATACTGACCCTGCATCAGACTCTCTCAGAAACGCCCTTTTCTTTGGAAATTTTTTGAGCAATCAACGTGACCGCGGCCTCACCACCCGATTGGATATTACCAAACTTTATGACAAAGTAACATTCCTGAAAGATTTAGATGCCCCTAAAGCTCCTGATGACGAGTCACCTTCCGGAGGCAAAGGCCTACTGAAATTTTTGACGATGCTCAAAACAGTGAACGGGTCGTACAACATCCAGGAGAGCACGGAACTCCCAGGATTTCTCCCACAGGCATTTTTATTTGGTTTGGATAGCGGGTTTAATGCACCCGGTGTTGGTTTTATCTTAGGAAGTCAGGATCCTAACATTCGTTTTAAAGCAGCAGAGAACGATTGGTTAGTCACCAATGAAAACTTAAACTCACCCTTTCGTCAATCCTTAGGGACAGATATTGACATTCGGGCAGATCTGGAACCTGCCGGAGACTTAAAAGTACAACTGACCTGGAACAGAGGAATAACGAACAGCTATCAGGAGATCTTTCGCTTTAATGGAGAAGAGGGCGCATTTACTTCTTTGACTCCTACCCGGAGTGGATCTTACTCGGCCACATTTCTGTCCATACGTACTGCGTTTGAAGGACAACCATCAGATAATTCTTCAAAGGCATTCTCGCAATTCGAGCGAAACATTGACCTGGTGAGGTTAAGACTTATTGAACAGCAACCGCTCGGGGTGGGTACCTACGATACATTGGCACAAGACATTCTCATCCCATCCTTCATTGCAGCTTATTCAGGGCAAAGCGCAAATGAGGTTAGTCTGTCCCCTTTTCCACGTATTCCGCTCCCAAATTGGCGGGTAGATTATACTGGATTGTCTAAAATTCCAGCGCTCAAAGAGATTTTTTCGTCCATTACACTTTCTCATGGGTATAATTCCACGTATTCCGTTTCCGGGTTCAATAATCGGGTGTTCGATGAAAGCTTACTCAGTTTGAGTAACAGTATTTTGGACTATCCACTCGCACAAGCAGATTCAACAGGAAGATTTTTGCCAGTTTATGTTATCAATCAGGTACTTATTTCCGAGCAGTTTGTGCCGTTAATAGGACTTAACCTTCGAACAACCGAGGGAATATCCACCCGGGTGGAATTTAGAAAGACTCGAAATCTGGCATTGAATATGTCCAACGCACAGGTAACAGAGACAAATAATAATGACGTGACGATCGATTTTGGATATACCAAAGCCGGCATGAAGCTCCCTTGGAAATTTCAGGGAAGGACCATCACACTTAAAAACGACGTGACCATCCGTGTTGCAGCATCTGTGAGAGATTCGAGAACAGTACAACGAAAAATCGAGGATGAGGATTTGGTGACCAATGGAAATACGACGTTCCAAATGAGGCCAACCTTTACCTATCGGCTAAACGATAAATTGGATTTGACCGCTTACTTTGAGCGTAATGTCACTACTCCGAAATTGTCCAATACCTTTAAGCGTACCACTTCCGCATTTGGTGTTCAGCTAAGATTTAGCCTGTCGCAGTAGCGTAGGTCCTGTTGAACGGTTATTTTTGGCCTCTTTATAAGTTTAAAACAGACGACATGAACATCCCTGCAGATTTGCATTACACCAGTGACCATGAATGGGTAAAGATAGAAGATGGCATTGCCACGGTTGGTATTACGGATTTTGCCCAAGGCGAGCTTGGGGATATTGTTTACGTAGAAATTGAGACGGAGGGCGAGGCGTTATCCTCGGGAGACGTATTTGGAACGGTAGAAGCGGTAAAAACGGTCTCTGACTTATTTATGCCTTTAAGTGGTGAAGTAATTGAGATCAATGAGAAACTGGAGTCTAACCCAGAAGTAGTCAACTCAGATCCATATGGAGAGGGTTGGATGATTAAAATTAAGACAGCCGACGATCAGGGCACTGAGCTTTTATCAGCAGAAGCTTACCAATCGGAAATTGGTGATTGATTTATGGAATGTTTTTTGCTAATATGATCAGGAAACTATTGGTCATGTTAGCAATTGTTTTGTAATGATCATATATTTGAAATTCAACTTCTAAAAA
>JBCCXH010000363.1:0-5575 GCA_039192005.1 Bacteroidota bacterium
CGCAGCACATATTCGGCGCCGACGATCGCAAACAGGAACGACTTCGGGTTGCGGTTAATCGTCAAGGTATTGGACAAACTCAAACCTCAGGCAATTGAATACAAGGTCCAAAAAAACATTACAGATGCCATGTTTGCCAATGTGGCCTTCTTTGTGCATCGGTCGGATGAAAAGCAGTTTGACGAATACGTAAACGAACTAAGCGACGAGTTGGGGGATAACATTACGTTCAAATACGTGGGCCCGATAGCCCCAGTAAACTTCATTTAACACCACTTATGTTCTACGCCGACCTGTGGAAAACAAAGTAGGCACGTTTCGCCTACTTTTTACCTTCTTCTACGCCTACGGAAGCGTTTCCTTTTTTTTCCCGACCAACTTGCGAATACCATCAGTTCAGCTTCTATTAAGTTCAGCTTTTCTTCCCGCTTATCAATCATTGCTTGTCTTCCCTCAACCTCTTTGTACTTCTTATATTTTTCTAAGTTATGAATAAGAGAACCAATGGCATTTTCCGTTCCCTTTCCAGTGAGCTCTCTAAAAATGGCTTGATGCCCAATACGATCCTTTATACTTCCTCCGGTTTCGAGGATAAGTTCCTCTGACTCCTCGTCTTCTTCCATATTTTTTGCTGTTCCAACTATTCTCATTCAAAACCTTTCGTCTCCTATCAAAAGGCATTTTTTTTGCACCCACGCTACTATTAGTATCAAGTCAAGCCTGGCCGACCGCACCTAAGCCTACGGGAAATCCGGGGCATCTTTTGAGGTCATTTAAACGTTGACTTGACACTAGTATATGGAGACACTATTTGGGCAACCGGAACGTATCCGATTGACTTAACCATACGGCTTCTCTCACGTAGTGTTGGTTCGCTGATATAAAATTATTCTCGCGTGTAAATCCAATTAATTTTTATTTTGCAAATAACGCTTTTTAATTTTCACAAACATAGAATAATGACGAAAATCATAAAAAAAATACAACTAAATTGAATGGATAACTGGTACGCTTACTTCCAGTTCCTCTACGAGACCAAAGAGCGTATGATCCACTGGGAGCGTCTATGAAAACAGTAATTAAAAGCTATTTTTTTGAGCATTCTAAAAACCGATCTTCCTAATTTTTAGCAGTGGGTTCTTCTCGAACGAAGCCTTTCAATGGATGACCCTGGTTTTTCACTCATACTTATCTCGACATCAAACACTCGTGCCGATAAATACAAATTATTTGCATTGCGTAATTACAATAATTCCATACATTCACACCAAAAATACGGGTGCATTGCATGAACAAAACCTTAATAAAACCATTCAAATCATATAGCATGAAAATTCAGGAATTAGCCATTGAGACGGGGACGCCTATACCAGGCAGGTGACACCCGATGATTGAGTACTTGATTTTAAAAAGGTCGAAAAAATTTGATGCCGCAAATTTGAAAACTTCAGGAAAGCACTAAACGAAAATACCAAACACATTTTATGAAAACACAATTCTTTTGTCCATTTTGGGGACATGAACACCTTGGCCATGTAGCATTTATTCAAAAGGCAAAAAAGTCTGGCTACGACGGAATTGAGATCCTTCCTCCTCATGAAACATCCCAGAAAGAACAGATCAAAGAGGAATGTGAAAAGAACGAGCTTGCTATCATCGGAGTATGGGGTGGAATGATCGAGGGTGATTTTGAAACCTCTCTCGATACTTATAAAAAACACCTGGAAAATGCGTGTTCCATTGACCCGATATTCGTCAATATCCAGACGGGAAAAGATCATTACACCTACGATCAAAACCGGGCTTTTTTAGATGCGGCTAATGAGATAAGTGAGCGAACCGGGATCAAAGTAATCCATGAAACCCATCGTAGCAAATTCAGTAATTCCGCTCACGGAACCGTTCCTTTTTTGGAAAAAGACGAAAACTTGAGAATCACTGCTGACTTTTCACATTGGTGCTGTGTTGCGGAAACGCTTTTGGAAGATCAGCCGAAGGCTGTTGAATTGGCCATATCCAGAACCGATCACATTCATGCCAGAGTGGGGCATACTCAGGGTTCACAAGTTCCTGATCCAAGGGCACCGGAATGGCAACATACCCTTGAAACGCACATGAAATGGTGGGACCAAATTATCGCGCTTCATCAGGAGAAAGAAAAGAAGTTCATGACCATTACTCCAGAGTTTGGTCCTTTTCCATACATGCCCATGATTCCCCTTACTCAACAACCCATTACGAGCCAGTGGGACGTAAATGTCTACATGAAAGATCTGTTGAAAGAGCGATACAACAAGTGATCAGAGGAATAAGATAACTTCCCAAATGGGACAGGTTTAACCGGGAAGCCATCCTGAAGGATGGCTCCCCGGTTTTAGTTGGAATGAAAATCCTAATACCTAATTCGTTATGTTTCAATGAACGTGTCAAACAGCATTAAGTATGCTTATTCTGATGTTAAAAGCTTAACATGATCATTGGACGAATTTTAGCCTGGGGAAACGTGCACCCAAAAAAACTATTTCAAATAGATGGATTGGGAGCCATGCTATCGGCGGTCCTGTTAGGGATTGTTTTGGTTAGACTGGAAAGCGTTTTTGGCATTCCTAAACCGACTTTATACCTTCTTGCCTCATTACCCATCCTTTTCGCGATCTATGATTTTTACTGCTATTTCCTGATCGATAAAAACATAGGAACGTACTTAAAAGGAATTGCTATTGCCAATCTGACGTACTGCGGTTTATCCATGGCCTTAACGATTCATCATAGAAAAGAAATTACGTCATTGGGCTGGATCTATCTATTGACAGAAATTGCCCTTGTCGGTGTACTTGTATTTGTTGAGTTAAGTGTGACAAAAAATCAATCAGTCAATTAACCTGAAAGCACAATGAGTAAAGAAGGCATCTGGTAGAAACAGCTAGTTCGAGTCGTATCTTCACTACCCGATTTACATCACATTCATGAGCCGTTAAATGAGTAGTACCGATGGACGGACAACTTATCAGGGAAAGTAAGTGCATGCTGTGCTGACGCCTTTTGACACCTCTCCTCAGGTACCGAATTGAGTACGACAACGCAAATAACGGCTAAAACGCCACTCACATCCTCTCAAAATGGGTAAAAAAGGCATTTTCCTTTTCCTCTATCCGATATTCACACTATCTTAAGGTTCATGTTTTTAATCGATGACATCATACTGGCTCCGCTGAAAGGCGTTTATCACCTCGTCAAAGTCATTCATGAGCGTGCAGAGGAAGAGCTTTACAACCCCGAGAAGATCCAGGAGGAGCTCATGCAGCTACAGCTACAATTTGAACTGGACCAAATAAGCGAAGAAGAATACGATGCACAGGAAGAAGGCCTACTGAAACGGTTGGCGGATAGTAAGAAACGGGCAAAAGGACTTGGATGATGGACCCACTCTACTACCTCTACGGAATCACCGCCAGCCAAAGTGAAGAATTTCCACTTGCGACCGATGGGCTGGCAGCGGTTTACGAAAAAGTATCGGCCAACGAATTTGGTCAGGATGCTATTCACACCCATTTGAAAAATATGGACTGGGTCAACGAAAAGGTGATCAAACACCAACGTAAACTGCAGGAGGTTGGTGAAAAGACCGCTGTCGTCCCTTTAAAGTTTGGTTCTGTTTTCAAATCTGAGCGAAGCATTCTGGACCTGCTCGCAACCAGAGGGAAAGAGTTCAAATCCTTACTTGCAAAATTTAACGGAAAGCAGGAATGGGGACTCAAACTATTTTATGACGCTTCCCGGCTCAACGAATGGATCGAACTGAATGCCGCTACACTCAAAGGACTGGACCGGCAAATCAGCGGTGCGACGAGTGGGGAGGCATTTCTCCTGAAAAAAAGAAAGGGTGATCAGCTAAAAAAGCTGACCAAAGAACTACTCAATGAGCAACGTAAGCGGGTCTTCGAGTTTGTCTCTGAACTATCCGATGACGTGCAACTCAACAAGGAAACGGACCCAAGCCTCTCCGGCCAGCAAGGTCACAACTTCCTGAATGTCGCACTGCTTGTCTCTAAAGAGCAGGCAGACGAGCTGGCTGTCTACCAAAACCAAACCCTTTCTACACTTACACAAATGGGCGTTTCATTAAACGTATCCGGCCCCTGGCCCCCTTACAGCTTCGTGAACAATGGATAATACGGAAGCGCTCAAAGAATACGACCCCGAAGAGAGCAAATTCCTGCTTTCTGACGTGCTGGACCGGGTGCTGCATAAAGGGGTAACCATAACAGGAGACCTGAAACTTGGCATAGCGGATGTAGACCTGATTTATTGTGGCCTCCGGGTATTGCTCACCTCGATCGATAAACTAGAAGAAGAAACTCAACCACAAAAACCGGAAGAGTGAGCGCGTTACTCGTGTATGGCATTGCAGCCCATCTTCCTGAAAATGAAGTCTCCGGTTTGGACGAGTCCCCTTTAATGTGGGTGGATGTCAATGGATGGCGCATTGCCTGCAGCACGATCCAATGCACCAACTCATTTCTTGAGGGCATCACCTCCAAAAGGCCCATCGCCGACCATCCTGCGATGCGTTACCAGAACGTCGCGATCAACGTCCACCGATCGGTCTCTTTCATCCCCATGTCTTTCCCAACGTTGATCCCATCCGTTGAAGAACTTCACCAGCTTATCAATGCATCCGAGTACGGCATCAATCACCTGTTGACAAACTTTGGGGGGTTATCCGAACACTCTTTTCGGGTACTGCCTAAGGAGGTCACTGCCGATGTTCCTACCTTGCTTACAGACGATTCGTCCAAAGCGGTGAGTTACCTGAAAAACAAATGGATAAACTATCAAAGAGAAGCCTTCCTTTCCGATGCGATGTCCGACATCCAACAATCAATCGCCGATACATTTGGTAACGACGCCCTCGATTACCAACTAAATGAAGGAGATGAAGTAGCAAGGATTCATATCCTATGCAAAAAAAAAGGGATTTACTGAAGAACGGGTTCGATCATTTATCAGAACGCTATCGTCCTCTTTTACGGTAAAAGAACTGGGCGTCTTTCCTCCTTTTCATTTTATTGATTGGGATTTTTTGAGGACGCGATTCAGAGAGTCAGAAGGTAACGAGCATACAAACTATTGAAAGCCAGCTCCTTGTCATTTTAGCACGGCAGTCATAACGAATTAATCGTCCATTTGCTGCACTCGTTTATCAAAGGTATCAGTCTGGATTATGCCCACTCAATTGCGGGCTTTGATGAAAGGGATTTCCCTCGTTTATGAGCCTCAGGAATAATACCTGAAAGGCCTGCTAGTCCCAGATTGGGAAGAATCTTCATCGTTTTCAGAAGCGTCCTGCTCCTGTGAAGGAACATCCTCCGGCGTGGGTAATTCTTCCTGGCAAGCTGCCAACGAGAAAAGTAGCATCATCAGTAATGCACCGGCTTTTAGTGTTTTTATCATAGTTGCTCAAAGATTGGTAGATGACTTAAGACCCAAGGGCCTTAAGTCAGCATATACGAGTAGACTAGCTTCATTATTCTAGTTTCTATACTAAAGCTAATGGAAAAATAGTATTTTCCAG
>JBCCXH010000364.1:0-5574 GCA_039192005.1 Bacteroidota bacterium
AAAAAATCCCAAATGTCTAAAGAGTTACTGGCTAAACTAGAACAAATACCCGCTTTAAAGGGTGTGCCTAATGACCAACTGAATTGGTTAATCACCAATGCCAAATGCCACACACTGGCGGTAGGTGAGCACCTATTTAAGAAAGGTGAAGCAATCGACCACCTGTTTATTATCACCAAAGGTCATTTCATGATTCGTGTGAGTCAAAATCAGCAATTTAGAAATGTAGGAACGATCGAAGAAATGGAAATATCCGGTAACCTACCTTATTCCAGAGCAAAGGAAGCTACTGGGTATGCAGAGGCGGGCATAGAAAGCGAGGTAATCTCTCTTCACAAAGACCATTTCCAATTTATGATTCGTCATCATCATGAACTGACGGAAAAACTTGTTCATGTAATGAGCGCCAGGATCAGGAAATTCACGAAAGTCGAGCAGCAGAATGATAAAATGATGGCCCTTGGTAAGCTTTCGGCTGGCTTGTCTCATGAGCTCAACAATCCATCAGCTGCAGTAGTAAGAAGTGCTCGTGCATTAAAAAAACATTTAGGGCTTCTTCCTGATAAGTTCAAGCGTGTCATTAAAATCAGAATGGATGACGCCCAGGTAGATGCAGTAAATGACCTGCTGTTTTCAAAAATTTCATCGTCACAAACGCTTTCTCTGATGGAAAAAACAGAGCTGGAAGAAGAAGTGGCCGAATGGCTGGAAGATATAGGAATAGAAGATGGGTACGAACTGGCAGAAAATTTTGTTGATTTTCAATTAACTACGGATGATTTGGAAACAATTAAAACCATGGTCTCTGATGAGGATCTTCCGCCTGTTTTAGAATGGGTAAACCAACTATTTACGACTGAAAAGTTAGTACATGAAATAGAAGATGCTTCGCAACGAATCAATGATTTGGTCTCTTCTGTGAAAAGCTACACACACATGGATCAGGCACCCGAGCGGATCCCAGCTAATATTCACACAGGCATAGACAACACGATTACCATGCTAAACCATAAAATCAATCGGGCGAATATTAAAATTGACAAGCAATACGAAGAGAATTTACCTTTACCAAAAATTTTCGTTAGTGAGATGAATCAGGTTTGGACGAATTTGATTGATAATGCCATTGATGCCATGAAAGACACTTCTGGAGATCATAAACTGGAGGTTATTACCCGGTCCGAGGGAGAATTTGTCAAAACCAGCATCGTTGACAATGGGACGGGTATACCTGAAGAGGTTATTGAAAGTATTTTTGATCCGTTTTTTACCACAAAAAAGATTGGAGAAGGCACAGGTCTGGGATTGGATGTGGTACAACAAATCATCAAGCAACATAACGGCACCATTGATGTAAAATCAAAACCCGGAAGAACGGAATTTAAAATTTGTATACCATTAGCATAACGACGAATACCAACAGATGAAAAAACCAATCATTTTAATCATCGATGATGACCCATCCGTTTTAAAGGCCATCATGAGGGACATTCGTGATGAGTTCAAAAAAGAGTACCGCATCATCGGGACGGACTCAGCGCAAGAAGGGCTCGAAAGCCTCAAGAATTTTAAAAACAAGGGAGAGGAAGTTGCTTTGTTTTTGAGTGATCAAAGAATGCCCGAAATGCTGGGAGTAGAATTTTTAGAACAGGCAAAGCAGGTTTATCCCAATGCAAAACGAATTCTTCTTACGGCCTATTCGGATACAGAGGCCGCGATAAAAGCCATTAATGAAGTACAGCTGGATTACTATTTATTAAAGCCATGGGACCCTCCCGAGGAGAAGTTGTATCCGGTGATTCAGGACCAATTGTATGAATGGAACGGCAATTTCAAGCCACCTTTCCAGGGCATAAAGGTGATAGGATATCAGTGGTCGCCAAAGTCTCACGATGTAAAAGACTTTCTTTCCGGCAACTTGATCCCCTATCAATGGTTGGATATTGAAGGATCGGAAGAAGCAAAAAATATCATAAAAATCAATGATTTAAGTGAAAAAGACCTACCCCTTGTGCTATTCGAAGACGGAGAAATTCTTACTAACCCTGAGCGTACACAAATAGGGGAGCGAATAGGGCTATCTTCGATTGCGAAAAAAGACATTTACGATGTAGTGGTGATAGGAGCAGGACCAGCAGGACTGGCTGCTGCCGTATACGGAGGTTCGGAAGGACTCAACACCTTACTTATTGAAAAAAGAGCCCCCGGAGGACAGGCCGGAACCAGCTCAAGAATAGAGAATTACTTAGGGTTTCCAAAGGGATTAAGCGGTGCAGAGTTGTCCCGGAGAGCGATTACACAAGCCACCCGTTTTGGAATAGAATTCCTTTCACCTCAGGAAGTCAAGGCGATTACGCTTGACGGGCATTACAAAACTCTTGAACTCCAGGATGGCCGTAAGGTAAATACAAAGGCGGTGGTTATTGCTACAGGTGTTGACTATCGAAAGTTAGAAGCTAAAGGGGTAGACCAGTTTACCGGCGCGGGTATCTACTACGGTGCTGCTACAACAGAGGCCAGTGCCTGTGCCAATAAAGACGTTTACATCATCGGTGGCGGAAATTCGGCAGGCCAGGGAGCAATGTTCTTGTCACGGTTTGCCAGGAAAGTGTACATCTTGGTTCGTAAACCAGACCTGTCTTCGGGGATGTCTCAATATCTCATCGACCAAATAGCGGGAACCAGCAACATTGAAGTCCTGGGAAAGACAGAAGTAGTAGAGGCCATTGGAACAGATCGTCTGGAAGAGCTAAAAATCCGAAACAATGAGACTGGGAAAGAAGAGCAGGTAACCGCCAGTGCGTTGTTGATTTTCATAGGAGCAAAACCTTATACAGACTGGCTCGGAAAAGAAATTCTTAAAGACAGAAAGGGTTTTATTGAAACCGGCAATGCCATGGGCAAATACGATGAGTTCAGGATGTATTGGAAAGAAGACCGTGAACCCATGTTATTAGAAACACAAATACCCGGAATCTTTGCAGCAGGGGATGTTCGCTCAGGGGCAATGAACCGTGTGGCATCCGCCGTAGGTGAAGGAGCAATGACCATTAAACTGGTTCATGAGTACTTAGCGTCAAATTAGAAAGGGCTCTGCTTTTTGTTGTATTCGGGTACCTATCTCAGAAAAATATCGTGTAGAAAAAAACTGAGGCCGCTCAAATTACTTTTGAGACGGCCTCTTTTTAAAATTGATACTATTAGTACTACTTTACTAAGTTGGGCTTACGCTATGGAAGCACCTGGGTTTGAAGCCAATATTCCCCCTTTTTTTGGTAAGGGGGCGAAGGGGGATTCAAAAAAACATCAAATCCAGGTACTAGACTTGGTTACCAGTTAACTTCGTAAAGTAGAATTAGCTTCTTTCGTATTTAGTCAAATGAAGCAGCCAGATCAAAAAATCCATATGGAATACCATTTGTAATAGGAATGTCCACTTTTAAACTGGCGGCACCAGTAGCAGGATCAATTTCATAAAACCCATTGCTGCTTAGTGAAGACTGCTGTGCGTAGACTTTGCCATTCCAATTATGCATTCTTGGGAACCAGTATCCAGCCGTCTTTTCCGTTCCTTCTACAATTTTTGAAGTCTTAGCTGCTAAATCAATTTCAATGACCCCCATGTTATCCGTAAACAGGATCAACTGAGTCAGTCGATCGGTTTCTTCTTCTGTGATGGATCCGTTTCCAAATTTTCCAATCAACTGTAACAACTCTGTGTTTTCAAAATCTTCAACAACAGTACATATGCCATATGCTTTGTTATTTGCTCCATAGACTACATTAGATAGAATTTGAAAGAAGTTATTTGCTAATAAACCAATATCATTGACCGGATTATATGCGAAAGACTCGTCAAACTCTGAGTCAGTGGTGATTTTTAATAGTTGAGGTCTTGATGCAACAGCTGCGGTAGGACCAACTTGCCCGTCCAACCCATATTGACCTTGGGCAATCAAATACAGGTTTCCTTCCTCGTCGACTACCGATTCGGCCGCTCCTCTGGAAGTAAGATACTGCGCGTTATCATGCGAAATGGTTTTTTCTCTGGTCATCGTGGTTGCATCGATAACTTCCACGTAGACTTTGTCTGCATCATAAAATTGTGGCGTACCTCCTACTAGTTTATCATTTGTATACAAGGGGGCGTATACTTTACCCGTGACAGGATTGTATGACATTGAGCTAAATGCGTTGATCTCGTTCTCCTCTATTCTTTTTGCTCCGCTCATGTCTACATCCTTAATCAATTCCATGGTAATTGGGTTAAAGAAAATGACATCCTGAGTATCAAACGTACCTACCACAGCCACTGAATCGTTGATGAAGCTAACGTTACTGGGATCTGAATCCAGACCGATCTCCCCTAATACGGTCAGCTGGAAATTAGCCGTGTCAATGCCAAACTTGGTAATGGCTTTCTTGTTTAATTCCAGCGAACTTCCATAGAGAAAACCGTCTCTTACGCCTCTGATCGTATGCTGCGCAAAAGAAGTACCTACTGTTCTAACGTCTACTGCGGCCGTAGGAAATTCGGCTGAATAAGTTCCAAAAAATGTGGTTTGATCCGCTACTAACGAAGTAGATATGTAATATCCATCTTTTACGTAAGCGTTAAGAGGATCTAAATCCTCATCACCACCTGCCATATCACCTACGTCATCGTTACTACAAGATGATAGTGTAAAAATGCCCGTCAGGACAATCAAAAATGTATAAAAATTACTTTTCATTTTAATCAATTATTAAAGCGTTCGTCAATACTGAATTGAATCTTCAGGTTAAAATTTCTGCCCGGTCGGGGTAGGTTATAATTATCGTACAGATAGACATCAGTCAGATTAAATGCATTGGCTGAGACCGAGATGTTTTGTTTGGTAAATGTGTAGGTAAGCCCTGCGCTTAGGGCCTTTTGAGAAGGCACCCAATTGTCAGGATTAAAATCACCCCCCACCAAAATATGATTAAAAGTGTCGATAAACCTGTATTGCAAATAAACCCTTAAGCCATGTCCAAGCTTATTGAAAGAAGAGTTAATGTATTCCAATTGGCTATTAATGAAGAAATCAGGAACATTGGGATTTGGTGCGCCAACGATACCTACCTGAGCCAGGTTAATCGTATTGAGTTCTGTGATTTTTTGAGAAAGTCTTGTGACGTTGCCAGATAGTCTTATGGAACGAATCGGATAAACAAATGCTTCTGATTCTATTCCGATTGTTTCTACTCCTTTTTGATTTTGATACTGAGGAATGTCTCCGTCTCCGGCAGAAACCAGCTGGATCAGATCCTGTTGCTCTCGATAAAAACCGCTAACATCAATGCCCCAGGTGATTGGTGCATTCATACGGAGGTTTATACCCAGGTTCAAATTGCTGCTCTTTTCGGGAGCAAGCAATAAATTCCGGATGATTAGGTTTCCGTCTCCGAAATACTGCACAGCGGTAGGGATACGAACGGCGTTTTCGTAAGAAGTACGTACAAAAAAGTCTTTTGCGATCTCGTACTTAAGAGCTGCATAATAGCCGTATGTTCCATCGTCAGCGGATATGTTTTGAGCCCTGGAATCTACAC
>JBCCXH010000365.1:0-5573 GCA_039192005.1 Bacteroidota bacterium
ATCAGTTTTGGGTCAGACATTTTTAGTTCCAACGCTTCTATTTCAGACTCCAGTTGCTCGATTTCCTTTTCTATTTGGTTAATTTCCTTTTGATGATTGAGTTCTGCTTGATTATTTCTCGGTTTGGTATTGCTCTTTTTCTTTGATTCTTTCTTCTCCTCTGCCGAGGTCACATGATTTTGAGCGTTTTGCTCCCTCCACCAAACGAACTCATCATACGTTCCCGGGTACTCTTTCAACTCTTGGTTTTCAATCCACCAGATTTTATTCGCCACCTTAGAAATAAAATGCCGGTCATGCGATACAAGAAGAAGGGTCCCTTCATATTGTTGCAAGGCCTGCACCAAAATACTGACCGAAAGTATGTCCAGGTGGTTGGTAGGCTCATCTAGGAGTAAAAAATTGGCTTCGGAGATCAGTGTTTTTGCCAGGGCTACCCTCGATTTCTCCCCACCCGATAGGACTTTGATCCGTTTAAAAACTTCATCATTGGTAAAAAGGAAGCAACCCAAAACGCTCCTGAGCTCTTGTTCATTCTTTCCACTTCCTGCTTGCTTCAATTCTTCCAGTATCTCATTTTGTACCCCCAGCGATTCCAATTGGTGCTGTGCGTAAAACGCAGGAACAACGTTGTGACCGGTCTCTACTTTTCCATCGAAAGGTTCGGTTCCGGCTACAATTCTCAATGCGGTAGACTTTCCTTTGCCATTCGCTCCTATTAGTGCGATTTTGTCTCCTCTTTCGATGCCAATGGTCGCGTCCTTTAAGATCTGAAGGTCGCCATATGCTTTGGATACGTCATTCAATCGTTTCACATGTCGGCCGGACTTGGTATTGAAGTTAAACCGGAAATTTACTTGCGCATTTTCATCGATGACTTCATCTACCCGTTCCATTTTCTCAAGCATTTTCATCTTTGATTGAGCTTGTTTGGCCTTAGTCGCCTTTGCTTTGAATCGTTCGATGAAACGCTCCGCCTCTCGTATTTTTTGCTGTTGGTTTTCGAATGCGTTCTGTTGAAGCTCGTTTCTTAATTCCTTCTCCTCTTCGTAAAAATCATAATTTCCGCTGTAGACATTGAGTTTGGCGCGGGATACTTCTACCGTTTTATTGATTGTCCGGTTTAGAAACTCACGATCGTGTGAGACGATAATATAGGCACCCTCATAAGACTGAAGGTAAGTTTCAATCCACTGGATAGAGGGAAGGTCCAGGTGGTTAGTAGGCTCATCCAGCATCAAAAGATTGGGCTTTTCCAAAAGCAGCTTAGCCAACATCACACGCATCCTCCAACCACCGGAGAACTCGGACAACGGACGTTGAAGGTCGGCGGTCTTAAACCCGATTCCTTCCAACAATTCCTCCGCGCGTGACTGAATGGTGTATCCTTCTTCTGCTTCAAACCTTTCCTGAAGTTTTGCCAGCTTATCCACCAACTCATCACGGTAGTTTTCTTCCATCTCCTTGATCACCTGATCAATTTGATGTTGAATAGCCAAAGTGGAGGCAAAAGCCTGCATTGCTACAGTAAGAATGGACTCTTCACTCTGGTAGGAGAGGAGGTCCTGATTCAAAAAACCGATGGTGGTCTCTTTACTCTTTTGAATCGTACCTCCTGATGGCTGAAGATCACCTACCATCATTTTCAATAAAGTGGATTTTCCGGTACCATTCAATCCAATCAACCCGATTTTATCTTTCGGCCCGATAAACAATGAAGCTTCATCATATAGTGGCCGATCTCCCAGGTAATACGAAAGATTCGTAATGTCAATCATCTGTCAAACTAAATAAATCGCAAGTTATCAATATGTTTGCGCTCTACAGCATTTAGTAGGTAATACATGAAAAATTGGTTCTTTTTATTGTTTTTTGTTCTTCAAATCAAGTTATACGCACAAGATGAGCTGCTCGGTTTATTAGCAAACGAGTTGGAAAGGCAAGAGCAGGAATTTCAGCAACTCAACCCTTCTCCCTATTACCTCTCGTTTAAAGTTGATGAAGTCCAGCTACATGAGATACATGCAGATTTTGGTGGAATTACACTTTCTGATGAAAATTTTATTCGACTTGCAAACGTAGACGTCAGAGTTGGCGATTACAAAAAAGACAACACCTCCGTTCCAAATGCAAACGCTTTTGGCATGCGAAGTACCCCAATCCCAATTGATAATGATGAACAGGGCGTAAGCTACATGATGTGGATCTTAAGCGATTTAAAATATAAAGTCGCAGAAAATATCTACAAAACCATCAGTGCAAATAGTGACCCATCCGGAGAGGAAATAGCGAGTTTTTCTAAAGAAGAAGTAGCAGTGTATTATGAAGAACCGCTTTCCAAAGAAAAAACGGCATTAGAAGTAGAAAAATGGGAAAGCCTCTTGAAGTCTTTATCAGCTTTTGGAGATCAGTTGCCAAATGTCATTCAAAGTTCGGTACGGCTATCCCATAAAGTCATACGTAAGTATTTCCTTGATACAGAAGGAAGGTCCATTGTACAAAATCATCAAAACTGTTTGCTTTCGATCAACCTAAACTTAGTTGATGATTTCAATAATCAGGTTCCGCTCTCTAAGACGTTTTCTGTACAGACATTGAATCAATTGCCAGACGAAGAGGAGTTAAAAGAAGAAATGAGCCAACTCATGGAGTTAGCTAAATCGTTGAGTAGCGCCTCTTATGTTGAACCCTATTCAGGTCCTATTCTTTTCAGTGGTCCTGCCAGTGCTGTTTTCTTTCATGAAGTCCTTGGGCATCGGATTGAGGCAGAGCGATTATCTCAAATCACAGATGGACAGACGTTTGTTAACAAGGTGGAAACGGAGATTTTACCGGAAAAAATCAATATACGTTCACTTCCTAGTCTTCAAGAGTACAATGGAACCGTCCTTACCGGAGGGTACCTTTATGATGATCAGGGAGTAAGGGCACAGGATGTTACCATTACGGAAGATGGAGTGCTGAAGCGATTTTTGATGTCCAGAAAACCCATCAAGTCTTTTTCCGGTTCGAACGGTCATTCGCGATGTTCCGAAGGAGGCACCCCGGTTACGAGACAGTCTAATTTGATCGTAGAGTCTCCCAAAGGGCATTCCAGTAAGAAACTACGAGAGCTTCTTCTCAAAGAGTGCAAAAAGCAGAATAAACCTTTTGGTTATTTTATTGACCAGGTAGAAGGCGGATTTACCACAACGGACAGGTACCAGCCCAACACCATTAACATTTTACCAATGATTGTTTACAAAGTCTTTGTGGATGGGAGGCCGGATGAGCTGGTGAAAGGGATGAGTCTGACCGGCACTCCGTTAAACGTGTTTTCTGAAATCATGGCAGTAGGAAATGAATATGGCATATTTAGCGGATACTGCGGTGCAGAGTCCGGTTACATTCCGGTTTCTGCGGTTTCACCCGGGCTTTTAATTAGAAAAATGGAAGTTCAAAGAAAACCCATTGCCAAAACCAAGCTACCCATACTTTCTTTACCTACTAATTAAGCCTGTACCTATGCGGAATTCAGTTTTTCTTCTACTATTGGTTACAATACATTTTGCTCATGCACAAAAAGAGGTCATTTTCTCTGCAATGCAAGATGAGATGCAGCGAAACCTCAACGAATTAGAAAAAGATGGTAATGCTCCTTTTTACATCAGTTATTCGCTGTCAAATGCTACCTGGCAATCGGTTTCAGCACTTTTTGGAAGCATCACCAGTTCCAAAGAACAACGAATAAAAGGATGGAACAGTCGGGTGATGGTAGGAGACTACCAAATCAATGATGAAAACTATCAGGACAAGGGAGATTACGACGTCTCATACCTGTCTTACCCTGCCATACCGCTGGAGGATGATTATCAGGCCATCCGAAGGTTTTTCTGGATTGCAACGAACAACATTTTTGAAGAGGCCAACCGCCTTTACAAGAGCAAAATTGAAAACATCAAGAGGTACGCGTTGGAATACCCACTGGCAGATTTTGATCAGACTCCTGTCGAGAAACTGGAGGTCACGAATCCAGTCCAACCAGAGAAAATGGAAGTGGTGGAAAGCTTTATGAAAGAAATATCAGCCGTCTTCAACGACTACGAAAAGGTATTTCGTTCAGATATTAGCTGGAATGCCATCAACGGAGAGATTTACTTTCATAACTCAGAAGGAACCACCTACCAAATACCACATAATTCGGTAGCACTGGTCATTAGGGTAGATATGCTGAGCGAGTCAGGCAGCTTTAAAAACGATGTGTTGACTTTTTTTGATGCTGACCCACGCAATGTACTTGACAACAAAAAAGAGATCAAAGATAAAATAGCGCAAATGGTCCAGGCATTAACGCAGCGTGTCTCCGCGCAAAATACAATCGAAGACTTTTACGGACCTGTTTTAATAACAGAAGAGCTAAGTGCCTCTTTCTTTGCTGACAACCTCTTGATGAATCAGCAGATCGGTGCTAAAAGGGAACCTCTTTCGATTAATTCAAAGCAACAAGCATTAAACTATTTTCAAAACATCAAAAAAAATCATGAAGCGGAAGAACGCATCGCCTCATCAGGCATTAACATCTACGCAATTCCAAAAGCAGGTACTTTCAATGGAAAACGACTTTTAGGTCAGGTCTTGATCGACGGCGAGGGTGTCGTGCCTCCTGATACCTTGCTGATTTGTCAGAATGGAAAATTGATCGAACGACTGAACTCACGAACCCCAAGTGCGAAAGCATATCGTTCCAATGGCCATTACCTGAACGGTCTTGCTTACGGGACGCTGTTCAGGGCCTTGTCTCCCTCCAATCTATTAATAGAATCAAAAACAAAGTCAACGTATAAGGAATTGAAAAAACTGCTCGTAGAAAACATTGTCAATGAGGAGTTGGAATATGGCTTGATCATTAAACCTGCTTATCCCGGTAGTAAGACACTCGTCACATTTACTAAAGTTTTCCAGGATGGGAAAGAAGAAGAGGTTTTTGGCTCGACCCCAAACTTTCTACAAAACAACATCCTTAAGAGGATTGTCGGTACGGGCTCTGATATGACCATCAGCCATAACCCTGGAAACTACTCTGAATATGCCAGAAACTACTCATTGATATGCCCTGAGTCGTTGCTCGTGAAAGGGTTTGAAATCAAAGGCCAGGATGGTTACCTTTATAACGAGAGTTACTTACCATCCATTCCCATGCCGGATCGTAAACCTTAATACCTTGTTTCATGCGATACATTTCATATACCCTTCTTTTCTTTTTCTCCATTGCCTGCGGTTCAAAAACAGCAGAAAATGAAAGTAAACCAGCCCCGGAAGACGTAAAGGTGAAAGAAACAGAACTGACCTCGTCGGAAGGGTTAAAGATGGACGAAATTGTCCTGCCGGAAGGATTTAAAATAGCTGTTTTTGCACGTGTGAACAACGCTCGTTCGCTGGCATTTGCGCCTGATGGAACCCTTTTCGTCTCCAACAGAAACGGAGACAAGATATATGCCATTCAGGATACTGATAAAGACTGGAAAGCAGACAAACGTTACGTCATTAGAGAAGGGTTGAAGATGCCCAATGGCATCGCTTTTAAAGACGGTGAC
>JBCCXH010000366.1:0-5564 GCA_039192005.1 Bacteroidota bacterium
ACGCTTCATCATTCACATTCCAATTTTCACATATTTCCCGAGCATATCGCTCATTGAGTACAGGATAAAAAATGGGCTGCCAACTTAATCTTGGTGGGAAAGCACTCATTCCTGATTGTTCGACCAGTTCAAGTTCTTTTAATCCAATGGGTCTATATAGCGTAATGAGTTTTGTCATTTTATGTTCAATCAAGATTCATACTTAGCCAATAGCTCCATCACCTGATACCAGTCTTCATTGGCATCAAAACCGGCCTTATCCTCAAAAAGTACGTTGAAGTAGGGCTTTTTGTCAAAGCACCCAAACCCGGTATTTGCTACCTCAGGGTTTTCATTTACATAGTTAAAGTAAATGTCGTGAGTTGAAAAAAAATTCAGGTATCTGGCTATTTCCTTCGGGTAAGAGCACGTGTACAACAGACTGATGATGTCTACCCGTTTGGTAATCATCTGCAATGCATCTTTTGCTCCCGGATAAAAGTCTGTCGGGAGGTGAGCGGCTTCCCAATTGGGCTTGATGATCGTTTCGTGGATATCAAATGCCCAATAGGTGTTGCTCCATCCTCGTTCTTTCTTTACCCGAAAGGCTTTTTCGATGGCTTTGGCAATCATGATGCAGGAGTTGAATGAGTGTGTACCCGTGCACGAACTTCTTCGAACGTGTATTCTTTCACGACCTCTCCATTTTCAAACACCGTCACCAGTTCATCTGGTAGCTCAGGCTTTTCTTTTTCACCAACCGTGGTGAAGTTTCCGTCCTCTTTCACCAGTTTCAGGCGCCCTGCTTTGCTCGTTTTGAAACTTTTCGTTAGCTGTCCGTTTTCGTCTAGCTCTGTTGGTCGTTTTTGCACGATTATGCCCTGGCCTTCGATTTCCGCGTAGCTGCATTTCAGGGCAAACTTCTGCGTGTCGCGATCCAGTTTTTGCAAGAGTGCTCCACCCATGCCCAGTACCAGGTTTTCTGCACTGATTTTGGCTTCTTTTAGTGCCTGATAAATGGTCACAATGGAATCGTAATTGACCCCGTCACCCTGGATGACCCGTACCTGAGCGGGCAGGACCTTGTAACCTTTTGCGTTGGTCGTACCCCCAAATTTTTCAAAGAGTGTTTCAAAAAGTCTCAACAATGTTTGGACAGGGTCGCCACTATCGGGCCGGATGACCAACGTGCCCGCTCTTTTCAACACCTGTGCCTTCAGTGCTTCTCCCCAATACTCCCCGGCTGCCCGAAAGATGTTGTAACTGTCGCTTACGCAGGCAACAATACCGGTCGGGAACTGATCCAGAACATGCCTGAAGACGTCCAGTTCTCCTTCTTCCCCTTTCAGCGTACAGATGCTGTGTTCCGTAGCCGGGACACTCAGTCCGTACACTTCAGAGGTACGATAATAGTCCATCGCAAATGTACTGGCAGCAATGGTGTCGCTGCCACGGAAGTTAATCAGGTGTGCACTACCGCCCAGGCCGGCACTTTCTACGCTACTCACACCTCTGAATCCAAAGTCATTGAGTACAAAGTCGATGCCGGCAAAACTGTCTTCGCTTGCGGTGTCTGCATAGGCTTTTTGTATCACCTGCTTTACTTCATAGCTGATGGTGCCTACCGTGCAGGGGTACCATACCTGCATTAAAAGTGTTTCCAGAAAGTTGGTCAGCCAAAAACAGTTGGGATCTGTGTTTTCAATGGTCATCAGGACATTACTAACAGGAACAACGGTTCCTTCCGGGACCGCCTTGATCCTCACAGGAAGTTTGCCACCGTGTTTAGCTACGATGTCATCAAACTTTGAGCGGTCAAATACATCCGTTCGTCCAAACACTTTCGGGAGTAACTCAGCCGCCTCATCTACGTCTTCTTTCGTTAGCACCACACCTTCCAGGTAGGCTTTAAGAAAATACTGAAGGCCATAGAAAAGAGTACGGTCAAATTTCCCGCCACGGCTCTCCAGGTAGCTGTAGACGTTGGTTGTACCAGGTACATAAAATTTGTGGTGGCTGTATTTGTAGGCATCTGCCAGTAGGATTAAATTTTGATGGTTCATATTTAGTTACTTTTTAATTGATTTTTTACATACTTAGCAATGATGAAGTCGAATAATGGCGTGTGTTCATTGTTCAACTTTTTGGTTTTTTTTAGTGCGGACAATTGGTCGATTTTTACCCATTCTACGGACACGATGTCGTCATTGGCTGCAGCCGTGCCTTCTATCAGATCACAGCTATACAGGTGCGTGATGATTTTATCCGTTTCGTTTCGGTATCGCCAATCGTCTATTCTGGATGACATCTCGTATGTCATCTTGGATACGTTCAATTTTCCCGTTTCTTCCATAAGCTCTCTTTTGGCGGCTGCCTCGTAGCTATCGTCTTCGGGATCAACAAACCCTCCCGGAAACCGGAGCAACGTGCTGTTTCTTTTTCTTCCCAGAAGTAACTCTGTTCGGTCGTGACGAAATACGGCTACGTCTACGGTGGGATACACTTTTTTATACATCACATTGTAGGCGTAAAGGATCCCGGCACGGAAGTCAGCAGAATCCAGCACTTTATTGGCGTATTGAGCTCGGATTTCGGTGGCATTGTAGTCACCATGTGCAGGAAGCTCCGTTGTTTCGTATTTTCCAGAATAGTATTGAATGAAGCTGTCCCGGCTGCCATACAAGAGAAATTGCTCCCCTGAAAAGGTGCTTCCCAGTAACCGATCCAGGTTTTCGGACCAGGTTTCGTCACTTGGCTCGTCGTGTAGTGGTAAGACGATGACCTCTGGAAAGCTACTCTTGATCATCTTTTCTCGCGTGTGGTAATCAAATGGGTTTCGGGGACTGCCTGATAGCGGAGCAGTGCCGAGGACAATGACCACTTTGGGGTGGTTGGTTTGAACTTCCCGGATCAAGTGGAGGTGACCCTCATGTAGGTAGGGGGATTGGAATCTTGCAATAATGACGGCAGTTTTCATACGCTTAATTTGTGTTACATATACGCAAAATAATAATTTGTGTTTTTATTACGCAAATTAAAATTACATATTTTGTGAGAAAATAAATATAATTATCTGATAATGAGATGGTTAAATTTCGATGTTGATGCCCTGTTTTTTTAGTTCAAAGTATTTTTCTTCATTAAACCGGAATAAATAGCCCGGGCGACCGGCTCCTTTCAGCGATTGCCTTTCTTTCGTCTCTACCAAAAAACCGTACCGCATGATCTTCTTTTTGAAGTTTCTTCGGTCTACTGGTTTACCCAGGACCGTAGAATAAAGTTTTTCAAATTCCGAGAAAGGAAACTTCTTGTCCAACAGCTCGAAGCCGATTGGTTCATACACGATTTTGTTTTTTAGTCGCTGAATGGCCTTTTCGATTATCTGATGATGATCAAACGCCAGGTCGGGTAGCTCACCAATGTTGAACCATCGGGCGTCTTTTGCGTCGGTTGCTGCTTTTAGTTGAAACGTGGAGGGTTTGACCAAAGCGTAATAGGCAATTGAAACCACTCTGTTCCGGGGGTCACGGTCAGGCCTTCCGAAGGTATAAAGTTGCTCCAGGTAGTTGATGGAGATTCCTGTTTCTTCCTGTAACTCACGCTCAACCGCCTGCTCCAGAGATTCATCATTCCGTACCAACCCTCCCGGCAGTGCCCACTTGTTTAGGTAAGGCTCAATCCCTCGACGAATCAATAAAACAGAAATTCCTTCCTCTGAGCTGTATCCAAAGACCACTGCGTCAACGGATACGTTTATGGCTTGATTGGGCATGCTTATTTTTTTGTGACCATCTACACGCTAAATTGTGTAAAAATCACACAAAAATAGGTGGAATCAACTAGCAAACTTGACCATTTGTCAGTACTTCGAGGTACGAATTTCACTCGGAAAGTACAATGTCAGGAAAGAAGTTGAACCAGGCAAACCAAAATCCCATGTAGCTATAAGGGACCTCTAGTTTTTCGCCTGAGTCAGGCCCACTGACTGCCTCACCGAAAATATTCCATACGTTGCCAAACTGATCCTCTAAGATGTTGGAGGAACTGCCATCTTCAATCAACGTGAAGTTAAGATCCTCTTCGTTTAGTTTTTGATTCAGGAATGAAACGATGAAATCATTTTCCCTATCCGCAACCACTACAATGGATTGCCCTGCCAATGTCATGACCTCCAATGATCTTCCCGTCTCAGGAAAACGGAAAGCTGCTGCTGCATTGTCTATTACCACTCCTCTAACGAACTCCTTAGGGTGGATTCGGGTATCGAAATTAGTCACCGGGAAAATGGTTTGCGTGTTCGTTAGGTAAGACCCGTATGGGTAGCGTTGGTAATCTCGGGAGAAGCCGGTATTGGTGGTGACGACCTGTGCTTCGGGGTAGTGTGCTTTCAATGCTCCATACGACATCTGTGTCACGTTAAAGAAACCCGGAACCTCTCCGGCTAATGATCCATTGACGCATTGGTTAAACATCTGGTTCCAATAGCTGTCCGTAAGCCGGTCGTAGGGCATGAGGTTGGTCTCAAAAAGCAACCCCGATACCCCAAATGTGGTAACCTGTCCGTTGAGTTCTCTTCCCCATCCGATGCCGGTTCCTGTCAGTGGGCAATACGTAATCGCTACCTGATCCGAACCGATTTGATCGTTGGCGATTTCGTGCCAGTCCAATATCCTATGAGGGTAGGCCTTGATCTCATTGCCACTTTTATAGGCTAACACCAGGTCATCGTCATTTAGGTAACTTAATTCATTGGACCCAACAGATGCTGTCTGTGGACTTGAAAGTGCCGGAATTCCATCCTTTCCCGGACCCCCATCAAACACCTGCTCCCGGTTGATCAGCCATTCACCTTCTGCTCGCTGGTCTGCCGGGTTATCGTTGGCGCATTGGAAGAGTAAAAATGAGGAGATGAGGATCAATGTTTTTTTCATAATAAGGGTATTTAAAGGGTTTTTTTGAAAGATATTCCGGTATTTACCTGGATGGTTGGAGCGAGTTGCGTGTCCTGCACAAACGTATAAATCGGGATAGATGTGTTGACCTGCCAGGATATTTTTGTGGTGAGCGGAATGGAAACTCCGGGATTGATGAAAAGAAACGTTCCCCCGGAAGCAGGAAATTGTTCACTATCAAAAAAGTCGGTACCCCGCTTTCGGTATGAAATACCCAATGAAGGATCAATTAACTGACCGAAGAGGAAAAAGCGGTCTGCGATTCCCAGCGCCATTTGTAGTTCACTACCAAACCGGTAGCTCGACCCTGCAAAGTAATTGGTGTTGGTACCCGTGATCCGAAAGATGGCATTTCCGAAGTAACTCAGACTGGGCCGCTCTTCACTGTAACGTTGATAGGAAGTGAAAAACAAGGCGTCTGTCGCTCCACTACCCGGCTGTAAATCGGCCGGTAAGGCAATTGCACGGTTACTTAAAAAATTTGCTTTGCCAGTTGAAAGTTTAACGCCAACTCCAATCAACCATCCCTTGGAAAGTGAATATTTTGGAAGAATCACGACGTCTCCAATTCCGTTGGTGTCTTGTCTATCTGGTGTAGCGCGTGTACTAATGGTCCGTTCCTGGCGGATGAAA
>JBCCXH010000367.1:0-5559 GCA_039192005.1 Bacteroidota bacterium
AATTGAAAAATAAAAAAGCCCCGAAGATCCAGGGCTTATAAAAAAATGATGAATTTTTTATTAACTCTTTTTTCTTTTAGCAGCTCGCTCCGCTTTTACTTCTTGACGGATGACTTTCAACTCAGCCATCTGTTTTTCATCCAGGATCGTTTCCAACTCTACTTCTCTTTCGTTCATAATAGCAGATCTCGCTTGATTTTTCTCTTTTTGAGTTTTAGTTTCACCCTCTTTAGCCGCCTTAAATTGAGGCCAATATTTACGGTTTAGCTTTTTAATTTGATTAGTTTGTTCATCAGATAAGTCCAACCTCTCCGTAAATTCCAGGATCTTTACTTGGACTATCCATTTGTTATTTACGTTTTGTGCTATAGAGATATTCACTGCGATGAACATTCCTACTAATAATACGACTTTTTTCATGTTCTTAAATTTGATACTTGGACAAACCAAGTAAGTAAAGGTTTAATCTATTACCTGAGAACATCATTCGAACCTCATGTGTTTCACAGATTCTCCGGAATTTGCTAATTCCAACAAGGAATCGATGCCAATTTCCAAGTGCGTGTCCACAAACTTTGCGGTCACTTTTTGATCGCTTTTAGAGGTTTTTACCCCTTCGGGTGTCATGGGGTTGTCAGAGACAAGGAGCAGTGCTCCACGAGGTATCTTATTTGCAAACCCGACGATGAATAGGGTGGCCGTTTCCATGTCAATGGCTGAGGCTTTGATGGACCTCAAATATTCTTTGAAATCATCGTCATGTTCCCAAACCCGACGGTTGGTCGTATACACGGATCCGGTCCAGTAGTCGTTTCCTTTTGCTTTGATGACGTGAGAGATGGCTCGTTGTAGCCTAAAAGAGGGTAGTGCAGGAACCTCTGGAGGGAAATAGTCATCAGAGGCGCCCTCACCTCGTATGGCTGCTATGGGAAGAATCAGGTCTCCCAGCTTATTCTGACTCTTCAATCCCCCACATTTACCAAGAAACAAAACGGCTTTTGGCTGAATGGCAGATAACAAATCCATGATGGTAGCAGCCATGGCACTACCCATCCCGAAATTGATGATCGTGATGTTATCTGAAGTGGCGGACTGCATCGCACTCTTTTCCCCATCAATGGTCACGCCAAATCGTTTAGCGAACAAATCGATGTAGTTTTTAAAATTCGTAAGTAAGATGTACTGGCCGAACTGATCCTTCTCCACACCGGTATAACGCGGTAGCCAGTTATCAACAATCTCTTTTTTCGATTTCATTTATAGGTAGTTTGATTTATAAAGTGCATCGGTACCTGCCGAAGTCGTTCATTCATGTGGCTAAAGAACAGAAAAAAACTGACATCTTTTAGGAGGATATTTTTCGACAGCGTGCCGTGTTTGATTTGCTGGATTTAGAAATCATCATCATAAGATTCAATTCTTTAAGAATCGCTTATTTTACGCTTTCCAATTTTGTCACCACAGTATAAAAAAGCGACTAGTTTATTGATATCAGATCCTTCCAGTCTCCCCAGCCTTCAATTTTTAGGATAGCGCGTATCAAGATTTATTAATCCTTAAATGGATCAACATTAAATCTTTAAGTACGTTAAGGTTTTTCCTTCACAGGACGGTAGATCATTACTTTTCCTTTTTGCAGGTGAGCAAGATTGAAGTTACTCGTTTTGACTTTCTTCCCCCAGGCAGAGGTGTTTTGATGGGCTATTTCATAGTTTTTAGTCCCATTTACTTGATAGACAATAGCCGTATGTTGGCCCATTTCTTCTGTATAGATGGTGTTGCCATCTTTCCATTGAAGCTTCACGTTGGCAAACTGGATCAAATCGCCAGGAAACACCTCTTCTTTATCAGGATTTACCCTGCGACCATAGATAATCGCGGTCTTTTTAGAGCTCCGGTCGAAGTAGGCATCTGCATACGCCAGTGCACCAGCGGCAAGGTCCCAGCACTCGCCTCGGTCTACTTTCGTTCCCATGACAGAATCGACGTAGGTGACAATCTTTTGGTTAAGGTCCGGCAACTCCGTTTTGAAGTTAAAAGAGAAGAGGATGAGAAGGCATAAAGCGTTTTTCATAATAAAAAAAGTACGGTAATAAATACGTTTTCACTTTGTGATAAAATGCATAACGAACTTATGAGCAACAGGTTCTGGTCATTGGACTGAAATGGTTCGCCATCTCATTAATGCAGACTTTATAAAAAAAAGAGGTGTCGAATAGTCGACACCTCTTTTTATTTGAGATTTTGTTGAAATCACCTTATCTCTTAATGATTCGCTCCATGAGCGTATGTTCTTTGCTATTGATTTTGATGAGGTAATGTCCTGACTGTAATGCGCTTAAATCAATGGTTTGTCCAGATGTAATGGAACCAGTTCTCATTATTTTTCCTGAAACAGATAATAAGGAGTAATTGATTTGTTCGAAATCCAATCCGTCAATTCGAAGGTAATCAGAAACTGGATTGGGGTAAACATCAAACGTTACTTCACTGTCCAGATTAGCATCTGCAAAAGGATTAGCAGCAGAAGCCTCAGGAGCTACCGTACTCGCGCTTGTACCCGTAATGCTGATGTTATCAATCGCCATATCACTTCGCCAGCTGCTACCGGTTGTTCCTCTAAATCGAAGTTTGATGGTACTTCCGATGTACGAAGAGAGCGGAAGAGAAGTACTAAACCATGAGTTACCCTGATTGCCGGATTCAGACCAGATTTGTGTCCAGCTGGTACCATCTTCAGATACTTCTACCCGAAGCGTTCCCATATTTGTGCCAAACATGTGATAGTTGAAAACAAAATTGGCTGCGGTTAAACTTGTCAAATCAATACATGGACTTTCAAGGATAGCGGTGGCATTTGAGCCAATTTGTCCAAGAGAACCGTTTGTTGAAGCTTCCAGGAACATATAAAAGCTACCGTTTGATGCAGAGGAAGGACCTGTGCTGGATGAAGGCGTGCCGTTTGCATCATTTACCCAGTTTCCATCGTCTCCGGATGCTTGTACCCATGTGCCCACTCCGCTTTCGAAACTTTCTGCGTAGGGGAATGCGCTGATGGTATTGGTGCAACTAATGCCACCAGGGTCACCACCTCCGTCGCCACCACCGGTGGAGCCATCAAACGGCGTACCGACAAAAAGTCCTCTACCGTGGGTGGTCACGACTACTTGTCCATCAGACTCGCGATACTGTAACATATCGGTACGGACGTTAGCAAGACCGGTATTTGTTACGCCCCATTCAGGGTTATTTTCGGTAATGTCATCCGTAGACCATACACCCAACTCAGTGGCCAATAGTACTTCATCTGTGTTGTTTGGATTGTAAAGTGCCCATCGGACAGGAATGTCAGGTAAGTTTCCTTCTTTATTGCTCCAGGTAGTTCCTCCATTTCTTGTTTCCCAAACAGAGGCAACTCCGTAGTTTGATAGGGTAACTAGGATTTGATTTTCACTACTTCCTATTTCAACGCTTGAGATGTAACCATCGACTGGTATGGCAGATGTACCGATTTCAACAGAAGTAGGCGTGCCGTTTGCATTATCTATTCGGAATACCCTGGATCCACCTTCGGACCTGTTCGTGCCTGTTCCTACGAATAACCGATTGTTTGTATAAGGAGAAGCTTTGATTGCAGAGATTCTGAACCCTTCGAGATTTACATTTAAAAGTGCAGGACTCGTACTTCCTGTGATTCCACTGATACGAATCAGTTGATCTTCGTTGGCTGCACTGTAGAGGATGTTCGCAGGATCGTCGTACTCCGTTGGGTTGATAAACCGACCGAAGGTAGAGTTAGAAAGAATGCTGCTAAATGAAGAACCTCCGTTCGTTGATCTAAAAAAGTTATTGAATACAAAAGAAGTAATCTGGAAGTTACTATTGTCCTGATCAATGTGACAAAAGGCACCGTCACCGCCTGTGACTTCAGTAGAAGAACTGATTCCTGAGGTAGTAATACGATGCGATCCATTGTCTTGAGCACCAGCTAATAAGAAATTACTGCCTGATGCATTTACCTGGTCAGCAGCATAAAACTGCGTCACGTTATAGCCGTTTACCCGTGTAGCAAACGTTGGAGTAGATGAAGTATTTCCAACGTTAGTGGAATAGGAAACACCACCATCATGTCCAAAAATGGCCGTATTAGAATTTCCGGGACTAAACGCCATTGCGTGTTGATCTGCGTGTACAAACGCGCGGCAGCCACCTGTCCAATACGAGACGGAAGTCCACGAGTTCCCTCCGTTAGTAGATCGATGGATATCGATTCCTCCTACTAATACAACATTGGGGTTATTAGGCTTCACAGCTAAAATAAGGTCATACCATGCCTGACCTCTGGTGAAATCCTGGCTCCCGGTAGAACAGCTTTGCTCCAGGTAGTTTGGAATGGTGACATCTGTCCAGGTGTTACCACCATTGGTTGTCTTTTTAAACCACGCTACGTCTGTAGAGATAGAAGCTACTGCATAAACGGTAGACGGGTCGGATGGCGCAACGGCCAATTCAATTCGTTCACCACCGGTCTCAGGCGTCACATCGGAAAATGAAATACCATTATTGGTGGATTTGAATACCGAGCCGGTATCGAAAATCCCTCTGGATACATAAATGTCTCCATTACTCGCCACTTCAATATCTGCGAAACGCCCTCCTGAAAGTACCTGGCTCCAGGTATTGCCTCCGTTGGTAGATCTGAACAAACCGGTATGGGTAGCTGCCAGTACCGTACCATTACTCGTAACCACTACCTTTTGAACGTAATAGAAGTCGGAGTTATCCGTACTACTTAACTGTGCCCAGCTGGTACCTCCGTTGGTCGATTTCCATATACCTGCTCCTCTGATTGCGTCTGCATTGAAAAAACCTTCGCCAGAACCGACATAAAAGGTCTGTGTATTCGAAGGATCATACGCCATGGTAGTTAGTGCCATGTTAGCCCAGAAATCATCAATGTTTTGCCATTGACTGGAAGCACTTGTGATGTTATTATTAAACCACAGCCCACCTCCGACGGATGCAGCCCATACCTTTCGGTTGGTTGCGTCATTAGGATCGAACATGATCGCACGAGTACGACCCCCTACGTTATTGGGACCTCTTTCCGTCCAGGAAACGCCCTCGATCGCTCTCTTCCGGGTAAATTGCTGGCGCATTTCATTGAATGCACGAACAGATCGCTCAACAGGTACATCTTTTAAAGATGGATCCTGAGTCATCTCGAAATTGTGAAGTACCGCCATGTTCGGGCGATCATACTTTGGCATTTTGTTCACCTCTTCAGGAGACATGCCCTGATATCGTTCGTACTGATCACTAATGGTTAAGCGATCTCCTTTTCGATTGTTGAGATTACTGATTTTTACAAAAGATCCGATGGATATCAAAAGAATAAGAATGGCGAACGCCATCTTAGAATAGGAATGAATGGAGGCGCGGACCAATTCGCCCGCCTGCACTGCATCGATTATCGCAATGTGTTCTTCGCAAGCCGCGCGTATCCGCGGGCGGTCCTTATAATGTTGGTACTCATTCATACGTGCCGAGGGATCATTG
>JBCCXH010000368.1:0-5546 GCA_039192005.1 Bacteroidota bacterium
ATCGATAATTTGGATGTTCTTACCCTGCTCTTCATAAAACATGGCGATCTCCTTTTTAATTACCGGATAGTGGGTACACCCTAAAATTAACGCACTGATGTCTTGAAGCAATTCGTGGGACAAGTAGTTGGCGACTATGCCTTTTGCAATGGCGTTTTCCACAATGCCTTCCTCAATCATAGGAACAAGCAAAGGAGTTGCCAGGGACCTAAAATAAATTTCTTTATTTATCGATTTTATTTTCGTCCCATACACGTCAGAAGTCACGGTTTGTTTTGTCCCAATCAAGCCGACTTTTTCCTCTTGATGGTTTTCTCTGATAAAGTCTACGGTGGGATTAATGACATCAAAGACCTGACATTGCCTTCCTACGTATTCCCTCACCAGATCGTAGGCAGCAGAAGAGGCGGAGTTACAGGCAATTAAAATGACTTTGCATTTCTTAGCCAGTAACATTTGTGAGATGCGGACGGAATATGCCTGAATTGCAGCTGCAGATTTATCTCCGTATGGTAAGTGGGCGATGTCTCCGAAATAGATAAGCTGCTCGTGCGGAAGGTGATTTTTTACTGCTTGGGCCACCGTTAGACCTCCTATTCCACTATCGAATATACCAATGGGTTGGGTTGACTTCATAATTGGGCACAAAAAATCCCGACAAAGGCCGGGACTGCAAGCAAAGAGTTAGAAATTTAATTGACGGTAAAGATAACGTACTTTGACGACAATTATATCTTGATGAAAACACCTGTTCGGATCGAATGTCTCAGGTAGTCAACCGTGTTTCGTTGTTGGTACCAATTCAAATACCCCAGATCTAAAGCTAATTGTGGAATCAACTGATACCTAAAGATGGCATCTAGCCGGTTTTGATCGAACCCTATATCCAGGTCACCCGGAGATTGGAACATGAACTCATCACTAAATATGAACTTAAGCCGGTCGGTTACCGGAATAGCGCATTTTATCCGTGTCCGTAACCTTAAGTACTTCAAGGCAAATCCATTCTTCTGCTCACTTTCACTTTCAGACCTGAAAAACCGCTCCTCCAACATGATCCGTGTCACCAGCAGAGATGGCTTTGCAGCAACCCATCGGTAGGTAAACGATTGATGCGTACGAAGCTCTACCTTCCTACTGGTATTTGAAACTTCCGGATCATGAGGTAGTGTAAAAATCAGGTAGGTACCATGAATACCCAATGAACCCAATGGGCTTATTTTTCTGTGATAATTGAGTTCTGCCAGGAAAATATGACCTCTCCATGGATTGACAAATTGCCTGTTTTCCACTAGTAAACCCATTGAGTGGATTTGGGGAAGTTTTTTAACTACATAGAGGCGGTTCCATAACGTCACCTGCTCTTCTAATGGGTTTTGTCCTGCTGCCTGAAAACAGGCAAACGACAAAAGGAGGTATACTATTATTTGCTTCACATGACGAAATTCGCCTTTGAATCAACAGCATTTCCTGACCGTTCTCTTTTCCAGCTATGAGTTATATCATTCCGTCATTGCAACGAGCAAGTCACTTTGCGTAATGATGTGTACGTTGTTGGATTCATCCCGAATCAATAATGCCTTGCGGTCTTTGCTAATCATGGAAGACATTACATCTACTGTATCATGCGGGGAAACAAACTGAAAAGCCGGGTCCATTACTTCTGAAACCGGTTGATCTTTCAATTGTGGATTTTCGATCAACCCCTTCAGGATCTTACTATCCGATAGGCTTCCGACAAACTCATTCTCATTGATGACCGGCGCCTGGTCGATTCCTTTTTTGTTCATAGAAACGATGGCTTCTCCAACTTTCAAAGAGTGGTCGATGGTTAACAATTGCGAAGAACCATTGCGATGGGTGATGATATCTTTTGCAGTGGCAAATTTTCTTTCTTCCAAAAAGCCATGGTCTTTCATCCAGTTATCATTGTAAACCTTACCCAAATACCTGGTCCCGTGATCAGGAAGTATGATCACCATTACGTCATCTTCTTTAAGGTTTTCTTTTGCATATTCCAGCGCACCGTATACAGCAGACCCACAGGACCACCCGATGAATAGTCCCTCCTCCCTTGCGAGTTTTCTGGTCATGATTGCGGCATCTTTATCTGTTACTTTCACAATATGATCTACCATACTAAAATCGACGTTTTTCGGCAGAATATCTTCACCAATTCCCTCCGTTAAATACGGATATATTTCCTTCTCGTCAAAGACTCCGGTTTCTTTATATTTCTTAAAAACCGAACCATAGGAGTCAACCCCTATCGTCAACACATTGGGGTTTTGCTCTTTAAGAAATTTAGAGGTCCCGCTTATGGTCCCTCCTGTCCCCATACCTGCGGCATAATGCGTAATCTGTCCATCTGTATCTTTCCAGATTTCAGGACCTGTAGTCTCATAGTGTGCTGCCGTATTAGAGGCATTGTCGTACTGATTAGGATAGAATGAATTGGGTATTTCCGAATTCAATTTTTTCGCAACTGAATAGTATGACCTCGGGTCTTCCGGCTCAACATTCGTAGGACATACGATTACCTCTGCCCCTACTGCTCTAAGAATATCAATCTTTTCCTGACTTTGCTTATCTGCTAATGTAAAAATACATTTATACCCCTTGGCAATGGCGGTTAAAGCCAACCCCATTCCCGTGTTTCCTGAAGTACCCTCAATGATGGTCCCGCCTGGTTTTAAAATGCCTTCCTTTTCAGCATCATCGATCATTTTGAGCGCAATACGGTCTTTGATGCTGTTGCCCGGATTGAAGTATTCTACTTTTACCAAGATCGTACCAGGTATGCCTTTGTTAACGCTATTAAGCTTTAAAAGAGGGGTGTCACCAATTGCCTCTGTGAGGTTGTTTAAGTACTTCATTATTGAGTTTTATAATATGGTGCAAAGGTAGAAAAAGCAGACAACTAACCCAGTTTTGTCTTTAGACAATTGCCCGTCAGGATGACATATCAGGCAGAAAAAAAGAGACCATCCTGCTGCCTACAGGATGGTCAGTCACCACTAATACCCATAGTCACTCTATAGGAAATCTTGATATTCTTTATTATTGATTGCTTTGGCGTAACACAAATCAAATGCTTGATTGCAAAAGTGAGCAGTATCTTCGTGCTAACCTGAAAATGGGGGTATACAAATCCTATACAAAAGGGATTTTAACACTCATTTTAGCCAAAAAAGGAGGTAATCGAGGTAAAATCCGGAAGAATGACGCATTAATAAAAAAACCTGCCATTGTATAAATGACAGGCTTCACTCCCAGAGGTCCAACTGGGTCTATGACTCAACTCAATTCAAAACGGTCTAAATTCATGACCTTACTCCATGCCTTTACAAAGTCTTTTATAAACTTTTCTTCTGCATCCGATGATCCGTACACCTCTGCAATGGCACGAAGCTCCGAGTTGGAGCCAAAGATTAAATCTACTCGCGTCCCGATCCATTTGATTTCACCGTTTTCACGATCACGCCCTTCGAACACCTCTTCCTTTTCCGAGGTAGCTTTCCATGTAGTTCTTAAGTCCAGCAAGTTCTTGAAGAAATCATTGGTTAGTGTCCCTGGCTTTTCCGTAAATACACCGTGCTTAGATTGATCAAAGTTGGTACCTAACACGCGCATTCCTCCTAGCAACACGGTCATTTCAGGAGCCGTAAGGGTCATCAACTGTGCCTTATCCACCAGCATCTCTTCGGCCGAAGAAACGTGATGATTTTTCAGGTAATTTCTGAATCCATCCGCCGAAGGTTCGAGCACAGCAAAAGACGCTATGTCGGTTTGTTCAGGTATTGCATCTGTTCGTCCAGGTGTAAAAGACACGGTTATTTTATGCCCTGCTTGTTTCGCTGCCTGCTCAATGCCAACACATCCGCCCAACACGATCAGGTCCGCCAACGAAACCGCTTTCTTGTCCGTTTGAGCTTCGTTAAAGGTTTGCTGTATCCCCTCTAGCGCATTGAGTACGCTCGACAGTTGCACTGGATTATTTACTTCCCAGTTATTCTGTGGAGCCAGACGAACGCGTGCACCGTTTGCACCCCCTCTTTTGTCTGACCCACGAAAAGTCGAAGCAGAGGCCCATGCGACAGCTACCAATTCGGAAACGGATCGTCCCGAAGCCTGAATGGCCGCTTTCAGCACGACAATGTCCTGATCGTCTATCAACTCATGAGTAACGGGAGGCAACGGATCTTGCCAGATGAGTTCTTCTTCCGGCACTTCTTCACCCAAATAGCGAGATTTTGGGCCCATATCTCTATGTGTGAGCTTATACCAGGCTTTGGCAAAAGATTCTGCAAACTCATCTGGATTCTTGTAAAAACGTCTGGATATTTTCTCATAATCAGGATCCATTCGTAAGGCCAGGTCTGTCGTCAACATAAAAGGAGCATGACTTTTAGACGGATCATGTGCATCAGGCACCAATCCGGCACCGACTCCATCTTTGGGCTTCCACTGATGCGCACCAGCAGGACTCTTGGTGAGTTCCCATTCATAGCCAAAAAGGTTTTCGAAAAAGTTATGGCTCCATTGCGTGGGGGTCGTGGTCCAGGCGCCTTCCAGTCCACTGGTAATTGTATCTGCCCCTTTTCCCATACCAAATCCATTCTTCCAGCCCATGCCTTGCTCTTCGATGCCAGCGGCAGCAGGTTCTCGACCTACGTATTCGGCATCGCTTGCGGCCCCATGCGTCTTTCCAAATGTATGACCTCCGGCGATCAGTGCCACAGTCTCCTCATCATTCATGGCCATCCGGCCAAACGTTTCCCGTATATCTCTTGCAGCAGCTATCGGATCCGGGTTTCCATTAGGCCCCTCCGGGTTCACGTAGATTAACCCCATCTGCACTGCACCCAAAGGAGTTTCCAGTTTGCGATCGCCGGTATAACGCTGATCTCCTAACCATTCTTTCTCCACTCCCCAATAGATGTCTTCTTCTGGCTCCCACACGTCTTCCCGGCCGCCACCAAATCCAAACGTCTCAAAACCCATGGACTCCAGCGCACAATTACCCGCCAAAATCATTAGATCTGCCCAAGACAGCTTTTTCCCATATTTCTGTTTTACCGGCCAGAGCAGCAAGCGTGCTTTATCCAGATTAGTATTGTCGGGCCAGCTGTTCAGGGGAGCAAAACGCTGTGTCCCTGTACTGCCACCTCCCCGACCGTCTGAGATCCTATACGTGCCGGCACTGTGCCATGCCATCCGAATGAACAACGGTCCATAATGCCCGTAGTCTGCCGGCCACCATTCTTGAGAATCTGTCATTAAATCAAAAATGTCTTGTTTTACTCCTTTTAAATCGAGTGTTTTGAAGGCCTTCGCATAATCAAACGTATCATCCATGGGGTTAGATAAGGATGAGTTTTGTCTAAGAATGTTTAGTTTTAGTTGGTTGGGCCACCAGTCCCGGTTCGTTGTGCCGCCACCGGCACTTTCCTTTAAAGAACCGCCATGATATGGTCATTTGCCAATTGTATTGTTGCTTTCCATGATTTTATTATTTTATGATTATATCCTCAACAAACATAGAA
>JBCCXH010000369.1:0-5543 GCA_039192005.1 Bacteroidota bacterium
CCGCAACCCGTGCGGACTCATCCGGTGATGCCTTATTTCAGTGTCTCTCCTATGGTGCTGGATAGTTTTGTGCTGCAAAACAGGTTGAGTGCATTACCTACGAAGATGTCGCTGCCTGCTCCGGTATTTTTGTTTTCACTGGAGGTCGCAATTTTTACCCCTTCTTCAAAGGTCAGCTTGGATCTCTCAGAAGTTTCCCGATGTTGACTGGTATTCCATTTTCCACCATAAAGGTGCTGGTATTTCACCACGGTAGATTCGATAAATGAATTGCCCATGTTGATCGCAAATAAAGACCCAGCCATTAAGGTGCCTCCTTGTTGTAAACCAGACTTAAACGTGGAGCTTCTTATTTTAGTCAATTTGAGATTACGCTCAAATTCCGAATAACTCTTGCTACCCGGTGGGTCCCTCAAAATCATATTGATCACCTGATAGTCAGCCACATCTGATATCGTGTAAAAGCTGTTTTGTGTATTGTCCAGCACATCGCCTAAAACAATGCCACGGTATATTCCTTCGGTATCGCCCCAGGTAGAATTAGGACCAATGATCTGAACTGCTTTCGTAAAGCTTAGCTCCGGGTTTTGCCGATCTACTAATAAGGAAGGTGCACCCGATAAAAACGTGTACTTGACTTCGCCATCTTCTAAACTTAACTCGACCGATTCACCCGCAATGTCATTTTCAATCAGAATGTTTCCTGAACGAATGGTGTCATAGTAATGCTGTATAGGGGCTGACGGATCAAGTGCCTGTGCATCTCTGTTTTCGTAATTCTCTGATAACGTGATGCCCCAGGTATAACTTCCTACAGTAAATAAATCACGTGGAAATGGAGAGTTTGAAGTTAAATCCAGCGTGACGTTTTCAAGCGTTCCATTATTATCAATCGTCACTGTTGCGGATTCTGCTCCCAGCGTATGTGGGATTTCAATCCATTCACCCTCTTCATTCGGTTCGGCTCTGTATTGTTTTACAGTAAACGTTGCGCTATTTCGATGGATAAAGTCTCGTTTTAAATGAAAACGTACCCAATCCACTCCGTTACAATTCTTTTCACACGTAACAGAGTCCAGTTCCAGGTTGTCCCTTGAGAGGTCAATGGATGCTTCAGCCAGTCGGTTGTATTCATAATTGAATGCATTAGTCTGAGAAGGAATGCTCAACCCTACAATGTTGTACCGAAACGGTGGCAGTTCTGCAATGTACTCTCCCGTTATTGGGTCGGTCTCAATGATGGTTTCAAAGCACGTTTTCCCAATAGACTTCAGTTCTATCTCCGCTACACCAACGTTATTGATGGACGTTCCCGACCCCGTTATCTTGCCCCCCTCTGTCGTACCTCCTACTACTTTACCAATGAGGGTTCGAGTCGTATTATCGTAAAAAACGAGGTCATTGACATCCCCTTGAAAATTGTAATCATTAGCAGACGGCCAGGTTTCCTCATAAAACGTGTGCTTATCTTTTCTGACCGATATTTGGTGCTTCCCGATCGGAACGTCGATTTCAAACCGACCATTTTCGTCCGTAGTCACAAAGTTTTCGTTTTCCAGCACAGGCTGGTTATCAATGTAGAGCTGGACTCCCTCTACGTAACAGTTGGGAGCTGAGGGGTCATCCTGATCTGTAAAGCCCAGGATGAGCGGGTCGTACTTGACCGTACCTGTCACCCTAAATGCCGACTTGTCTCTAAAATCCTGTTCGTTTTGCACTTTTTGCGACGGGCCCAGGAAGAGTATTTTATTATTGGGTTCAAAGCGATGGGTCCCCAAAATAGGCACTACTTTGAAGTTATTTCCACTTCCTGCATAAATAATGGACTGAATGGAGTAATTCCCGTCTGCATTTGTAAATGCGGTAAACGAGAGGTCTTCCTGCTCGGGCACGATGTTGCTCCATTGTGCTCCATCAATCGTCGCATGCCGTTCGTTGAAGACTTTCTCTCCGGTGTTGCCCAGTGTGTACGAAGCATCATAAACGTTTAAGCCCACACTTTCATCAATTCTCCAATACCCAATGAGATCGTCTTCTCCACCAGACAGGTAGCGATTGAAGTCCAGCGTTACCTGTAGCGAGTCTTTGGCTTTCGACCAAAGCAAGGTTTCGTCCTGAAGGCCATCATACCCTCCGAAAACAAGCGCATTTTGATCTTGAAACAATTGATTAAGGCCTGTTACCTGAACGGTATCCACGCTGACGCCATTGACAAAGTAGGTCAACTCCTGGCCATCATAGGTCATCAACAGGTTATTGTACTCCCCAAGGTACAACTCCGGTGACAGCATCGCTTCTTCTCCACTCAGACCAGGTACGCTCAGTCGCACCTGAGCCTGGTACGCTTCTTTGTAGTACGTATCGGTCGTATCATTGATGATGTAATTGACCTGTTGCCCGATGGCCCGATAGACTAGCCGATCTCCATTGAACGCTTCTTCGAGGTAATACATGTACTCATTGGATACATCGTCCTGCACAAAGCCGGTTTCGTCAATGCTTCCCTGTCTCAGTTCAATGGAGTAAAGTGAGTCACCCGTATTAAATAAATAGCTTTCCAATCCAGTCAAAGCCTCTACCAACATCCCTCCTTGGGTCTGGTACAGTGCATCTCCCTTAGGAACGTAAACGTCTGCATCTTGATATTTTGCCGTTCTCAGCACACCGTTTTCATCTATTAGATAATGGACTAAACCTAAGCCCCCTACTTCGTAAACTTTTGTTTTATCTGAGCTGACCGTACCTAATACGGCTCCTTTTTGAATGGCCTCGGTTTGGATGTCGGTGATCAAAAAGACATCAAAAGGAATGTCCGGATCGGTATCATTGGGAACCATACGGGCATAATGTTTCCCTCGTACCAGCTTACCGGTGAGCTCATCCCTGTAGACGTAAAAGATATTATCCCCCACGATCATATGAATCGGGTCACCTGCCGGTGTGTAAACAAAATCACCAACAATGTTCCCTTTGGTTTCCGGGTCGTTGGCAAAAACAAGTTCCCCTTCACTAATGTGTGCATACGGCGCCCCTAGTTCGTACGAGATGTTGAAATGATTGGCGAGTACCAGTTTTCCTTCGTCAATAAATGCCAAAACAAAATCGCTATCATAGGCGTCATAAAGGGTATCTTGATCCAAGTACCCAATCAATGAATCAGGGGTAGCAATGGAAGTAGACTCAAAAAAGAGTTCAAACCATTCATCAGCCTGGTTCAATAACCAGGGTTTGTTGGTTTGGAAATCGTACAAGGTGTCATTGGATACCCGCCCAGCGATGGCCGTTTTTCGGTATTCGATAAATGCCTTTTCATCAATTTTTCCTAAAATGGTTGCATCTCCCCGAGAAAGGATATCGCCATTGTCCTGTTCATACCCCACGAGTACATCTTGCACACCTTCAATGGCAGACACTGCCTGGTAGTCAATGTCATAAAACTCCGTCTGTCCTCCGGATAGTGGAGAGAGGGTCAGGTAGTTGCTTCCACTGGAAACATCCAAAAGTGTCTGTCCGGCAGCTTTGTCATGTAAGCGAAACCAGAAGGAGAGCGTCCATTCCTCCGGGAAGAAACTTGCTCCCTCTTTTTCCAGTGGGATCGTCAACTGATTGCCTTTCATCCCTAAACTCACTCCTCTGTTTTCTCCATCTGAGGGGGTAGCGATGACGCGTACATCCTCTACTGCATTACCTCCTTCGTAGGTGATTTTTCCATTGATGATCCCTGTTTCTGACCGAATCCCGACCGAAGTCATCATGGCAGCTCTTTCTACCAGCGTCGGTTGATAGTCCGGGCATGATACGGCCAGCAGCCCGTAGCGGTATAAAACGCCCGGATCGGTATCAAAGTCATCATACGAAGAAGAGTTGATGGGCATTCGTTTCAGGATCTCGGGCGTATCTTCTGATCCTTCCCGGTTTCGGTAGATGACCACTTCTTCCGCGCCGTTGTCATCCTCAGTATCCCAGATGAGCGTAATGCGGTCATTGTAGTAGTACTTAGAGGCACTGAGTGACTTAAAACCGTTCAGATCTGTATTGAAAGAGATGACCTTTCGTACCCGCATGGAGTTAGCTTCGTCAAAACACTCTTTTCCAGCGACTACCATGTATTCAAACTCCAGACAGTTGCTCAGCCCGTCGTCTTCGTACGTAAACGTAGTTGGTGGTAGTTTTTCAGATCGGGGACTTCCATCTCTGTACACCTGATAGTAGTCTACCGGAGTCCCGTCCGCGGGGTACGACCAGTTAATGGTGGCTTTGTCTGAACCGTCTGTCGCCGTCTCGATGTTTTCAATCCTGGGATTGGAAGGAGGCCCTTCAAATAGGATGTGCTGCACGTCAGCGTCACGGATGTACACCTCATTTTGACAATTATCATACGCTTTGATCCGGTAGTAATAGTCCTGATTGACCGGGATGTCCTGATCATCAAAAGGGATCGTACCGAAGGTCTGTGTAACCGTATTGATAATCGGGTTGGTAAACTGATTGGTTTCGTCCCGTTCCACTTCAAAGTAGTCAATGTCCACATCATCGTTAATCTCCCATTGCAAGCGGATGGATTGGCTACATAAGTTAGAAGTCTCTAGTTTGACGGATTCAAAATAATCCGGACTGTCAAAGTTCAGGATTGGGTTGGACTCCACAGACGAGGGGAGACCAAAATCTCTGTCTGAAGAATTGTGCCGAACGAAGACTTCGTATTTGTAATCTTCCGTCTCATTGAAGGTCACGTTCGTGTCTTTCCATTCCAACGTGTTAAAGTTTACGGCTTTCTGGTAAACGCCATTCCGATGGATCACAAATGAGGCATTGGTACAGGAAAAGCTGGGCTTATCCCAGGACAACAGCACGCCGTCGCATACAGGTTCCGCGTTGACTATGCCACTCACCCTTGGAATGGAGGGCAGCGTTTCAAACGGTGATTCCCAGGACTGGTAGTTACTGGACTCAGCGTCCCAGTGCCCTCCAAAAAGTACTTTCATGCTCTGCCCTTCTCCACTCAGGTGGTCAGGCACCTCAATGGTAAAATCGACGTCGTACTCGAAACGGTCGCCGTCTGCTACGGTACAGTCGTCATCGTATTCTTTGGTGATCAGCGAGGATAAACGAACCTTGATGTCATTATTAACCGCCCGAATGAATACCGTTCGGGTATCCTTTCCTGTCAACAGGTACTTTTTCCACCCATTCATTGTCGCATTGCCATTCGACCAGTCCAGTTCAAAGACCTTGGTACGGGTTCCATTAATGTCTAAAAAGCCATCACCGTTATGGTATTCATTGGAATAATCCTTACATGTTCCGCCTACATTCCGGTGTACACCGATTCTAAGTCGGAACTTCACCTCGTTTTTACAAAAGTTATAGTTGTAATTGGAGACTCCCTGGGCACCGGCCTCCTTCGTAAAGAAGAAACCCACCAACATCAGGAAGCTACTTATTCGTAAAAGTGTTTTCATATAGTTTGTTGGTTAGTGGATTAGTGAATGGGAAAAGAAGTGTCCGTCCGTTGGTTATGAGTAAACGGAGTTGCATGTTCA
>JBCCXH010000370.1:0-5537 GCA_039192005.1 Bacteroidota bacterium
AACGATATTAGATGGGGTTATTCGCCATATCAACTTTACTGCTTTATTGTCGTAACTTTACACTATGAGTACAGTTGAACTTAAGGCGAACCTTCATAAGCTAATTGACGGCATTCAGAATTCAAATCTTCTCGAATCCATTCATGATATGTTGTCTGAACGCCGTCAATTAGCTTATGAAGGTTCGCCTTAAGTTCAACTGTACTCATAGTGTAAAGTTACGACAATAAAGCAGGAAAGTTGATCTGGCGAATAACCCCATCTAATATCGTTGACCTTATTGATGTCTCTCACCAACAAGCTTTTTGTCGTTTGATTGGTTGGTTATAAGATTAATAATGGAGAGGGTTGGAGAATACCATTCCTAGTACCTTACGGGAAAGGACACGTGCCAGAACAAGGATATCATCTAGCAAGGACGTAAGTAACTTATCCTACCGGCTCGGTTACTTTCTCAGCTAACAATTCTCTGATTTCGGGAATGGAATCATAGAGCTGTTCGTACGACTCGATGACAAAATATTCTTCCTGAAAGATGTCTTTACGATACGGGGTAGCAAAGGTATGTTCAACATTGAACGGATGTCTAGGCGGCTCATCACTCAAAGAAAATTTCGTTTCTCCATTGGAAGAAAGAATACCGGCTCCATAGATGCGTAACCCTTCCGCTTCCTCGATCAACCCAAACTCAACGGTAAACCAGTAGACGCGAGAAAGCAACTCAATCGCGTAGCTGTTGCCAACGTATCCTAACCCTATTTTGCTGAGTTCTTCCAAAAAGTCAACAAAGTGCTGGTTGGTCAGCAAGGGCACATGGGCAAACACATCATGAAACATATCCGGCTCTTCCAGATAGTCCAGTTCTTTCTTTTTTCTTAGCCAGGTAGTGGCTGGAAACCGCTTGTTGGCCATCAACTCGAAAAACGTATAGTCCGGGACGATCCCAGGCACGACGGCCAACTGCCATCCCGTCTTCTCTTTTAAGATTTGATTGGTCTCCCTAAAATCCGGGATGACCCCGGTTCCAAAGTTGGCTATTTCAAGACCTGCCAGGTATTCTTTACTCGCGTGCGTAGGAAACTGACCAATTTGACGATCAAACAGTGTTTTCCAAACCTCAAAATCCTCTTCCGTATAGTTGTCGTATAGCTGCCTCATTTTCCGTTTACGTCAAATCTTCGTCACCAAATTTCTTAATTCCTGTAACTTATTAATTAAACGCGAACTTTCCTCATAATCCAGGGTCTGCTGTCCGTCGGAATAGGCTTCTTCAGGCTTGGTATGAATCTCAAAGATCACTCCATCTGCACCGGCAACTGTAGCTGCCATGGCCACCGGTGGCACATGATCCCGAATGCCTATGCCATGAGAAGGATCGGCAATCACAGGTAAATGCGACTTCGCTTTGAGTATTGGGATGGCATTGATGTCGAAGGTGTTTCTGGATGCCCGCTCGTACGTTCGAATTCCCCTTTCGCACAGCAAAAGGCGTTCATTACCTCCTGAAAAAACGTACTCTGCACTGGACAGCAACTCGTCAATGGTCCCAGAGATTCCCCGCTTGATCATCACCGGCTTGTCCACCTTGCCCAACTCATCGAGAAGGTTGAAGTTTTGTGTATTTCTGGCTCCTACCTGATAAATGTCTACATAATCGTACATTTCCTCAATCTGGGAAACCTGCATGACTTCGGTCACGATTTTCATTCCGTTTTCACGGGCTAGGCGATACCACAACTTCAGCCCGTCAATGCCCAATCCTCTAAACGAGTACGGAGAGCTCCTTGGTTTAAAAACCCCTCCCCTCATAATACTTAGCCCGTTTTCTTTTAGGAAATTAATGGTGCTTACAATGTTTTCTTCCCCTTCAATACTACAAGGTCCTGCCATCATCGCAAATGCTCCCCCTCCAATTTTCACGTCATCTCCCAAATCAATGGTGGTGGGGTTGACCTTCCATTTGGCCGAAACCAGTTTGTAGTCATCCGACACGACATGAATGTCTTTGATCCCGTTCAGATGTCCAATCTTCCTGACATCGAGCGCATTCTTTCCTATGCCTATTAAGTAGTTTCCATACTGCGTCTTTACATGGGTGGTCTTGTATTTGAGCGCTGCCAATTCTGACTTTAAGGTATCGACTAATGCTCCGTTTGTATTTTTCTCAAGTTGAATGATCATATCGTTGGATTAGCTCTTAATGGATTGGATAAATGTAGTAATCGCTTCATCGGAAGCATCTTGATTCAATAAGTTAATGAAGGCGCTGCCTATAATGGCCCCATTCGCATACTGGCAGGCCGTTAGGAATGTCTCCTTATTGGAAATACCAAAACCGATCAACCTTGGGTTTTTAAGCTTCATCTCAGCAACGCGTTTGTAATAGTCTACCTGTCCTTCAGTAGTAGTAGATTTGGCTCCAGTGATACTGGACGATGAAACCATATAAATAAATCCTCCCGAGTTTTCATCGATCAGCCGGATACGGTCGGTTGACGTGTTGGGGCTAATGAGAAAAATGTTGTGGATTCCATTTTCCTCAAAGTAGGACCTGTAAGTGTCCTGGTACTCATGCATCGGTAAATCAGGAACAATGACTCCGTCAATCCCTACCTTACCGCATTCCTCACAAAATTCTTTGATTCCGAACTGCAAAATAGGATTGATGTATCCCATCAAAAGGACAGGAATGGTTACGCTTGTTCGCAAGTCCTGAAGCTGATCAAATAGCTTTCGTAGACTCATCCCGTTTTCCAGTGCTTTTTGAGAACTGTCCTGAATGGTCGGGCCATCGGCCAACGGATCAGAAAAAGGAATGCCTATTTCCAAAATATCTGCCCCTGCTTCTTCCAGGCTTTTGGCCACACGAAGGGTATCGTCCAATTTGGGAAAGCCCGCCGTAAAATAGATATTCAGGATGTTTTCCTTGTTGTTAAATACCTGATCTATCCGATTGGTCGTTACTTGTGATTCCATAATTATCTTATTTCTTATTAGCGTATTACCGGCTTAGTACTTGCCCCACTTGATGTAGGTCTCCAAATCTTTATCCCCTCTTCCTGAAAGGTTTAACACCACTATTTCATCTTTATCAAAGGATTTCTTACCAAAAACTGCCAATGCATGCGCTGTTTCAATTGCAGGAATGATGCCTTCCAGCCTACTCAATTCAATCCCTGCCAACATGGCTTCTTCATCACTTGCTGCGTAGAATTCAGCTCGTCCGGCATCAAAAAGGTGTGCATGGATCGGCCCGATGCCAGGATAGTCCAATCCGGCGGAAATACTATAGGGCTCTACTACTTGTCCGTCATCGGTTTGCATAAGTAACGTTTTACTCCCGTGCAATACACCAGATTTTCCAAGCATCGTAGTGGCTGCTGACTTGCCGGTATCGGCTCCCAGGCCTGCGGCTTCAGCTGCAATCAACTGAACGTTCTCATTTTCCAGAAAATGATAAAATGCTCCGGCTGCATTGCTCCCTCCTCCAACACATGCAATCACATGATCAGGGCTATTCTTTCCTTCTACCTCCTGAAGTTGGTTTTTTATTTCCTGACTGATCACTGACTGAAAACGAGCCACCATGTCAGGGTATGGATGCGGTCCTACTACGGAACCAATGATGTAATGTGTATCCAGCGGGTTGTTGATCCAATGCCTCATGGCTTCATTTGTTGCATCCTTCAACGTTTTGCTGCCTGATACGGCCGCTCTCACTTCCGTACCTAAAATCTTCATCCGCTCGACGTTGGGACGCTGCCTAGCCATGTCCACCTCTCCCATGTAAACGATGCACTCCATGCCCATCAATGCACAAACGGTAGCAGTAGCCACCCCGTGTTGCCCTGCGCCTGTCTCGGCAATAATTTTTGATTTCCCCAGACGTTGGGCCAGGAGGATCTGCCCGATGGTATTATTGACCTTATGTGCACCCGTGTGGCATAAATCTTCACGCTTCAGATAGATTTTGGTCTGGTACTTCTCGGATAGTCGTGAGGCAAAATAAAGAGGCGTCGGACGGCCAACAAATGTCTTCAGCAAGTGGTCAAACGCGTGTTTGAAGTCTTCACTCTCTGTGATAGAAAGGTAATTTTCTCTTAGCTCTTCAATATTGGGGTATAACATTTCCGGGATGTATGCTCCCCCAAAATGGCCGTAATACCCGTTTTCATCTACTTGATAGTTACTCATATTATTTTCTTTAGTTGCCCGATCATCTCCAGGTTTTTATCTGCCGGAGATTTCTCAAATTTGCTATTTACGTCGATTCCGATCAATCCATTTAGCGCCATATCCTCAACCTTGTGTAGGTCCTCCATGCTTATCCCTCCGCTCAAAAGGTAAGGAACGGACAACTGGTAATCTTTTAAAAAAGTCCAATCAAAGTGTTTTCCAGAACCTCCGTAGTTTGAAGTGGCGGTATCAAAAAGGAACAGGTCTGAAACTTCCGTATATAAATCAATATCATGTGGAAGCTCATCTGTAACTCTAAAAACTTTTATTATCTGTACTTGTTCGTTCGCTTCTTTTAGTTCTTTTATGTACTCCACTGACTCGTCACCATGCAACTGAACATAATCGAGTCCATACCTTTGGACTTTATCTAGTACGGTGGTTATGTCCGCGCGAACGAAAACACCCACTTTTTTAGTAGTAGGCGGGATGGCATTGACCACCTCTTCATCTAAAGGCTCGGCAAAGCGTGAAGACTTTTCATAAAAAATAAATCCAATAAAATCCGGACGATGAGCCATCAGTCCCTTGATATTATCAGGATGCTTCATACCGCATACTTTAAGTAAGCGTTTCTTCTTTAAACTCAGCGTATTTTGGCTTTCCTCAAGATCAGTCTGGCTTTTCATTGTATGCTTTTCAATCAATCCCTCTTCACTCATTTTAACGTATCAAATGAATTTAATCACTTATCTACCAACACCTGAACCCGCTAAAGTTCCCTCCAATTTCCTCAACCGGTTGATAAACTCTTTAGCTGCTTTTGAAGGCCTGCCATGTGACATAAACGTCTCACCGATTAAAAACCCTTCAAAACCATATTCTTTTAATTCATGAATAGTCGCGGGGTCTGAAATGCCACTTTCAGATACCTTGATGAAATCATCTGGTATTTTATCTGCTAATTCCTTGGAGGTGTTGACATCCGTCTCAAAGGTTTTCAGGTTTCGGTTATTGACCCCGATTAAATTTACCGCATCGGTAATGGACCGATAGAGCTCTTCTTCATTGTGTACTTCCAGTAACACTTCCATGCCCAAACTTTGAGCGAGCCGACCGAGTTTTTCAATTTCCTCTTTGTTCAACACGGCAGCGATCAGTAAAATAACATCGGCTCCAATCGATTTGGCTTCTATGACCTGATACTCATCAATCATAAAATCCTTTCTTAAAATTGGGCAATAGTTAAACGAACGCGCTTCTTTGAGGTCCTCCATCGAACCTCCAAAATACGCTTTATCTGTTAAGATGGATAGCCCCGATGCCCCCGCCTGCATGTATCCAATGGAGGTCCGTTCGAT
>JBCCXH010000371.1:0-5513 GCA_039192005.1 Bacteroidota bacterium
CGTTAATGTGAAGTTTGAATGGATTCTTTGATTGCTTCATGGCGCTGATCACTTTTTTTTCCATCCGGTCCAACCTCAATTTTCTTCGTTCAGAATGTTGTGTGACGAGGAAAGTCAACTGATCCACTCCGATCTCGCAAAGCTTTTCCACCATCCACTCCATCCGGTCCGTATTTTTCGTTGGGGCGATTGCCAGGTGCACGGAAAATGGCTTTTTCGGAAAATGCTCCGTTGATTTCACCTCAAACTCACAGGCACTTTTTGAAACTTTCGTCAGGATGCCCGTGTATCGGCAGCCCTGTCCATCGAAGACGAGAATTTCATCTCCGGCAGTGTGTCTCAGTACTTGCGCACAATGTTTAGATTCCTCCTGCGATAGTGTGTTAGTCGTTTTTAAAACGGGGTTTTGATAAAAGATGGACATTTCTTATGCTAGATAAAGGGGAAGTTTTTAAAAACGAACCGCAAATTTAACCGGAGCGATCGGATACCGCTTCCATCAGACATACTGATTTCCAGAACTAACCATTTTTTGCTGACGGTTCTCTTTTGATCAGAGCATATTTTCAACCCCTAATCCAGCATGAAAGACCGCATCCTCTTACTTCGACCAGAATCGTAAGGGGCTGACCGCGCTATCACAGGTTCATTCATACTGATTTTTATTTAGCATGATGCTATTTTTTGAGCCGCGTTCGCGGTAGATTCAATTTTCAACATCATTTATTTAGTAGCTTGCGGCATAAAACGGATGGGGTCTGCATTTGCTTTTTGGATCAAGTCAACGATCAACTTATGATCAAAGGCTACGTCTAAAGCAGGTGATAAAAGACGCTGCAAGCAATTTTCTTTTTAAAGAAAGGAGACAAATACCAGCAAAGTCTTTTGATTATTACGATCGAAAACTAATGCAATGAGGAATAAAAAGGATGTCAAACGATTGCATAGCCTCTTTTCATTGATCATTTTAGCTTGTAGTCTCCAATAGTAGAACCCCGCTTGGAAACTTACACAACTTAGAAAAATAAATTTTAATTGCAATCAAAATCAACCAAGTAAATCAAATGAAAAAAGTAGTAACCTTCGGAGAAATCATGCTCAGGTTAGCGCCTCCGGGTTTTTTAAGGTTTTCTCAAACCAATTCTTTCGACGTGATATATGGTGGAGGGGAATCAAACGTTGCAGTATCCTTAGCAAACTACGGCGTACCTGTCGAGTTTGTAACCAGGCTACCTGATAACGACATCGGGCATTGTGCGCACATGGAGATGAGAAAAAGAGGTGTCGGAACTTCTCATGTTGCTTGGGGTGGTGACCGCCTGGGTATTTACTTTTTGGAAACAGGAGCAGTGGCCAGAGGGAGTAAAGTAGTCTATGATCGGGCCAACTCAGCGATGGCTGAAATACAAGCAGGAATGATAGACTGGGATCAGGTATTTGACGGCGTGGAATGGTTCCACTGGACAGGTATTACGCCGGCGATTTCTCAAGGGGCAGCAGATGCCTGCCTGGAGGCTGTAAAAGCAGCTGCTGAAAAAGGGGTGACCATCTCTACTGACCTGAATTATCGTAAGAAATTATGGAAGTATGGCGGTGACAGAGAAGCCATCATGACCGAGCTGACCGAGTACTGTGATATTGTCCTGGGAAATGAAGAAGATGCAGAAATGCATTTTGGTATCAAACCCGAAGGACTTGACATCACGACGCAAGGTCACGACGTGAAAGCAGAAGCTTTTCTATCTGTTTGTCAGCAAATGATGAAAAAGTTTCCAAAGGCAAAGAAAGTGATCACCACGTTGAGAGGATCTATTTCTGCATCGCACAATACCTGGGCAGGTGTTTTGTATGACGGAGAGACATTATACGATTCTCCTCAATATCAGATCACGGATATTGTCGATCGGGTAGGTGGTGGAGACTCCTTTATGGGAGGACTCATTTACGGATTATTAAAATACCCGGATGATGACCAAAACGCTTTGAATTTTGCCGTTGCGGCCTCGTGCCTAAAGCATACGATCAAAGGAGATGCCAATCTGGTAACCGTGGATGAAGTAGAGAAGCTAATGAGTGGAGATGCTTCTGGTCGAGTGGCCAGGTAACATCAATAAAAATAAAACAATGAAAAGGCGTTCGGCCATTCACGAACGTCTTTTCCTATGCTACAATAAATAAGTCATATCACTGATGAAATAGAATAGGCCTACCGTATAAGTCGACGTACTAAAATAATAGGGTGGCTACGATCAGTGAGGAAACCAGCCCAATTTTAACACACAAAAAATACATAAAGCATTTGCCTGACAGGCATCAGGCAACACATAACTAACTAACATAAGATGGCAAGATTTTCAAGAATTGAGGTTTTTCAAGAGATGCAACGAACGGGAATGGTCCCGCTTTTTTATCATAAAGATGTGGCCCTTGGGAAAGAGGTTCTTCGCGCCTGTTACGAAGGAGGAGCACGCGTTCTGGAATTTACCAACAGGGGTGACTATGCGCACGAGGTTTTCAGAGAGCTAAATTTATTTGCAGAAAAAGAACTCCCTGAAATGATTCTTGGTGTAGGGTCGGTAACTGACGCAGCTGCCGCCTCTCTTTATATGCAACTGGGATCTAACTTTGTGGTGACACCTGTTTTGAGGGAGGACATCGCCATTGCCTGTAACCGTAAAAAAGTGCTGTGGTCTCCTGGCTGTGGTTCACTTACAGAGATTGCTCGTGCAGAAGAACTTGGGTGCGAGCTGGTAAAGCTTTTCCCTGGCGGAACTTATGGTCCGGGATTTATCAAAGCAATAAAAGGCCCATGCCCATGGACCAACGTGATGCCCACCGGAGGAGTATCGCCAAGTGAGGAAAACCTGAAAGGGTGGTTTGATGCAGGGGTAACCTGTGTAGGTATGGGGTCTCAACTCATCTCTAAAGAAGTTTTGAAAAACCGTGACTTTAACGGGTTGACCGAGTTGGTGAAAAATACACTCTCATTGATTGAGACACTCAGAGGGTAAGGATTTCCTATAAGTAGTCTTTATCCACGAGCTTGGAATTACTGCTTTCCAAATCCTGATTATTTGGAAAGCGGTGTTCTTGTATTATACCACAGCCAAGCGCAAGCGTTTTACACTTGATCCATCAATGCCAGTCTTTTACTACTTTTTTGTGAACTATAAACGGTAGGTCAAATCGAATTAAGTATAGCTACTCAATAGTTCAGGTTAAAAGGTTGACGCCGTTGAGGTGGCTGTCTATAGAAGTGTTCATTCATTGAAACTTATCTATACTAACGAAACCGACCAAGTCATACACAGATATCCGGGTGTTCAATTGTTGGTCAAAATAACAGTTTACCGATTTGACTTTTGGGATACTGATATTGGCGTGCAATTCGTACGTATCAATGACCAATTGATCGCAGTCAGTTGCGTTCGAGAAGGTCAAATAGACGAGTACCAGGGAGTGGCTATAAGTAAGGTAGCTAGTGATAAAAAAAGGGTTCTTTTCTTCATTATTCTAAAATACACGAATACATCAGAAGAAACCCTGAGTTATCCGTTATTTTCAATGTCATAAGGTAGAAAAGGAGATACATCTCCTCCATAGCGATGTACTTCACGAATGATAGTAGAGCTGATGTGGGAGTACTGGGGGGAGGTGATTAGAAAGATGGTTTCTAACCCTGTATTCAGGTACCTGTTTACCTGCGAGATGCTATTTTCATATTCAAAGTCAGTGGTATTTCGCAAACCCCTGACAAGAAAAGAAGCTTGGTGCTTTTTGGCGAGCGCTGCGGTGAGTTCATCATACACCACCACTTTAACGTTTTGATCTTTGTCAAACGATGAGTAGATCTGATCTACCATCCAGTCTAAAGCAAAATACCTCACATTCTTCTTTGAGTTATGCCCGATGGCGACGATTACTTCGTCAAACAGGCTGAGGCTTCTCAAAACGATGTCATGATGCCCTTTTGTGAAAGGATCAAATGAGCCCGGAAAAATAGCAGTTTTCATTAATCACAAAGGTAAGCACTCATCGCATCGAAATACCGGTGATCTTCAACCTCATCAAATTTGTACCCAAATTTTAAAAAGGACGGTTTAGCCCCAAAGGAGATGTTTCGGATGTATTTTTTCAATACCACCATTTCCTCCGAATTTTGTTTGATAAATCCCCATAAAATGACCGAACTGGTCTTGGGATCCATCTTCATTTCTTTCATCACCAACATGATGTACTTAAGAAAATCATCTTTTTGACGAGCAGCGTACTGATTGTAAAATTGGAGTTTTTGATTTTGAGCTACGATGATATGAATGATGCCCCGGTCGATGTAGCAGTACATGTTACGTTCATGCGAGTGATCATCGTGTTTCATGATGCCTTCTATTAAGGCACTCCCCTGATGCACAATATGAACGGATTTCTTTCGATAAATCGAAGAAATCCATTTTGTTAGTTTAAGTTCTGTAGCAAAAATATTGGCAATCTCAGCACTTATTTGTCTATAATAAGTGACTCCTTCATGAGTAGGCCTGATGTCGCTATTGACTGACAAATAATCTGTAGCGGATTCAGGCACAAACATATTGGAAGGTACAAGAGAGAATTTGTGTGTTTTCAGACACAGTTTTACATCTTTCCAAAAACCGGCCGTCAGGTACTCATGGTTATCAAGTATTTGCTTGATCAACCTCAATCGGGAGTTGGCCGTTTTAATTCCCATCAACTGATAGTCTTCCAATCCCATCACTTGATTGTCTTGTGTATCTGTCACACAGGCTTGAAAGTCCCTGACGCCTACCTGGAGCGTTAGCGAATAATCCTCCAATTCATCAATGCTGAATTTTTCGTCTTTAATTCGCTTTATTAGCTTATACTTCGATGTTTCTGTGGCAGTATTCAAATATTCCTATTATACTTTATTCCCAGTTTCCTGCCGTGGTCACGCTTGTGCGAGAACCAAAACGTAAAGGTTTTCGAGTGTTATAATCACTCTTTTCATCTCTATCCGGATCTACAGGTTTTGGATTTACTACTTCTATTACATTTACTTCAACACCACCTTTTGTGATACGATCGGCCCAGAGGTTAAATTTTGTCTCTGGTTCAATACCTGGAACAAGCGCAACTGTGTTCAGGTCAAAACCTGGCCATTTTTTCGTAGTAAAAAGTGAGTCTTTCACGAGAACAGTACCTAATGTATCTATCGTGACAGATATACTGTCTGCTCCATAAGAAAGCTGAAAAACCTGTTCGGTTCTTTCAGTGAGGTAAAATTTTCCTGTATCGATAAAGGATATCAATTTGTCCCAATCGCTGGTATATCTTCCATTAACGGATGCGTAAGCAATTTCTGCTTCACGGATCATCATTAATTGATCGATGATTGCATTTTCCATGGTGGCAATTCGTTCTTTTTCACTGATTGAAAATCGAATACTCCATACAAGATATACTGCTAGACCTATGGCTACAAAGAAGAAAAAGATTGATAATATCCTGGTTTTGTC
>JBCCXH010000372.1:0-5508 GCA_039192005.1 Bacteroidota bacterium
GAAATTGACAATCAACAAACTCATGATAAAAAAATTACTGGCGCTTGGTTTTTTCTTGTGTCTGTGTTATTGCATATTTTCTCAATCTGAGGTTGAGTATGTAAAAACCGGATACTTTACACATGTTTACGCACGTGAGCATTTATCTGATATGCCCAGAGGTTTTTTTATGCTCATCGAAGACGATGGCACAATTACCCCGATGTGGTTTTACCACTACTCCACTAAAAATACCGGAGAATACAGTACCTGGAATTTTGATCCGAGTGAATACCTTGGTAAAACCATCACCATGGACTTTTCAGGCACACCGGAGAAAAACAACAATGAGTATCCCATTTATGACGCAAGCAATAACCTGGTGCTGCTACCTAAAGTAAGTGTCAAATTTGTCAACAGCATTACGGAAGTCAGTCAAACCATCAGTGTTCCCGATGACTACATCCATCCACAAACAGATACCTTAATGATTCCTCACGATGTCTTGGTCGCTCCGGCTTCTTATGACGACCAAACACCCACAGCAGAAGTCAACCTTTCCGATTATGTATCCGGATCAGGTACAGAAGACGATCCTTACATCAGTGCCGATGGCGCTGCAGGTCTGAAACAAGCGGTCGCAGCATTACCTAATGGAGGTACCATCAATGTTGGTTCAGGTATTTACCTGACGACAGTAGCCAATGTAAACATCGCTCGTTTTGTTTCAATCAAAGGGACAGAGGAACAACAACCCGAATTTAGACTCACTAAAAACAGAAGTTGGTTTCTTAAAGGAAGCAATACCCTAGACAACATTCGGGTAAGTAGTGAAACGATCGAGTCTTATTATAATGAGTTGATTACGATTGATAACAATGCCAGAGATGTGGTAGTGAAAAATTCAACATTTGTTGGAGGGTATGCGGTCGCACCGGAAACGTACGAAGAAAAAGGAAATGGTGTTTGTTTTCGGCTCCGCAGCCATGTTCAAAACCTGCTTTTTGAAGACAACAGGTTCATCAATATGATGAGAGGCATTGTGACCAAAGGGCAAAGAAACCAGCATGATATCACCATACGTAAAAATTATTTTGAAGGGGCGAATCATTGGTTTATCAGTTTTGATCAGACATCCAATATCAGCAACATCATCGTTGAGGAAAACGAGTTCATGGAGTTTTCACACTTCGGCGTCGCTTTTGCGCGTATTGCAAACGTCATCCTACGAAACAACACGTTTTTTAGCAGAAATAAACTCAACTACAATACGTTCAGTCGGGCCATTCACCTGGAAGAACACTGTCAGAACTTTCTTATCGAAAACAACGATGTAGATGCGCTCCTCAGACATCCTGACAGCGACAATCCCAATACGGTTAAGCGAAATGGAGGCATTGCCGTATCGGATAGCCGGTACATTACCATCAAAGACAACACCGTACTCAATTCTGATGTACTGCTCGGTGGGCTGTACAGCGACATTGATAAAGAAATCACCCTGACAGGGAATAAAATCGAAAATGGCGGCCTGCACATACGAGATGCACTGGATCAGGTTACGTTTCACAAGAACACCATGGTAAGTCCTCCAGAGGCTGCTTTTACCTTCCTTAGTAACAAACCCCGATTGTATCCATTTGGCGGACACGTTTTGGAAAATAACACGGTTACAGAGATGAAAAACGCGAAAGCATTTGATCTTAATGCGCCAATCATGAACTCTTCCATTAAAAACAACCTCTTTCAGGGGTGTAGCCAGCAGCAAAGTGAGATCACCTTTTTAGATGGTGCCAGTCAGTTAGTTATCGAGGACAATGAATTCTTAGGGATCACTTCAGAAAAGGCTTTTGATGTAAAAAATACACCTGCTGGTAATTCCCTTTCAGATTACCAATCTCAAAACTCATTTACTTCTGAATGCGAGGAAACTGACGATCCCGATGATTCATCCGACGATGAAACTGATGAGCCGGATCCGTTAACGACCGGATTTCTCGAAAACGAGGAAAACGAATCTTTTGCTTACCCCAACCCCATCCAAAGGGGAAAGCTTTTGAAAATCAAAAACAGGGATCAGCCAGAAGCTTTTAGTGTCAGCATATTCAACCTAATGGGTGAATTGCTATTCAAACAACGTGAAACCATCGGTACGGAAGTGTTCGTGGATACGGAACGTTTTTCTTCAGGAATCTACTTTATCAAAATAAGTGATGATCACACTGAAAAAAACGTAAAACTGATTTTGCAATAAAATTCTAATGCTGGTTCCGAGTAGATCGACGGATCTTAAAAATGCATATTATATGTTGCCAGGTTTCCGTTCTTCCTTCGTTTCTTTTCACCCTTACTCCGTTCTCAGGTTTGCGATCGGATTAGCAGATAACAGTTGTCTCAGGTGATAAAATACGGCTAAGAAAAGCGTACCAAGGATGATGGCTGTAGCAAAAACATAGGGCGTGAATCCCATATGTATCTCAGAACCTTGAAACACCTGACCAAATATGAGCTCAAAGGTTTTATAGTTAGCCACACTACCGAGAACAATAGAGATACCTATCATCCAGTTGAACTGTCTGACGATCAGCATCGCACTTTCCACACGCGTACACCCCAGCACATTCCTAATGCTTAGTTCTTTCATGCGTGTGACGATCAACAACGAGATGAGCCCAAATAGTCCCATTCCCGAGATCATGATGGCAACAACTGCGGTGAAATTCATTACATCGATCATCATCCCGGATTGAGAAAAAAACCGATCGAACACATTAGCCTGCACCCGACTCACATAGAGTTCATCAGGAAATTCTTGTTTCCAAAGAGCAGCAATCTCAGCATTTACTTTGTCGACGCGATTAGGTAAAGTTTTAAATGAAAAATAGCGAGTCGTTTCTTTAGCTAACAGTTTGAATACAGCTGGCTTGATCGGTTGGAAGAAATCTCGGTGGTGAAAGTCTTTGGTAATGCCGATGACTGTAAAATCCTCATTATTTAAGGTGATCTCGTCATACAATTTCGTTTGAAAAACGTTGGCCATTGTTTGATTGATCAGCACCGACTTTTTAAGATTAGCGGTCTGGTCAGGATCAAAGCCATTTCCATCAACAAACGTTAGTTCCATTAGATCATGAAAATATTCGTCTACATAGAAGACATCCACTGTGCTTTTTTCTGAAAGGGTCGCCGCAACTTCACTTGCAGCCGACCGGCCGATCTGAGCTGCACTTGTGCAATAGCGCCTGATGTCGCTACACTGTCTTGCGTATTGATCCAGAACCTCATAATGAGCCGTTCGACTGACCGGAACCACCAATATATCATCGGGATTGTAGCCCCACTCCTGCCCCTTTTGTTGTTCATTGGCCTGGGTAAATACAAAACCAGCAGCGATAGCGAAGAAGGTGAGGAAAAATTGGGTCGTCAAAAACAGCTTGGTGAGCCAGTTTTTTCTACCGAATCGTTCGCTTCCTCTAAAGATGGCATTGGGCTCGAAAGATGATATGTACCATGCTGGATAAGCGCCTGAACAAAGACTGATAAAAATGAATAAGCCAACAATAAAACGGACGAGTCTGAAATCCTGAAGTAGATGCATCTCCAATAGCTCACCTCCGAAGATGGATTGTACCCCTGGCAAAATAAAAATCTGTGCCAAGACCATACCAGTAGCCACTGCTATCAGGGTCATGACGGTATTTTCAACCAAAAACTGGATGATGACCTGCCTTCTGGTGCTGCCGATCACCTTGCGTAAGGCAATTTCTTTTAGCCGTTTCCCTGAGGAAGCCACTGCGATATTTATGTAGTTAAAACAGGCAGAAGCGAACAGCAGCAAGCTGATGATGGCAAACATGAACAAAACCTGTGGCGTACTGCCGCACGCATAGCAGCCCCGTGTAAACTGTGAGTTTTCGGCCGCAGAGGAGAGCGGCTCAAATCGAAATGCTTCAATGGGCCATTCCGGATTGGCATCGTTTACATCTTTGAGATAACCAGCCATTTTCGATTTTATTAATTCAATACTTTGGGGTTCATCCAGTTTGATGAATGTGAAGAGTGACTCCTCATTTACATTTTTCCAACTGGTGAGATCCGTTGACAGCATAGCAGGCAAATGATCGATGGACACTGCGAAATCAAAATCAAATGATGCCGTCTGTGGAAATTTTTCTGCAACTGCGGAAACCACGAAAAGGTTCGGCTGTTCATTCACGATGATTCGTAAGGTTTTCCCAACAGGATCTTCATTTTTGAAATACTTGAGCGCACTATTTCTGCTGATGATCACTTGATTGAGCTCCAGTTGATGACTCCCCTCTATTAAAGGAAAATCGAAGATTTCAAAATAATCCTGATCCACAAATGTGAGTGGCTCAGAGAAGATCATCTCCTTGTATCTCACAATTGAAGATTTCACTCGTACACGTGCTGCATTTTTTACTTGTGGGAAGTCTTCAACAAGTTGCTTGCCAAGCAGCTGAGGGGTTCTGGCCCAGGTTTCCGGCTCACCTTCCCATGCAATCACGGATTGGATCGTGAAAATCTTTTCAACTTCGGGATGAAATTCATCCAGCCTCAATTGCTTATCAATGATCAGGTAGACCGCAATACCGATGCTGATAGAGGTCGCCAAACCGATTATATTAATGGCGGAGGTTATCTTATTTCGAATGACATTTCTTAGTCCGGTTTTTAAATAGCTTTTAAAGATTATCATTTGAACGAAATTGATTTTAAGGTTGAAATTTGACCAACGAAAAAATTTTAGTACATCAAGTAAATAGGTGGTTCTTGCATATCGCAAACCCTTACTTTCAATTTTATTATGAAACATTTCATACAAGTCACCTTGTATTTCCTCCAGGTATTCGGGCTTACAAAACCAACGAACAAACCGATCTCCCCATGAAGGCGGATACCACCTCATGATCTGGAAGGATTTATTTTTTGATAAAGTCGGGTGCGGATTGAATATATTTCTTCCAGAATGGTCAACCCTGAAGTGGTAAGGGTATAGATCCTTTTCCTTCTTCCGCCCCTTTCGTTGGTGGCACCACCAAGTCTGGATGTTACGTACCCTTTGCTTTCCAGCCTTCTAAGCACCGTATGGATGGCGCCGATATTGATTTTTCTTCCCGTGTGGTTTTCGATTTCAGCAACAATTGCCACACCATATGCATCGTCATTGAGACCGACAGCTGTCAGTAGTACAAGCTCCTCCAACTCACCAATATATGCACCTTTCATACCTGATTATTTATCATACAAATACAAAACTAATATATACTACACATTTGTATGAGTTATGTTTTGAAAAATATTTTTTCTAATACACAATAGCCAGTGTAGGCACTGACACTCTTAATTATAAGTGGGTTTGAAGGGAGTTACAGGGGCCTCCTCCCATTCAACGACACGTGCATATATAGAGAAATCGGGCTATTTGACCTCCTCTCATTACCAGTACTCAAATATTTTTGATATTTTGCCATTTTGAAACTCAAAAAGTGTCATTTGTGGCTCTCC
>JBCCXH010000373.1:0-5481 GCA_039192005.1 Bacteroidota bacterium
TTACCTAATCTCATACTAAGATCGTTAATTCCTTTCTCTTGTGGCTCAAATGAAAGAATTTTATGATCATAAGTAGATCCCACTGTAAAATAGCCATCTTTTGGGATCATAAAAACACCTCTATTAATAATATGTTCACTTTTTAACTCGCAACTCACATCTATTAGTTCTCCTCTTACATTCTTAAACGGTAGGTCCCCCCAAAAATGGTTGCTTGGGTTCACTCCCTCACAGAAAATTAGTTGTGATACGTCCCATTCTTTGTATCTGGCCCCACTTCCTTCGATGACAAGTTGTTGATAATCAAACTTTCCCACCTGATATGCCCCTATGCTTACCAAATATTTTCTCATGGCAAGAATAAACTCCGGCAGATTTACATAGCCTGTTTTTTTTAGTATGATCCCACCTAATTGATCATTAATGTCATCGTAGATACTTTTCGTTTCTAGCGAATCAACGTAAGGCATAAATGTCGGGTTCTCGATTTTTCCATCCCAGTCATTTTTTTCTTCAATGGAAACGAAAGGCCGGTAGATAGGAATTGGATAGAGAAAACGAGTACCCGTTTTTTGTTCCAGCGATCGGTAACGTTCTTCCAGGTGTTGAAAAATCTCGTCTGCCAACCATGTTTTTATCATGTTTCGACCGGTAATGGGATTGTATAGGCCTGCGGCTTTTAGCGTAGATATACGTTCCGTCTCATCATTCAGAACGAGTATTTTTTTCCCTCTGGCAGCTAGCTCATAGGCCAGCCATGATCCGGCCAGGCCCTGACCGATAATTAAGTAATCCAGCTTTCTTCTTTCCAATTTATTTTTGATCTCCCAAAAAAGCTTAAAACTAACCAGATGAATATCAAATCTTTCGTATTCAATCCATTTTATGAAAACACTTATGTTGTTCATTCCTCCCAGAAAAATGCCTACATCTTTGATCCGGGTTGTTATGAACCGTTTGAGTTAAATGAACTAACGGACTACATTCAACGCGAAAGTTTAACAATAAAAGCAGTAATCAATACCCACTGCCACATTGATCATGTATTGGGAAACCATGCCATCAAATCAATGTACGAAGCCCCATTATGGATTCCGAAAAACGAAAAAGTGGTTTTTGATGCAGTAGTCGCCTACGCCCCCCAATGGGGCATCAATGGATATGAGCCCGCTTCCATAGACAGGTTTTTATTGGAATCCGATCGGTTAGTTCTCGATGAAATTGAATTCGAAATACTGGAAGTCCCCGGGCACTCTCCAGGCCACCACATGTTTTATGAAAGAGCCAAAGAATTGATCGTAGGTGGAGACGTTTTGTTTAAAGAGAGCATCGGAAGAACGGACCTGCCTGGCGGCAATCATGAGGATTTGATTCGAAACATTAAAGAAAAAGTATATACGCTTCCAGAGCAAGTCACCATTTACCCTGGACATGGTCCCAAGACAACCGTAGGCTATGAGAAACGGCATAATCCATTTGTTAAAGGATGAAAAAGCACGTACCCAACCTACTTACTTGTATCAACCTGGGAATCGGGGCATTAGGCATCTATGTCGTCTTTACCATCAACCGGGATTTTGCTATTTATTTTGTTATGGCAGCTTCTGTATTTGATTTCTTGGATGGTTTTACTGCGAGAATACTTAACGTCAAATCTGCTTTTGGAAAAGAGCTGGATTCTCTGGCAGACCTCACTTCTTTTGGCTTACTACCATGTTTCTTTATGTTGGAATGGCTCGAAGCAAAATCCTCCTTCTTTTTTGTCGCAATTCTGATTGGCATTTTTTCATCATTACGACTGGCGAAGTTCAATTTAGACGATGAACAATCCTATCAGTTTAAAGGATTGCCAACACCAGCCAATGCAATCATGCTAACATCTCTCGTCTTTTTGAGTTTTGAATTGGGGGAAAAGGTATTATTAATTATTTGCGTGGTGTCTAGTTTGCTTTTGGTGTCTAATCTGAAGCTCCTTGCGATCAAGTTTGAACACTTTCGATGGAATGGAAATCAATGGAGGTATGTTTTAATGGCCTCTTCCATTGCGATGATAATGGTCTTCAAATGGACATTTCTTCCATTTTTGATCCCATTCTATCTAGTAATATCTACTCTATCTAACCTAAAGCGTATACAACCGAAGTAAAGTGGTGAAATTTAACTTTTAAAAGATCGTTTTAAGTAGTTGGTATGAAGTATTCGTTATCTGTTCTTTTTTGTCTTTTATTTTCTAGTATTCATGGGCAGTCATCTGTATTGTCATCCGGCACATGGCATAAAGTCGGCATTACTGAGACGGGAATTTACAAGTTAGATTTTGCAACGCTTCAGAATCTAGGAGTAGACTTATCCCAGCCCCCCCCAACGATTAAGGTATACGGAAATGGTTTCAAAGGCATTTTACCTCAAGAAAATGATAAAAGCAGGCCTTTTGATTTATTAGAGAATGCCATTTTTCTCCAGGGCGAGGGAGATGGATCCTTTGATGAGAGTGATTACGTATTATTTTATGGTGTCGGACCTGATCACGTTGACTGGACAGAAAATGGGCTTGAATATGAAAAAAACATTTACTCGGATACTGCCTATTATTTCATTACGTCCGGGGGTTCGGACGGGAAACGAATCCTTGACCTTCCATCCGTATCAGGAGCAGGAGTAGCGATTTCTTCTTACAACGATGTCATCATTACCGAAGACGATCAAACCAACCTTCTTAGTTCAGGAAGAGGCTGGTATGGAGAAGTTTTTAGTATCGGTGAAACTCAATCATTTGATTTTGATTTGAACAATATTGCGTCAAACATTCAATTCGTCATTAATGCAATAGGCCAGTCGGAAACTCCTAGTTCGTTTCAGATACGAGCAAACGGGAACGAGTCTGCCAGTCTTCCGATCAGTAGTATACCTTCCGGTCCGGGTACGCTTTACAGCATTAAGGCCAGCCAAACCATCGACACTTTTCTTATTGAGCAGACCAATCAGCTAAACATACAACTCACTTATGATGCTGAGGGAGCTACAGGAATTGGTTTCTTAGATTATGGAGTACTCCTTTTTGAACGTCAACTAACGTTTAGCGGAACACCTGTAGGTTTTCGAACCCTTTCCAATACCGGCTCAGTTTTAAGTTATCAGCTAAGTAATGGAGCCGGCACAACCATCTGGAATGTAACTGACCCTGCCAACGTAGGACGTCAGATTTACCTGGAAGAGGGTTCGGATGCTCTTTTTCAAAGTCAGTCGACAAACGTGGAAGAATTTATTGCTTTTTCCGGCTCAGACTTTCCCATCCCACAACCCATGGGAAGTGTGGGCAATCAAAACTTAAAAGCAGAGGTACAACTTGATGGCATCATTGTATCCCATTCAATGTTCCTTGCGGAAGCTGAAAGGCTCGCGCAATTTCATAGAGACCATGACAATCTTGTGGTAAAAGTTGTCACAACAGGTGACGTTTATAATGAATTTTCTTCCGGAAGACAAGACGTATCAGCAATAAGAGATTATGCCAAATACGTTTACGATAGCGGAAATCAACTGAAATACTTGCTGCTCTTTGGAGACTGCTCGTATGATTACAAAAGCCGAGTTGCTAACAACACCAACTTTGTTCCAACGTATGAATCCAGGGATAGCTTTCATCCAATTTTCAGTCATTCATCGGATGATTATTTCGGATTTTTTGAAGACAACGAGGGAGAATGGACAGAAACAGTTTCTGGTGATCACACCATGGAAATAGGAATGGGTCGACTTCCGGCTAAAACAGTCGAGGAGGCAGCTGTGATTGTTGATAAAATTATTTACTACAGCACCAGCCCAAATACACTTGGAAAATGGCGCAATGAGATTGCTTATCTGGCAGATGATGGCGATGCGAACATTCATGCAGCGCATGTAGACGCGCTCTCAGCACTAATAGATACCACCTATGCCCAATATTCCATCGATAAGCTGCTACTTGATGCGTTCGATCAGGAGGTAGGTGCGTCTACCCAACGCTCACCGGACGCGACCAAAGCACTTAAGGAAAAAATCAAAAGCGGTGCATTTGCCATCAACTTCATTGGGCATGGAAACGAGCGTTTATGGACGGAAGAAGAAGTACTCACCCGTTCTGTCATCAGACGATTTAATAACCTGAACCGCTTACCCATCTTCGTCACCGCAACTTGTGAATTTGGCAGGTACGATGATCCGGTTCAATTTTCAGGTGCCGAGGAGTTGTTGTTAAACAAAAACGGAGGAGCGATTGCATTACTGACAACCAGCAGACCTGTCTTTGCCAGTACTAATTTTGAGTTGAATCGGGCATTCCATCAAAACATATTCAGAAGAGAAAACGGATCCTTTTTACGCCTTGGAGATATTATCAGGGAAACGAAAAACAATGGCCTTGCTGGCCCTGTCAACAGGAATTTCACCTTGTTAGGAGATCCTATGATGATGCCTGCGTATCCCCAGTTAGACATTACCATCAATGAGTTGACTACCCAATTAGATACACTAAGCGCACTTGAAAAAATAACGTTTACAGGCCAGATCGGCAGTTCGGAAGTACAATCGAATTTCAATGGAAAAGTTTCCATCTCCATCTTTGATATCGCCCAGGATTTTCAAACAAAAGGTCAGGAAAGTACACCCTATGAGTACACACTCCAGAATAATGCGTTATTCAGAGGGGAATCCAGCGTAAGTAATGGCCTGTTTTCTTTCACTTTTGTCGTGCCCAAAAACATATCTTATCAATTTAAAGAAGGTAAGATAAGCCTCTACGCATGGGATGAAACCAATAATCAGGATGCGGGTGGCTCCTCAACAGAATTTGTACTCGGAGGCACCTCTCCTGAAATAACATCTGATAACGTAGCACCTAATGTAACTATGTACCTTAACGATGAATCGTTTGTCAACGGATCGGTTGTCAACAACTCTTCTTTGTTAATTGCCCAAGTTTCAGATGACAACGGAATAACCATTACGAGCAATGGATTTTCTCAGGGCGTTTCGCTTGAACTGGATGGGGAACTCATCAATCTGAATGAATTTTACGTTTCAGACCTGGATAGTTATCAAAACGGGACCATCACCTATCCCATACAGGACCTCCTGCCTGGCAGGTACACGGCTACCTTAAACGTGTATGATTCTTACAATAATCTGGCAAAAAGAGAAATTCAATTCGTTGTTTCCGAAGAACCTTTTATTTCAGTTTTCAACCCAAAATTGTACCCTAATCCGGTCTTTAATGGTGAAGGAACTTTTTCATTTGAGCACGACAGGGAGGAGGAAGATCTTGATATTCAGTTAATTGTGTATAATAACACGGGAGAAGTCATTAAGACCACGCGCTACGAATCAGAAAATTCCAGCAGGTCCGTCTCATTAAATTGGAAGGCGAGGACAAGTACTGGCACTTCGTTAGCAACAGGAGTTTATTTTTATCGGTTGATCATCAGAAGTAGATTTGATGATCAA
>JBCCXH010000374.1:0-5476 GCA_039192005.1 Bacteroidota bacterium
AGGGGATAATTATTCATGCATGAGTAACGTTAAAGCAAACCATCGAAACAATTCATCCTTTTCCCGGGTCATGCAACGATCCCTCCAAATAACTTTGCTTCATGAAAACAATTGGGATGATCGGAGGGATGAGTTGGGAGTCCTCCAAACACTATTATGAGCTGATTAATAAAAGAACGAAAGAGTTATTGGGCAACGCTCATTCTGCCAAAAGCATGATGGTATCTGTAGATTTTCACGACATCGAAGAATTCACCTTCGATGGTAACTGGGATCAAATCGGCGAAATGATGGCCCAAAGTGCGGAACAGCTTGAACAGGGAGGAGCCGATTTCATCATCCTTTGTACCAATACCATTCACCTGGTCAGTGATGCCATCACCAAAAATTCAACGCTTCCGTTTTTACATATTGCTCATGCCACAGGTATGGAAATCCGGAAACATCGTCTTAAAAAGATCGGCATTTTGGGGACAAAGTTTACGATGGAGAAAGATTTTTATACCAAAATCCTGGAAGCATCCTACGGTCTGGAAGTGATCACTCCCAAACAGGAAGACAGAAATACCTTAAACGAGATCATCTACAAAGAACTGGTAAATGGTCAGTTTACGGCCCCTTCCAAAGAGAAATGCCTTCGCATGATTCAAGACCTTCAAAACGAAGGAGCCGAAGGAGTCATCTTAGGCTGTACGGAAATCCCACTATTGGTTCAAAAAGAAGACATCCCCATTCCCTCTTTTGATACCACGAAGATACATGCTTATGCGGCAGTGAACCGGGCACTGGAGGAAGGTTGAGGAAGGGCTATGACTATCCGTATTTATCTTTTCTTGAAGTTGCATCCATCATATTTGTGTATAAAAAATGATATTTTTGTGTATGCAAAAGAGAACGAATATAGTATTGGATACCGAACTGGTTCAAAAAGCGATGGAACTTACTCAGCTGTCTACCCTAAAAGATGTCGTACATCATGCATTGGAAGAAGTTATTAAAATGAAGGAGAGAAAAAAGATGCTGGAATTGAAAGGCAAGGTAGACTGGAGTGGGAGTTTGGATGATATGAGATCATTATGAGCATGAATGCTCTTTTGGTTGATACAAGTGTCTGGATTAACTTTTTTAAAGAAAATGAAAGTGATGAAACCATCAGATTGACCAACTACATTAAGCAGGACCTTCCTATTTATCTGTGTCCGACGATTATTCAGGAAGTGCTTCAGGGCATAACTCATGATAAGCAGTTTGAGCAGGTAAAAGAATCCCTGATGAGTTTCAATATACTAATCGATGATGGCCTTGAAATGGCTATTAGCAGTGCGCAATTATATCGGTCACTAAGAAAGCGAGGTGTTACAATTAGAAAGAGTAACGATTGCCTCATCGCTTGTTACGCATTGAAATACGGGCTTGATGTTTTGCATCAGGACAGGGATTTCGACCGGATCTTTGGCTAATCAGTTGATACATCTACATTTAGCTGCACAAGTCATCTTTGCGTATTATTCGTCCGCTGCCTTAAAGTTTTTGTCATATATGTTTATGTTATCACCCCAAAAAGTCTTCTTTTTTTGAGCAAGTTTTTAAATCAATGGTATCCAACAGAGGTCTACACTATCCTTATATCCAGGCGGGTAGGCCGACGTGGAAAGAAAAGCCTGCCTTTGGCAGAAAGGTTTTGGCGGGGCCGCCGTGGCGCAACCATCATGACCCAGCACGAAAAGCAAAAGGGAGGTAGTCAGGCTATGGTCAGGGGAATAATGGCTTCTTTCTACAAAGCTGCATGGAAAAACCAGATTATAAATACGATTGCCCCGTGAACCATACACATAATTTGAGTGTCTAAGTACAAGCTATTATAATTTTGATTAAAAAAGACTTCAACCTAAAATTTATCATGCTGTTATCGTTGATCAGTTTTAGGCTACAAGTAGCGAGCCAGTTAAAGGTTGAAACGATCAATCTCAGTATACTTCCAATCTCAGGATTAGCTTCTGAAATTAAAATGGATTCGACCAAATCTATCTCAGTAGGGCTTACATCTTGAAATTCAAATGCTTTTTGAGGCAGTGGGTTTAGCTTTAACCCTTGGGCAGAGATCAGGAAAAAACTATCACGTTCAGGATACTTTGGATTGCATTCAAGATTTAATCATAAAAGAAGAATACCGACCAGCATCCTCCGAAACATTCCGGAAGACGCTGAAGGGGGTGTCGAAATCAGGAAATTTTCTTTAGGAGCATCAATCGGGACAAGAAATAAAATATATTTTGACTGGTTATTGTACGACGTTGGAATCAGTATGGGTTATGCGCTTTTCTATAAGGTAGAGACGATTGAAAATGATGATGATTTAACTGCCGCTGGCAATGAGCTGGGTATTCGACCGTCTCCATTTGATTTATTCATCAAAATGCAAATTGGTGTACGATTGTGAAATCCACTTCTTTTATCGCCATTTTTTGATCCCAAGGCCAACACCTCCATGTGGACAGACAAATTCGTATTTTCTTTCAGCCGCTACTTATCGTTTCCGCCTTTTAATGTTTCTTTACGTTACCATTGCCAGTCTCTGAATACGGTTCAAATCTTCACTTCTGCTCCATGTAGCTCAGGATTTTTACATTTTCGCATTCGATATGATTGACCAGACCCTAACGCTTTCCACGGAAGAGATCTTACAGAAAAGACTAGATCAACTACAGACAGAGCTACCCAAACTATATGTTGAGGGAAGCTTACTTCATGAGAAGGAAGCATGCAAGGTACTTGCCTTCTCCAAAACCATTTTTGACTTGTGGGCACCCGAAGAGGATCTTTACTTTTCTTTTTTGATCGAAAACGAAGAGGTTTTTTTCCACCCCGAAAGCCCATATATTAAATGGGATCCTTACACCATTGCCGGATTATTGGCATTAAAAGATTCCTTTCTCCCCCAACTTACCCAGAAAAGCTACGAACACAAACAGTATACCCGACAAGGAATGATCGAGCGTGTGTTGGACGAGCGCAGAAAAAAAGCACTAAAGGAAGAATACCGGTTCCAATGGGCGGACAATATCCATGGAGACCACTTTGTATTCAGCCCAAGCGGTCAGAAGTACAAGGTATTTTTGCGGGACTTTGAAAAGGAAATCGGATATAGCGACAATCCTGACTCGAAGATCAATAAGCTTGGCACCAGCAAGCACATCATGGCCGCCTTTCATCACCTCAAAGAAAACAAGAAACTGTTCAACAAACTGGACAAGACCTTCCCTTTTATTGAGGTATTTCTGGACCCTGTCAACGACAACTGCATCACGTGGCATTATCCTGATGAACTTGAGACAGATGAAAAAAAGCTAATCGAACAGTTTTTCGAATCCGAAAAGTTTATTTATAAGGGAGACGAAAGGGCATTTACAGAATTCATTGACCTTGCTACCGACTTTGAACGCATTGTCATCCGACCAGAAGTGATCGATCTTTTAGAAAAAATATGTCGTCAGGATGCGCTACAATGGGTGAGTGAAAACTATGACATTCCTTATGATCAGGTAAATGCTGACCTCTTTGACTATCAAAAGAAAGGCGTGGAATTTATTACCTATAAAGAGGGTTGTATTCTCGCAGATGAGATGGGTCTTGGTAAAACCCTTCAGGCCATTACTTCTGCGATAGCCAAAAAGGAGATCTTCGGCTTCAAAAAAACACTGATCGTTTGCCCCGCCTCTCTCAAAGATCAGTGGAAAAAAGAAATAGAAAAGTTCACGAATGAACGTGCGATAAACGTCATCGGCACCCCCGAGGAAAGGGCTCATATCTACGAAAACGACGATTCGTACTTTTTTATCGTCAATTATGAAACGGTACTACGCGACTCACGCGCACTGAACCATGCAGGATTTGACTACCTCATTCTCGATGAGGCACAACGAATCAAAAATTTTGAAACCAAGACTGCCAGTGCGATCAAAAGGCTTGAAAAAAGTCATGTACTCGTATTGACTGGTACGCCCATAGAAAATCGCCTGACGGACCTGTTTTCAATCATGCAGGTGGTAGACGACGAATTCCTCGGACCATTGTGGGAGTTTTCCTACCAACATTGCCTGTTTGACTATCACATGGTCAATAAAATAAACGGCTACTATGACCTGCATGTGCTTAAAAAGAGGTTAAAGCCTGTTTTACTCAGGAGGGAAAAAAAGTCAGTGATCGAAGAATTGCCGCATGTAAGCACTCATGACATAATGGTACCGATGACCGCCTTACAAGGCGAATACCATTCCAGCTATGCTAAAGGTGTATCTCAAATCATCCACAAAAAGTTCAAAACACCGATGGACTACACCCGGTTGCAGCAATTGCTCAATTCTATGCGCATGGTGTGTGATTCCACCTACTTAGTGGATGAGGAAGAACCGTATGAATCTCCCAAACTGGACGAACTCGAACACATCCTGATAGAAAAAATGGATGTACTCAATTCTGATCGTAAGATCATCATCTTCTCCGAGTGGCACAAAAGCCATGAACTGATCGCAGAAATGCTCAAAAAGCATCATTTAAAACACATTGCATTTTCAGGAAAAATACCTGTAAAACAACGTGGCGAATACATTAAAAAGTTTGAGGAAGACAAAGAATGTAAATTCTTCCTTTCCACGGAATCAGGAGGGGCCGGCCTTAACCTTCAGGTGGCAGATACACTCATCAACTTCGAATTACCCTGGAACCCGGCCAAGAAAAATCAGCGAATCGGAAGAATAGACCGGTTAGGCCAGCAAAACAAGCACCTGACCGTGATCAATTTCATCACAGCCAATTCCATTGAGGTGCGCATCGCATCGGGTATCATGCTGAAAGAAAACCTTTTTGAAGGTGTACTGAATAAGGACAACACCATACAGGTGGTCGATTTTTCCGACAAAGGGCGTGCGCAATTTTTGGAAGAAATGGGCAAAATGGCAGAAAGTTTCATCCAAGATCAGGAATTGGAAGAAATTGAAACAATTGATCAGGTGGAGGAAAACGAGCTGGTCGAAGAAGCCCTGCAAATCCTGAAAGAACAAGAACCCGAAGAAACTACCTTACAGACAGAACCCATCGACGAAAAAGTACAGCACCATGATGTCCTAACCGAGGCCAGTGGTGAAGAGAAGAAAGAAGCACCAGAGGAAAAGCTGGAAGAGGTACTGCAGCAGGGCATGGGATTTTTCTCCGGCCTCTACCAAATGGCTACAGGTACTACCATGCAAGCAGAAGACCAAAAGATAGAAGTAAATAAAGAGACGGGTGAAGTAACCATGAAGTTTAAACTTCCGGGATTTGGCGCTTGACCTTTATGCATACAAATCCTTATTCCGGGGTCTGTGGGCTACAGAACCCGGAATAGAACCGTGAACATGATGCATCTCGTTGCAAACATGCTTATCCCGCTTAATTCAAGAGATAAACGCTCAAGGTGGATAAGCCTACCTGCCGCAGG
>JBCCXH010000375.1:0-5463 GCA_039192005.1 Bacteroidota bacterium
CCGATCGATTCCTGGGTGCAATGAGTACAGTGTGATTTATTGGCCCGGGGAACCTGATTTACCTATGATGAGGCACCGTTGGAAGTTTTTGTTTACGGGTTTATTAATCACTGGATGTGGTACATTTTATGAAGTCAATTACGAATTCAATAAAAATTTTGAATCCGGTGACTTAGTCAGTGCAGAGCGGGTACTGGAAGAAAACATAAAAGAGGAGAGGAGCAAAACACGGTTCCTTTATTATGCCAATCGTGGGGTTGTTACGCATCTTTTAGGAAAATACGAGGAAAGCAACCAGTGGCTGGAACGAGCGTACATTTTTGGGGAAGATTACCAAAAGAACTACCTCACCTATGCAGCTTCTTATTTTTTAAATCCCAACCTCATCATGTATCCGGGTGAAGATCACGAACATTTGATGCTTCTGTACTATAAAGCATTGAATTATTTGAAGCTAAAAGACTATGAAAAAGCGCTGGTCGAGTGTCGTCGCTTAAACAACCGGCTGTACGAACTGGGAGATAAATACACTTCTAAAAACAAGTACCGAAGAGACGCGTTTGTTCATAATCTGATGGGCATTGTTTATGATGCAAGCGGGGACTACAACAACGCTTTTATTGCTTACAGAAATTCATTGGAAATATACGAACAGGATTATGCCAGGCTTTTTGAGCTGAAAGTCCCTAACCAATTAAAATCTGACCTCATGAGAACGGCCTATCGTTCCGGGTTTTTGGAAGAGCTAAAGCAATACGAAGACAAGTTTGGGTATAAATATGAAAAACAACCTTCCGATGGTGGTAGTTTGGTTTTCTTCTGGCACAATGGACTGGCACCGGTTAAAGCCCAGTGGTCCATCACTTTTGTTGCGAGCGGAAGTGGAAACGGTAGGGTATTTTTTGAAAATGCCTCACTGGGTCTGAGCTTTCCTTATGACTTTGACCCGGATGATTACGAGGAAAACTTCAGCATTACAGACTTGACCGGAGTCAGGGTAGCTTTCCCGAAATACGTAGAACGTGTGCCCTATTTCGATTACGGAGACCTGGAAGCCAACGGTCAGTACTACACCCTTGAAAAAGCGGAGGACATCAACAAAATCGCATTTAAAACACTCAATGAGCGAATGCTGGAAGAACTTGGGAAGGGGTTGTTACGGGTAGCCGTTAAAAAAGCGATTGAAAAACAGGTTAGAAAAGAAAACGAAGGATTAGGTTTCCTTGTCAGTGCATTGAACATAGCATCCGAGCAGGCAGATACCAGAAACTGGCAAACGCTACCTCATTCCATACATTATACACGAGTCCCGCTGAAAGAAGGAAAAAACACCGTAGAGATCTATACAGATGGTCCCAGAAGTGAGTCCTCCGAAAGCTTTACTTTTCTGGGACAGAAAGGTCAGACGCAATTTCATAGTTATCAGTCACTAGAGAGTCAGGTGGCATTTTAGTATTCTTTCCCACGAGTTTCGCTCGTTTGGTATTTCTCAAATCCAACAAAAGGTGTTATTTTAAGACCCAAACATCTATAATTAGATTCGAATGTTTACAGAGTATGAATTAGAAACCCTGGCTGAGATTCCGGAAGTCTTAGACGCAGTTAAGTCATTGAAAAAGGAATTTCTGAAAGTCGAGGCACCTTACCTTGAAATTACAGAACATGATTTCTTCTACATGGTGATGATGGCACATACAGTAGGCATCGCACTGGCAGATGGGAAGATCAGTTTGTTTGAAGAGATTGGTTTAAATAAGAAGGCACGTAAACTATCTAAAGGAGGGTATTTCATGAAAAAAGACCCGGTGGTGTATGCCATGAAGTTTATGATTAAGAATTACCATAACTGGAGCGATAAATTTTACGGGGTCCTTAAAATAGCCATCGAAAAATCCTGTGATTTGTCTAGTGTCAACCAGGGTAAAATTGACATCAACGAAAAAGTAAACTATCAGGAATACAAAAAAGAAGTTCTCAACTCGCCTTATATTTTAATACGCTTTATCGCCAGTTTCTTTCTGGAAAATGACGAGAACATCATCAACGATAATCACCAGATAAAGAAAAGCGAATACCAACGCATGATTTTGATTGGGGAAAAACTTGGATTGGATAATCTGGTGGTTTTTGAAATGTTTTGTCAAACGTTCAGGTAATCTTTTGGTGGTTTTATCGTTTATAAAATCAATGTACAAATGCTGTTCGCTACTCTTGCTTTTACTCCTGATCGGATCGTGCAGTAAAGACGATCCGGCCCCTGTCACACAGGCAGATACTGAAATACGTTCTTATATCGATTCATTGGGCATCTCGGCGGTCCGGGACGAATCCGGCATTTACTATTATGCCATTGATTCCAACCCGGGTGGTGTGCCCGTTTCCCCGGGAACGGTCGTGTCCTTCTACTACCGGCTCAGTGACTTAAATGGAGGAACCCTCGCCAGCGTGCAGCGATCGGATGGAGATTCGTTGTTAGCAAAACAAGGGGCTTCCGCTATCTATCCGGTGGGTTTGGATATTGGACTGTCCTTTATGAGGTCAGGGGAGACGTTTGGTATCATCTTACCTCCGTCCCTTGGTTATGAGCAGTTGACTTCAGGAGCCATTGACCCCGACCTTGTCACCCTTTTAGAAGTAGAAGTAGTCGGCGTGGTTTCAGAGGCAGAGGTGTTTAATCAGGAACTCACCGAGATGAGCGACTACGTGTCGGATCAAAATTTAAACGACCTGGTAGCTAATCCTGTAGATCCGGTCGAATTCACCACATCAGGTGTGGCCTACAAAAGGAAGCGTGAGGGCTCCGGACTGTCACCGATAAACGGCGACTCCATCGTGTTGAATTACGATGCATCGTTTATCTCAGGAGGGAGTTTTGACTCCCGTTCAGACTTTACATTCGTCTGGGGTGCTGACATCCCTCGACCTTTCATTCCAGGCTTAGAATTTGGGGTTTCCAGAATGCTCACCGGTGAAAATGCGCTCATTATTATTCCTTCTTCCCAAGGGTATCGGGAAAGTGCTCAGGTTATACCAGCTTCAATTATCGGTGATTTAATTGATGATTCGATCATTCCAGACTATGTCTCGACCATTCCTCCATACCGAACGTTGATTTTTGACGTTACTCGGGTGGATTAATGTTAATTTTAAGGCGAACTTGATTACAGGCTTGAAACGATACGGTGTGTTATGTGTCTTATGCATTTTGTTTGTGCAAAATGTATCCGGGCAGAGTATCTACGAGAAATACGATATCTATCGAAGTCCTTTCCGGGTTTTTATCAATAAATTCAGCTTTACGTTAACTACGGGGTATTCCAGAAATACGTATGCTCATGACTTGTCCGGCGTATTTTTTTATCAAGATCCCGTCAGTCAATTTGTATTTAGCAATGGTGAAAACCCCGGACCGACCATCACCGGATTTACCGATTGGTTAAACAACCCGCAGCCCGGTGTTGAAACGTCAATAGAAAATCCGTTTTTGGTTCCATTTGACTACCTGGCCAACCCTGTAAACAATCCATTATTGGGAAACCAAACCTTACTAGTGGACACGGACAGCATTCCGTTAGGATTTCGAGGCGTATCGGGAGGAATACCGGTGTCGCTCAACCTCCATTACAACTTTTTAGATTTTAGAATTGGGGGAGGTTTTACCTGGGAACGGCAGTTTGTAAGAGAGCTGGAACCTACTTCCTTGCAAGGTCAAGTCAGGAATTATCAACCAAACTTTAAGTCTACCAGCTACACCCGGTTTTACGGATTGGTTGGGTATCGATTTTATCAGTTTTGGACGTATGATTTTGTGGCAGAACTCATGGTTGGGAAATTTGGTCAGGGGAAGCAGTTTGACGGATCAGCAATCTCCAAAGGACTATTCACCAACTTTGGGATTAGCATTGAAAATAACTGGTCCGAATACTTCCGGGTGATCATTAAGCCCAGCATTGATTTTAAAAAACATACAATAAACCTGCCGGATGGAGCGACCATCTCGCATCGAACACCGTCTTTCTTTATTCAAGTAGGATTGAGCATCAACATCCCGGAGATCCCGAGATCACCAATGAAGAGTGATCATGTGCAGCTAAAACACATTTATACAGATCCGAAGACAGGTAAACTAAAAGAAGTAAGAGGACAGCCGCTATGGAAAAGGCAGAATCCTAAAGTCGGAGAAAATCACCGAAGATTGTGGCGTTATAAATGGAAGAATAGAAAGAAGTTAAACCCCTATTAACCATATTTTGTTTGCCTGAATTTTGCTATCTTTGCAGATCTTTTTTTACGAACCTACATAGAGTTTAGATGTCAGACGGAGAAATTGATAATCTGCCTTCCTCAGATCAGAATATCATTCCAATAAATATTGAAGAAGAAATGAGAGGCGCCTACATCGATTATTCGATGAGCGTGATCATTTCAAGAGCACTACCAGACGTACGAGACGGTTTGAAACCCGTACACCGCAGGATCTTATACGGTATGGATGAGCTTGGAGTAAACTACAACAAAGCCTATAAGAAGTGTGCCAGAATTGTGGGGGATGTGCTGGGTAAGTACCACCCTCATGGAGACACGGCCGTTTACGATACCATGGTACGTATGGCACAGGAATGGTCCATGCGCTATCCTTTGGTTGATGGACAGGGTAACTTTGGCTCGGTTGATGGTGATTCCCCTGCGGCCATGCGATATACAGAGGCGCGGTTAAGACGAATTGCCGAAGAGTTGCTTTCAGATATACGAAAGAATACGGTAGACTTTCAGCCTAACTACGACGACAGTACCGAAGAGCCTACCGTGCTGCCCTCTAAGACTCCTAATCTTCTAATTAACGGAGCAAGCGGTATAGCCGTGGGGATGGCGACGAATATGGCTCCCCATAACATTGGAGAAGTGGTAGATGGTGTCATCGCCTACATTGACGATAAGGAAATTTCCATCGAAGGGTTGATGCAATACATTAAAGCACCGGACTTTCCTACCGGGGCGACCATATATGGGTATCAGGGAGTGAGGTCTGCCTACGAGACCGGAAGGGGACGTGTTGTTCTTCGGGCCAAAGCCACCATTGAAGAAACCAAGACCGGACGAGAACAAATCATCGTAAACGAAATTCCTTATCAGGTCAATAAAGCGTCCATGATTGAGAAGACCGCAGGGTTGATCAATGATAAGAAAATAGAAGGGATCAGCGACATTCGGGACGAGTCAGATAAGCAGGGGATGCGCGTAGTCTACGACTTGAAAAAAGATTCGATTCCGAACGTTGTATTAAATAACCTATACAAACAAACGGCGCTTCAGTCTTCTTTTAGTGTCAATAACGTCGCGCTCGTCAAAGGCCGCCCCAAGACACTTAACCTAAGAGACCTTATCGTTCATTTTGTCGATCACCGTCACGAAGTGGTCGTGAGAAGGACAAAATTTGAATTGGACGAAGCCGAAAGGCGCGCC
>JBCCXH010000376.1:0-5453 GCA_039192005.1 Bacteroidota bacterium
CTTTGAACATGAACGGGATGAAACAATTGGACGAGTGGCCGCCGCAGAACTGCTGAACTTTTTTCTGGAATCAATCGGTAAACACATTTACAACAAAGGCATCGCCGATGCCAAATCGGCACTTGAAAGCCGGGTGGATGAGTTGAGGTACGACCTGGACGACTTATTGGAGGTCTAGCCAGTATCAGTAGCCAATACCATCTAAAAATACCCTAAATATGACGCAAACTACCCAAAAGTGGGTATGTTTTAAGAATAGTTCCTTCCCTTACTTTGCATTCAAGGTTTCACAACTAATAAACGACTATCGTCAAAACACGACTACTTAGCCAGTAGTCACCACCGATCATCGCGGGTGCATTTATCATACTAAATCGGGGCGGTCTGCAGGCCGCCCCGGTTTTTTTAGTGGAATGTTTTACAGAAACTTCACGTGTAAGCTGGATTACTCACCTGTAGCATCTCCACCATCTCCGTCTTCTCCATCATCGTTTCTATTTGTTGACAAACGGGGATCAGCTTGTCTGCCACCGCCAAAACCTGCTGCCAGCTTGCTAATGTCAATTTGGCTTAACTCAGCTCCTTCAGCCAAATAGATGTTCTCCTGCAACGCTATAATTTCCTTCAGCAAGTGAAGGTAAATACCAAAATAAAACCGAATCTCCCTTTTTTGATTCGTGTTCAATGCGCTATTCAATATGGCATCAATCTTTTGTATTCCAAGTTGTTTTTCTGTGTGGCCATGCCCATTAACAAATGCCCGTTGAGCGGAGGAAATAACCCTGTTTAACTCCTCATTGCTTTCTAATGGATCATAGCTTCCATTTCTAATTGCTTCAACAAAATTATCCTCTCCATTCTCAAAGTAAACGGTCGGATATATTGGCTCATACCCGTCCCAACGTGTAACAACACTTGAAAGAAGGCCTTTCATAAACATACCGGTGGACTTCATATATACCCCTATTGAGGCACCTTTACTCCCTTTCCAGACTTCTTGCCAAAACTTTTCCTTCAGTGAGTCATCCATTAGCTTAATAGAGAGTTCATTAGAAAACATGCGATGCAACACCCTGACTTCTGCAATAATGCGATTGCACTCATCAACAGGGTTTTCTGATTCCGGATCGTTGGCAATTCTTGCCAGTTCTTGCCTCTTTTCATTCATCACATTAAGGACCACTTCCACCTCGTTGATCCTTTTCTTTCTCCATTTCTTACGATCTTCATTTATCCACGCACCTTCTCTTTCACCTTCATCAATGTGATTTTCTCCGCCACTCGTCACACCATCCTGGTTGTATCGTCGTTTCCCAGGAGCCTTTTCCCTCAACCACAGCGAGATAAAATGAAGTAATGCATTTCCTGCATGCCCGATCCCTCCAATAAGTCTAAAAAAAGGAACCAGCGGGGTCGTTACAGCTTCAAATGCAAAACCAAAAGAGCCATACCCCAAATGAGCCTTTGGCAAACCTATTGCGAAAAGGAAAGCTAGCTGCAAAGGTTCACGCACCGAATTAAAGAGGTGATAAACCCCACTTGCCAGGCCTTCTTTTGTCCAGTTTTCTTTTCTCAACAACTCACGTCCCATTTTCCAAATGGATCGTTTCTTCCAAATATCCCGATTTACCTTATCCGCCAGCTTTTGAGTGCCGTTACTTTCCTGATAGTCCATGCCGGTAACATCTGACAACTCGCTACGAAAGGATTTACGATACCTCCGCCAGCTTCCATAAGGTTTTGCCTTTTCGGTACAGTAAGAGGAGTAGGTTGAAAGTGCGTCTAAGAGAATCCCTATTCTCTCGAACTGGGACTCATTGGTGATTTCAGAAAAAGTGCTTTCTCCTCTGATCACGTGTAGCGCCTTATAAACAGGTGCGACTTCGTCTCGTCCCCTGAAGGCAGTTCTCATCACAAACGAACAAAAATCCCTAACACCCAGCTTTACATTTCCCAAACGACCTGGCTCATCCACGTCATTGTTTGTAGGTGTCATTGATTGGAAAAAATTTTCAAACCTCTCGCTGAAGTTGCCAACAAAGCCAGCACGATTGGTAGTCGCTGCGAGTCCATTGAATGATTCAAGAAACTGTACCTCGTCATGTCTTAAATCTTCTCTTCTGCTAGTAAGCTCGTTAATGAAAAGTCCTAGGTGTTTCCAAAGCTTTGTTATCATGTTGTTCTTTTCTTTGGTTCCAAAATCATGGCGATACAGGTCCGAATGGTACAAGTCCTCGGTATCTTCATGACTCATGTTACCTGGTGCTGTTTCTTCATCTTCGGTACCTTGTCCTACCTCACTTCTTTTCAAAATTTCTCTTATTATCTTTCCAATGAAAGAGGCACCAGTTCTGGCAGCATCATTTTCCAAATACGTATCCTTTTCCCTGCCATCGATGAGGCGCGTCCTCATTTTTAAAAAAGACAACCTCGCCTCTCTCCTGATTTTCGTTTTTCTGGCCCAGGTGAAAATGGAACCTCCCTGGAATGCCTCCCGTACTTTTCTTTTGCAGTAGTCTTTAAAAGATTCTTGTATATCAGTCTCTGTATCTTGTAAAGTGTTTTCTTCGGAAGCCTCATGCCGTACCCAGTTTTCAAAATAGCTTCCTAATAAGACACTCAAAATGCCATCGAACAGGCCAACGCCCAGCCCCACGACATTAGCAAGTGTTTCCAACACACTTTTTAGTGCTGTTTTGATGATCCCTTCCGCGAACTTGAGCAGACCCGCTGAAAAATCGCCAAAAAGCCCAAACCCTCGGGTCCATAAATAGTTTTTCACATCCGTAAAGAATCTGCCACCTGATTTTTGATAGGCATTCCAGCTATTGAAACTTGCCCTGGACACAAACCTTCTCAAGCCGTACAGCCTTCTTCCTCTGAAACGAATAGGTGCAGTGGAGTCTGCTGCTACTTTAGCGCCGTAGTATTTTTTTTCTATTCGGTACCTGACTTCACCATAGCATTTAAGCAACTGGGTACAACGATCGATCTTCCGTTGTTTTCGTTCGAGTCTCATATTCCGGGCAGCTTCTTCATGTACGACCAGGTAAGTCTTCATGACCTTCGTCCTTCCCTCTATGAGCGCCTTTTTCTCCTTCTCAAGAACGTTGCGACGGATAGCGATCGTCTCCAGGATGAATGGAACACGCTCCGGATACCTGTCAGCGTACGTAAGTATTTCCTCATGCAGGGCATACGTTCCATTTTCATCCACCGTGATCATTCTGGGTAAAAACCATTTTGCCCAGGTAGAACGGAGGTACGCTTCCTCTTTAGGGCTCATATCCTGATGGTCTTCTCCCGGGACGTCTACTTCGGCATCACCGACACCTACTCGTTGCACACAATATGAAAGATCTGCAGTACATACCGAAAAGCTTACCGCTCCATTTTCCGACGTATCTGCCTCCTTTTGCCCACTTACATCATTGAGGGTGCGCTCCTCCCTCATCGTTTGTACGGTCGGTTTTATCGTGTCCTGCTTTGGCAGTGCCTGACTGTTAGCGCTATTAGTCCCTCTTTTCAGGGTTGAGGGCTCCGAAAAAGTACGCGTGTTCATATGCGCTCGCAACTGCCGTTGGTAGATGCTCTGGGGGCGATTGTCAATTATGGTGGCGCTAACATTCGAACCCGGTTCTTCCGTTAACCAAGGGTAGAGGTGATGCTGTGTCTCCCGGGTTGGGTGCTGCTCGGTTTTCATAAGTAGTTTACCAGATGAGCTTACGTATTTATCCATACAAGATAGCTTTTCTTCGTTCATATAAAACTCGCTGAAATACCCCTTTCGGCCATGTAAGATTTCTACCTAAGCAGGAACGTATCGTACATTACTAAAAAGGTCGTGACAAAAGGGGGTAATGTCTTTAGGCTTTCGCACTAGAAAATTCACAATTCAGGGAAAGCGCATGCGTACCCAAAAGGCAATCACAAGAAAAATATTTCGAATATTGCTGAAAAACAACAGAAACCCCCGTCAAACCTCCACAAACCAACCATTCAGTTATCTTTGTGACGCCTTAAGAAAGAAGGATACGATTTAGTTAATCTAACTGAAAAGTTCAGATGAGGCACTAGTAAAATAACTTATATAAAGTCTGTCTTCAACATTGAAAAGACGCTAACATGAACATCTATAAAGATTACCTCAACGAGATTGAAGAACGAAAAGAGCAGGGACTTCACCCTAAGCCGATTGATGATGCGGAATTGCTCAGCGAAATCATTGCGCAAATCAAGGACATCGACCATGCATACCGTGAAGACTCCATCCACTTTTTCATTTACAACACGCTCCCCGGGACAACCAGCGCCGCAGGCGTAAAGGCCACCTTCTTAAAGGAAATCATTCTTGGGGAATCCGTTGTAGAAGAAATCACCCCTGCTTTTGCTTTTGAGTTGCTCTCTCACATGAAGGGGGGACTTTCCATAGAGGTATTGCTTGATCTGGCTTTAGGAGGTGATGCAGCCATCGCAAAAGAAGCTGCCGAAGTACTAAAGACACAAGTTTTCCTTTACGAAGCAGATACCGATCGTCTGGAAGCTGCATTCCAAGAGGGAAATGAGATTGCGAAGGAGATTATGGAAAGCTACGCCCGGGCTGATTTTTTCACGAAACTGCCTGATGTATTAGAAGAAATTCAGGTGGTAACCTACATTGCGGGCGAGGGAGATATTTCAACCGATTTGCTTTCGCCTGGTGCGGATGCGCACTCCAGATCGGACAGGGAGTTGCATGGTCAGTGTATTTTCGAGCACGATAAAGACATGCAAGACAAACTTTCGGCTCTAAAAGAACAGCACCCAGATAAGCGTGTGATGCTGATCGCCGAAAAAGGAACAATGGGTGTAGGGTCTTCAAGGATGTCTGGAGTAAACAACGTCGCCTTGTGGACAGGCATTCAGGCCAGCCCATACGTCCCTTTTGTCAACATTGCTCCCATCATTGCCGGGACCAACGGCATCTCTCCTATTTTCCTCACGACTGTCGGTGTGACAGGTGGCATAGGTGTGGACCTGAAAAACTGGGTAAAAAAGAAAGATGCCGAGGGCAACACGGTAGTAGATGCGGACGGTGAGCCGGTCCTTGAAGAAGCTTATTCAGTGGCTACAGGTACCGTCCTGACCATCAATACGAAAACGAAAAAGCTTTACAACGGCGATCAGGAACTCATTGATATTTCCAGTTCATTGACGCCACAAAAGATGGAATTCATCAAGGCAGGCGGATCTTATGCAGTCGTATTCGGCAAAAAGCTACAGACTTTTGCTGCGAAGGCATTAGGCATTGAGGTGCCCGTCGTATTTGCTCCTTCCAAAGAGATTTCAAAAGAGGGACAAGGGCTGACCGCCGCAGAGAAGATCTTCAATAAAAATGCAGTTGGTACAACTCCCGGCAAAGTATTGCATGCAGGCTCGGATGTTCGAGTAAAAGTGAATATCGTCGGTTCGCA
>JBCCXH010000377.1:0-5447 GCA_039192005.1 Bacteroidota bacterium
TGCCAATCGACTTCCCCTTTTCGGATTGGGTCTTGGAAAAAGGATTCCAACAAAACAAAGGGATAAAAAGCAGCTATTCCATCGTTGAGCTCCAAACGACATGCAGACTCGGCGAAGATTTACTGGAACAGTACCACTCCTTTGAGTTGGAGAGAACGGCTACTAGGAGTTGAAGAAAGCCTCCGTTACTTTGATGCGTTTGAGTTTCTTCCGGATGATGAAATCGAACTCATTGAGAATAGTGAAGGAGAAAAATGGGTAGGCTGGTGGACGGTGATGAAAATAACTGTAGGTGAGCAAATCAGATACGTTCCGGTACACATCTCTACTCAGTTTGTTGACCTCAAGATTGTTAAAGAGGCGGCGTATTGGGACAATCAATTAATCAATGAATTAATCGATCAACCGGCACGATGAAAGCACTACTTTGGGTTTTAAGTCTCCTGGTGGGACCTTTTGTATACGCACAACGAGGTGTGCACGAGGAACTTCCCTCCATTGGTAAAGAGGCTGGCGAGGCCTATCACATCATATTTAAGAACAATAAAGTAGGGTCATATGAAGTGAAAAGGTACCAGCAGGGAGACTCCACGGTTTACCGATCCAGTTCCATCAGTAAGGTTCGCTTCATTGGAACCGTCTCCGTCAAATACGAATTGAAGGCGATTTTTAAAGGTGATCGAATGGTGAAGTCGGTGGTAAAGTCTTATCGAAACGGAAAATTGAACTCGGAAACATTGACGGAGTTGGAAGGAGCATACTACACCATTGTAAAAGATGGGAAAAAATCGTCTCTTCATGAGGCGATCAAAAACAGTGTGGTGCAGCTCTACTTTGGTCCTCCCAACCAGACTGAAAAGGTGTTTTCTGAGCAGGAGGGAGCATTCAGGTCGGTGAAGCCCATAGATCGTTCAACATTTCAGGTGGGTAAAACCAATCCGTCAATCTTCCGGTATTCCGGTGGTATACTCGAACGGGTGGATGTGTCGTTCACGCTTGCAAAATATAGCATCATCAAGTGAGCTGTATGGCTAAATTGAAAACAGATCTGCTACTCTGTATCAGGGAAAAATCAATTCCTCTTACGAATGAGAGGAATTGATAAAAACGATCAAAAACCGCAGCGTATGGATCAAAAGTCGATGACGATACCAAGCGTTGGGAGCACTTGACTGGTATCGATGTTTTCGATTTCGGTAATTGCGCGTGGGTTTGCGATGTCTCCATTGTCATTTCTTACCAAACCAAACAATGGCTCTTGAGGGGTTTGCTGTCCGAACGCATTTTGAAGTTCAAAGAATACATCCAGGGTGAACCCATTCAAATTCCATTTCTTATCCAGGCGGATGTCCGTTTGATTGAACGGATCCAGTCGTTGTTCTCCTTGTCTTGAGTAGTCCCTAACAATTGCCGGGTAGTTTGCCAAAGTGGCTGCCTGGTCGATGGGTGCAGTAGGTGTTTCTCCAAGGTATCGGACCCGCGCACTTAGTTCCCAATTGTTTCCAAACTTGTATCCTCCGGTAAAGGTCAGAAGTGTACCGTTGTCCCAGGTCGAAGAGGTATAGGTATTTTGGTCGAAACCCGTAAATTGACTATTGTATAAAGTTATGGATAAGATCCCATAGAAGTTACTGGTAAATTTTTTCTGAGCCAGAAACTCTACTCCATAGGTTCTGCCGAGTCCGACACTTGCTACCGGTTCATTACCCAGTACGGAGAAATCGGCTCCAAGATTGGCCAGCGAAACGCTATCAGTTAAAGAGACCGGGTAGTCATTGTATTTTTTATAGAACCCTTCTATCGTGATTCTGGTAGAGGTGTTTAAAAGGTGCTCAAATCCTAAAACAACGTGATCGCTTTGTATGTACTGTACATCCCGATTCGGCAAGTCACCGTTTGCGTCCGTAAATCCAAGGACGGTATAAGGAGCGATTTTGAAATACCTTCCGACGGACCCATTGAGTGTCCAGTTTCCTGCTCTATCCAGTTGGTAAGAGAGGGAAGCTCTTGGGCTGAATGTTCGGTGCAATTCATTCCCTGTATTGGTGAATGAGTTGCCATCTAACCGGAAACCTGCTGAAAAACCCAGGCGTTCATTTAAGAAATTACGAGATGCCTGCCCGAAAAAACCATATCGCCATAAGTTGATGCCGTTATCGAAAGTGAAATTATTGACAAGGTCCCGTGTATTGTTTTCATAATCCGCATGTTGAATTACGGCACCTCCAGATAGGGTCCATGCATCGGCAAACCGGGTGTATTGATAGCGAAGCTTGGTTTCTTGCTCTCGCGAAACATTGCTTAAAAGAACATCCGATTGGGTAACATTATCCCTAAACTGTGTAAAGTCATTATTTAGAACGTTCGTACTAAGTGCTGTGGTCATCAATCCACTTCCACCTTTGAACCGTCTCTTCCAGCTCGCACCAATGGTATTGGTACGTTGCTTGATGATCGGCACCTGATCCAAATTCGCCTGCTGCTCTTCGTCAAATTCATCGGGGATATTGACGGAAAAATCGTCAATTGAACCCACACCTGTCAGGATTAAGTCATTGTATTTATCAATTTTTCGGGTGAGTTTGTATTGGTAATCCCAATAGTCCGGTAAAAAAGGTAAATCCAACGCTTTGAATAGCAACTGTAGGTATGATCTTCTGACCGATGCGATGAAAGAAGTATGACTAAACTCGTTGTCTCTTTTAAATAAAGGGCCTTCAAAAGTTAGTGCGGTTTCGCTGCTGCTGACTCGGATGTTCGTTTTAAAATCTCGGTTATTACCGTCCCGCTGATCAAACTGAAGGACACCAGATAGTACGTTGTCATATTGAGAAGCGAACGAACTGGTAGATAGCGTGACCCCTTCAAAGAAAGACACATTCAGCAAACCGACCGGGCCTCCGGCACTTCCTTGTGTGGCGAAATGGTTGATATTAGGGATTTCTATCCCGTCCAGGTAGTATACGTTTTCATTGGGTGCGCCGCCCCGGATGATGACGTCGTTACGAAACCCGCCGACTGATCCGCTGACACCGGGCAGTGCCTGTACAACCTTGGCGATGTCGTTGTTTCCGCCAGGAAATGTCGCGATTTCCTCAGGAGACAAGCGTTGAATGGAAAGAGGCGTCTGTTCCGACTTCCGAAAAGGACTCGCTGTAACCACCACGTCTTCCAGGGTGCTGACATCCTCTTTTAGACGAAACGTCAGATCAGGAACTCCTCCTGACCTAACCACAACATTGTAACGTACATCCGTCACAAAACCAATGTAAGATACCTCTACGGTATAGGTTTGCGGCGGGATGTTAGCAATCGTAAAGAACCCGTTAACATCCGTTGTCGCTCCAAGTTGAGTTCCGGGTAGTAGTACCGTCGCACCAATAAGTACCTCTTCCGTCTTATCATCCATCACGTAACCTGAAATGGTTCCCAGACTCGTTGAATTCTGGGCTTTTAATTCAGTCTGAGTGATGAGTATCATTAGGATAATACTGAATTGTAATATTTTATTCATTTTTTTGTAGTAATTATCAAACACAGAGCTAAAACCCTATTAATTACAATTTTGTTTAATTTTTATTACAAAATAATATTAAATGCGTGAAGGTAGAATCATACAGGAGTTGATCGGGTTGTGGGTGGAGTATGCAGAAAGCCGCCCCGATCAATCCATCAAGTCTTTTGCCAAATGGTTAAATAATAAAATGAACCCGGCCGAAGAACCGGATACTTCGGACATGCCTGCCAAAAAAATGGAGTTGGGTAAGGTGTTCGGAAGGTTGATCAATTTTACGGAACTATGGGCGAAACTCGCCTTTAAGGACCTTCCCATCCGACACTTTGAGGATTATGGAATATTGAACGGTGTCAAATACATGCCAAATCCTTCCAAGAATGAATTAGCAAACCTTTTACTGGACCAGAAAAGTACCGCATTTGAAATCATGAAGCGACTTCAACGAGACGGGCTCCTGGAGGAAGAAGTCGAAAAAGCGGACAAGCGGATGAAACGCGTGCGACTGACAAAATATGGAGACGAGGTATTGCAACAGGCACAGCAACAAGCGTCGAAAGTATCTGATTTATTAATGGGAGACTTAAATGATAAGGAGGTGGTTGGGATTTTGGAGAAGTTTAAAGAGCTTGACAAATTCCACAGTGCCAAGTACGATCAGGGCAACTTTGACAGCATCGACGATTTACTGGATTGAAAAGACAAGTTAAGGGATGGTTTATCAAAAAGTCATTGACTACAGCCACTTCTTTCGTTTAAAATAACCCATCATGAGCGCGGCAATGAGAATAAGTGTTACCCAGAACATAGGATAAGCGTACCGGTAGTTAAGTTCCGGTAGGTATTTAAAATTCATTCCATAGATGCCCGCAAGGAATGTCAGCGGTATGAATACCACCGAAAAAATGGTCAGGACGCGTAAGATGTCATTCAGGCGATTGTTGGTGATCGATTGGTAGAGGTTCAGTTGCTCATTTAACATGACCTGATATGTTTCTACTGCTTCGGTCGCATGTACGATGTGATCTTCCAGGTCTTTGATGTAGGAGATGGTTGGGTCTGCTATCAGGTCCGACTCCGAGTTTTTGTAGCCGATGACCAGTTCCCGAACCGGTCGGATGGTCTTTCTTAAGAAATTGATTTCCCTTTTGTATTCATACAGTTTTGCCAGGTGCGAGGAGTTGGCATTGGCAATGAGTGCTTGTTCCAGAGACTCTACTTGTTCTCCAAACCGCTCAATAATCAAGATGTAACGGTCTGCAATCGCATCCATGAGCGCATAAGCGAGGTAGTCACTTTTCCTGTGCCTGATTTTGGTTGTGGGGCGTAACAATCGGTCTCTCACTCCTTTGAAAACGTCCGTGTGTGCTTCTTGAAAAGTGATCAGGTATTCCTTGCCTACCACCAGGCTGAATTGTTCGGAGATCACTTCCTGAGTTTCGGTACGTTCTCCCAGTATTTTGAGTACCAGAAACAGGTGATGATCAAATTCTTCGTACTTGGGACGTTGATCTGTATTGGAAATGTCCTCTAGTAGTAGGATGTGTAGGTCGAAAACCTCTCCGATCTTTCGGACCACCTCAGTATCATGTATGCCAGAAACACGGATCCACGAGATGTCACTCGAGCTTTTGAAGTTTTCCAGATCCGCCATGGTCGGATCCTTATGGACCTCGATCTGCTCAGAGTTGAACTGGATCACCTCAATTTGAGTTTTTTCTATCTTTTTCTCGCCAACAAAAACCAAGGAACCTGGAGCTTTACCTAGCTCTTCGGTACGTTTTTTTAGAAACCGGGCCATAGGATGACAAAATATCTACTTTAAATCCTCTTTTCAAAATTCAATTTTACGATCTTGAAGATCAGGAGGAAAGGCTTTGGTAAATCCTGACGGAGTAAGGCTGCAAACAAAAAAAGTGTAGGAAGAACTTAA